>UQMU01000013.1 GCA_900542305.1 uncultured Collinsella sp. | reverse complement strand
CGCCCCGGCGCCGGAACCACCAACGCCCGAAGCCGCCCGCACGGCCTCCGCGCGCTTCAGCGCCACGCGGATCCGTGCGAACAGCTCCTCAATCGCAAACGGCTTGGTCAGGTAATCGTCGGCGCCGGCATCGAGCCCGGCAACCTTGTCCATCACGGCATCGCGCGCAGTGACCATGATCACCGGCACATCCTTGCGCTTGCGGATGCGCCGCAGCACCTCCATACCGTTGAGCTGCGGCAACAGCACATCGAGCAGAATCAAGTCGTAGTCGCGCCCCAGCGCCAGGTTCACGGCGGTGCGGCCGTCGGCGGCGTGCTCCACTTGGTAGCCCTCGTGCTCCAGCTCGAGCGTCACAAAGCGGGCGATTTTCTCCTCGTCCTCTACGATCAGGATTCGTGCCATACGTGCCCCCATCTGCGATTACTTGTCGTTGTTCAGATTCTGCTTGATGCCGTCCGCGGCGTCGGCGGCGTGATCCATCAGGTTGTTGATACTGCCGGGCACGTCGCCGTCGCTATCGATGCGGTACCGCATGCCAAAAAACAGGCCGAGCAGCATCAGCCATATCGTGGCGCCCCAGGCAAACAGGGCGACGATGGGGATCAGGATGGGAATGTTGAGGATGATGGCGTCGCGGCGCGTAGCGACAAACTTGGTCTCCAGGCTCAGGCGGAAGAGCTTTTTGAGGTACTCCCACACGCTGTCCATCTTCTTGGAGAAGTCGGTCTTTTCACTCGACTTTTCGTAGGCGACCTGCGCAGCGACCATCTCGGCCGAGGGCTCATCGACCGACTCGGGCTCGGTGGCGGCGTGCGCCGACGTGGTCTGGGTCTTGCCCTGCGACTCGAGCCAAATGATGGCGTCCAGAACGTTGCCGTCGGCGGCGTCGAGCGCGGCTTTGGCGTCGGTGTAGCTCACGTTGCACTTGGTGCGGATGGTTTCAACTTTTTCGAGGTCGTCCATGACCTGTCCTTTCGTTCGATGGGCGCGACGCCGGGCGATCTGCCCGGGCGCGAGCGTTGCGTTCGGTGGCCTGCGTTGCGCGGCGCCGCCCCGCCCTTGGTCGAACTCTATAGTGCAGGTTATAGATTAAGCGATTCTTGAGCCAAGATTAATGTTGGATGAGTTTTTGGGTGGCGGTGGGGGCTGGCGAGGGCGGGGATGGCCGGTTTTGCGCGGCGATGGGGGAGGGGCGGTCGGATCTTTGAGGCGGCTAATGGTGAGGTCTAATACTTTTCCCGAGAAGTGAACGAGCAAAATCGGACCCCCGAAGCATCGACACTTTAAGGGCGCGGTTTCCTGCGATTTTGATGACAGAATCCTGCGATTTTGCCGTCGAAAAATGCGGATGCTTCAGGGGTCCAAAAACAGACGTTCACTTCGCGGGAAAGGTATTAGACCTCGATGGGGAGGAGCGGCGTACCGACGGCAAAGCGGCGGCAGTAGTGGGAAAAACAAGGTGCGCTGATCATATGAAATCATAATTACGTTGCAAAAGTATGAAAATATCCTACAATTGAAACATGAAGTACTTTAGTAACATAACGGCGATAAGCGAGCTTTCCGAGAGCGAGGGCGTGTTTACCACGGCCCAGGCGGCTCGCATGGACATCTCTCGAGATGCACTGGCGCACTCATGCCGTGTGGGGCGTCTTGAACGGATATGCCACGGCGCCTACCGGATGTCTGGCACGCAGCGCCGAGACACCGACGAGCTCAATGCTCTTTGGAAGCTCACCAATCCTTCCCTTTGCGCGTGGGAGAGAAAACGTCAGTGGGACGGCATCGCCGTGAGCGGTACGACCGCGGCGAAGCTACAGCAAATGGGCGATTTCTATCTGTCCCCCTACAGGATGACCGCGCCTACGCGCATCAATACAAGATACGAATCCCTTTCTTTTGCAAAGCGCGAGATTGTTGAGCAGGATATCGTTTGGCTCGACGGCCTGCCGGTGACCAAACCCGAGCGCACACTTGTTGATCTTTGCCTCGATCGCGAGGACCCCTCATTAATTATCGATGCCTATCACGACGCACTCGAGCGTGGGCTCAATACACAGCGGCTGAAAGAACTTGCAGAAGAGAACTCTAAAACCGCCAAGCGCCGTGAGCTAATGATGCCTCTGCTGATGGTGCTGAATGACTAACGCGAAACGGAGGACATGGTGAAGTACAAGACGCCTGCCGCATTGGAGATGGCTGTTAGGAATGCCGCAAGGCAGTCGCCGATGGATACTAATCGGGCGATCGCTGGTTTCTACTTTCACCGTCTTTTGTGCCGCGTTTTTAAGGGAGACGATAGCCGCTTCGTGCTCAAGGGCGGCCAAAGTGTCCTGGCGCGAACGCTCGATGCGCGTGTTACAAGAGATATTGACTTGGTCGCTCAAGAGGAAAGTCTCGAAGAAGCTATTGCCGATCTGGTGCAGGCGGCTTCGATTGACCTAAACGATTTCGTTTCATTTGTCTTTGATCGCGCGGAGCAAATTAAAGCGGAGGATGAGTATCGATGTGGTACGAAGGTGTGGTTTACTCCCTTTATGGGAACCAAAAAGCTACAACCAATCTCAATTGACTTGGTAGTTGATGAAGTGCGGGGACTTGAGCCTGAAATTCTTGCACCGGTCGATCGTTTGGATATCGAGGGGCTCCTGGTTTGCGACTATCGGGTATGTCGAGTGGAGAGCGCCCTTGCAGATAAATTGCTCGCAATGATAGAGCTGCACGACGGTCGAGCATCTTCGCGAATCAAGGACATCGTCGACATCTTGGTGTACGCGAAAACTTGCTCCGTCGATGGGGTAACGCTCGCTGAGAGAGTTGAGAAGGAAGCGTCTGCTCGCAAGATAGCAATGCCGAAAGAGTTCGTAGCGCCTCTTTGGTGGAAGCAAAATGGCTCTGCGCAGTACGCAAAGATGGCGAGGCAGGCGGGAGTTCTTGAGCTCGCGGGGAATATTGCCGGGGCGGAAGAGGTCGTCAATCGGTTATATACGCCATGCTTTGATCATTCGATGAATGTGTGCAAATGGAATCCTCAAACCATGAGATGGGAGTAGCCCAGATAACTAAGCCGGCGGCGGGAGGTGGTCCTGCCGCCGACTTGGGGCGTTTCTGCTGTATCTGTTTTACTCGCAGGCTTGGTCGATCACCTGAGTGACGGCCTTTTTTGCGGCTTCGAGGTTGCGCTGGGCTTGGGCGACAGCGGCCTCGGCTTGTTTCTTTGCCTTTACGACCTCGGCAAAGCGATTGATGGATTCGCTGTACTCGCGCGTGCGCGGGTCAAGCGCCGCCGGAACTTCAATTTCGAACAGATCAGAAGGACGAATAGCGCGCATCCTGGCTGCTTCGGTTAATGCTTGAAGCAGCTGTGCCCCATGGCCTTCGGTAAGGTATCCAACGATTATCTCCGAAAACACTACGCGTTCCTCTTCGGTCATTGTTTGGAATGACGGGCGAATGACGGTGGTGTTATGTGAAGCAACCAAGTGCTGCTTTGCGTCTGCGGCGCTGACGACGAGCAGGTTGGATGCGCCAGAGCGACCCAGCATACGCGGCATGACGATATCGCCCGCGCGGAGTTCATAGCGATCGAGAACGCTGGGGTCCACTTTTACGTATTTAGAGTCCGACCCATTTGCACTCTCTGCAGCATCTACAGGCAGAAGGTTGCCGTCTTGAAAATCTTGAGACGAAATACGGCGCACTTCAACAGCGTCAATATCGTTCGATGTCGTGCTCTCGCGGGGCATGAATGGGGCGACTCGCGTAAAAGCGTCACCGAGCTTGGCACTGTAGTTTCGGGTGATGGCGATGAGGCTGATTTTGCCTTTTGAGAGGGCTGCGCGATGTAGGAGCAACTCACGTGTGGTAAAAGTGGTCGTTTCGATAGGCGTCGATCTGGGCGTATTTGTATCAATGCGAGCCCAGTCGGGGGAGATAGCAAGGGCGATATCGGAACGATACGATACTCTAGTTGCATATTGAAAGCGCGGTCCGGATTCGATTACGCTGCGAAATGCTACGCTGCGATTTCCCGTAGACATTATGAGAAGCGCGCTCGTCATATGGCGCATGGGTTCGGAAAACGGTAAATAAACGATGCTCTCGACGAGTCCTTCGCGTATCAAAATCGTGCGTGCTTGCTCAGCTTTATCAAGATAATCGGCGGGTAGCACCACGGCTGCTCGGGTGCGGCATGAAAGGGCGAGCGCATACAGACACCAAATAAAAGGACCCCAGTCGCAAAAATCCAGGTAGCCAGGTTCCAAATAATCGATGAGCGCGGCGCAGTCTTTTTCGACATCGCGCTTGTTTGCGCGGTAGTAGCCTGATGCATCGATAAACACTGGAGCAAGCTCGCCATCGCTTGCACTCTGTTTACCGGGCTCAAGCTCACAAATATCGGGCACGCCGTTACCGTTTAGGGTAAAGCACTTAGCGAGATCTTCGGCATCCACGGCGCCGGGTAGACGTACGGTGAGCAGGTGGCTGTCTTGTTCCAGGTTAAGCGCGCGCGAGAGGGTGGCGGCAGTGAGGCGTGGCAATGATGATGTAGTTTCACGCATGTATAGAGCCCTTTCTTCTCAGTGGGTTTATATTAACAGAAATATTTGAAAATTTCTAATGACGAGAACAGCACACTGTGTTATTCTCGAAGCAATCCAAATCCAACTCAATACCAACAGCTTGATTCGAACTCCATGCAGTCTTTAGGCAAATTGCATTATCAAGCAGGACGATTCCACTTATGAAACTGCAGGCTAGATCGACAATCATCGCTCTAGCGTCAGAATATTCTAAAGCATAGAACAAACTCCCTACTAGCATCCACCACAGAAAGGAAGGTCATTCGTGAAGAGCAAAGACGACATCTACAAAGCATTCCTCGACGAGATCGACGAGGATCTCCGCAGCATGTGCGAAATGAACGGAAAGGCGGAGCGACCACTTCCGTGTCCGTACTGCGGCGAGAAGAACGTTGAGCGCCTAGCCAAGACGCTCGTTGGCGTGCTGGAAGAGCGCTCGCCCGATATTCCCGGGCTGGTGCCCGAGCAGTATCGAGACGATGTCCACGAGGCCCGCGAACTTTTGACTGCCGCGACACTCGCTTTGCTGCCGCTGTATTTCCCCCCGCGCGATAGTCGCATGGAAAGCGTGGCGACTGTAGTGAGCATGTTTAGCCATGGGCGCAATGCGGGTTTCAAATCGGTTGGCGTTCTCTTGTTTGAGGAAGTTACGACAGGGATGAAGTACAGCGCCAAGAAGCATGCCTATGTCCCGTCCATCTTCGTGCGCCATATCGATGGCAGAAAGCCATACGACCGGCTGCACCGCGATGGATCGCGTGGCTTTACGGCGGATGAAGATGACGCCGTCATGTTTTATAAGCGCTACCTCAAGGTGCAGCGACGCGTGTTCGATGCGAGCCCGCGTTTCAACTTTGAGCTATGCGTCAAACGCCCGTTTGAGGCAATTTCGGACGAACGACACACTTTTTATTGCATGGAGGAAAAGATGGAAATCAATTTGGCAACCAAGGTGCGAGAACTCCAGGACCGCTATACCCTCAACCGCGCTCAGGCAAAAGAGTATGACCTGCTCGACAAGCTGATGATTGATGCGCTGCTTGCGTATTTGCGTGATGAAACGGTCTCGGTCGCGGCACGCGAGAGCTATTTGTCGCAGACCGAGCGTCTGATCGACGGCGCGGTCAAATTTCCGCATATGACGAGCCCCAATGAGGGCGCCGATGTTGACCGTATTTCCTAGCAGCCAACCAGATCTTCCGACAAGAAAGGGGCCATGCCATGTCAGCCATCAAGATGTTCGGCTACGAGGCCGCGCAGCAGACGGAGTATCAGACCAAGAAGTGGGCGACCAAGGAGGAGATGCAGGCGCTGTCGTCCGGCAATGAGCAGCGCGATGTGATCTTGGCGCAAGGTGCCACGGTGGCTTTCTACGAGGACGACAAGCATTGGGAGACAAGCGTGTCCAACAATGTTTTTGCCTTTGGAGGTACCGGCAGCGGCAAAACGGCGAGTTTCATTTTGCCCAACCTGCTCAATCACCACGAATGCTGCTATGTGGTCACAGACACCAAGGGTGAGCTGCTGCGCCGTACGGGGAAGGGCTTTGAAGAGGACGGCTATGAGGTAACTGTTCTCGATACTGTTAATCCCGAGCAGTCGGCCGGATACGACCCCCTGCGTTACGTGATGGATGTCGAGGATATCCCCACCACGGTGGCGGCAATCATGGAGGGGGTCGATCCTGACGGTCGTAGCCGTAGGTATGATCCGTTCTGGGATAACGCGAACGACCTGCTGCTTCGAGCAATTGTTGGAATCCTGTATCTCCTGGAGTGCCTTGCCGGCACCCTTGCGCCGGGCGAGGACCCCAATGCTCCACGCCGCTACCTTAAGATGAACAACGTCTTTAAACTGGCCGCGCTCATCAAGGTCACGGGAGATGGCGAGGGGCGATTCCCGTTGGACTACCTTGTGGAGGAAGTGGAGTCCAAGGAGTTCCTCGATAAGTATGGGGCGATGAACGCAGACCTGTACGGCGTTGAGCAGTATCGCGATTTTCGTGGGGCGGCCGATAGGACGCTTAAGAGCATTCTGATCACGCTCAATGCAACTATCTCGCGGCTTAAGACGCCCCAGCTCATGCACGTTTTTGAGCATGACGAGATGCGTCTTGATCGTATTGACGAGGGCAAGCGTGTGATCGATCTTAAGGTGAGCGACAACGACTCGGCCAATGCATGGCTTGCGAACGTTGCCCTTAAGCAGTTGTTTAACCTTGCCCAGCGCCGTGCCGATGCCAGCCCCAGCGGACATTTGCAGCATCGCGTGCAGTTTGTGCTCGATGAGTTTCCCAATGTGGGACGCATCCCCGATTTTGAGCGTAGCATTGCGACCGTGCGCAGTCGCGGCATTAGCTTTTTGATGTGCGCGCAATCGCTGAGCCAGCTCGATGGCGTGTATGGCGAATCCACGGCGCTTACCATCCTCGATAACTGCGATAGCTTGGTCTATATGGGTGGCGGCAGCAACATCGCGACGCAGAACTACATAAGCGAACTGTGTGGCGAGTCGGTTTTGGGCACCAATTACGTGGGCGCCGAGCGCACTGCCGTAGATGTGCGCGGTTACGTGATGACCCCAGGCGAGGTGGGGCTTATGCCTCGCACCGATTGCCTGGTCAAGGTGACCGGCATGCGTCCCTTCCGCGCCAAGAAGTACTTTTGCGACGACCATCCCAATGCGGCCAAGTGGCTGAGGGATTAGCCCTTGCAGCTTCGCGTATTCTGACCTGTATTTTGGCCGCACGGCCTCTGTTTGCCATGAGCTGTGCGGCCAGCTCCCCTTATCGATCCCATATAGAAAGGAATTAACCATGCCCGTTATGTACCGTGAGCCCAGCATCATCAAGAAGTCCAAGGACGGCCGCGTTGCCGCCGTCGACATGGCAAGCGAGCTGCTCAACAGTCGCGTGCTGCTGTTGGAGGGCGAGGTCAACGATGTGACCTGCAACGGTCTCATCAAGTCCATGTTGGTGCTGGAGCACCAAAGCGCGACCGAGCCCATCAGCCTCATTATCAACAGCCCGGGCGGCAGCGTTACGGCGGGGCTGGCGCTCATCGACACCATGCAGTCGCTCGATTGCCCCGTGATCACGGTGGGCGAGGGCGTCGTGGCCTCGATGGCCGCGGTGATCCTGGCCTGCGGCGACCACCGCCAGGTGTACTGCCACACGCAGGTGCTCATCCACCAACTTATGGGCGGCACGGGCATGGCGCAGCAGACCGATATCGAGATTGCGGCGCAGCACACGGCGGCAATGCGCGCCGAGCTTGACGAGCTGCTGGCCGAGCACGGCAACCTGAGCGCCCAAGAGTTCCACGAGCTTACCGAGCGCGACTGCTGGTGCAACGCCAAGCGCGCCCTGGAGTTGGGCCTGGTGGATGAGGTGATTGCTCCCAGCAAGAAGGCGCTCTAGCGGGGCATATGCCTTACAAGTACGTTGAGCAGGGCGAACGATCGCGGAGTTTTACAGCCAGAAAGAGGTTGAACATGAGCAGGATTTGGGATGTCGACGGTATTGAGTGGGAAGATCTGCCTACCGTGAGTGACCTGCTGTGCGCGGCAGACACAAAGATCCTGGCGCGCGAGGTCGCCCTGCGATACGGCGGTAAGGCGGACGTTCACGGCTATGGCGATAGCGAGCGCAGCTTAAAGCGCGTCCGCCGCAAGGTCAAAAAGCTGAGGAAGATCGACCCCGAGCCCAGCGACAAGATTGTCCTGTTGCCCAAGCATGTCATCAATCGTCGCAATGCGGGCCACGGCTTTGGTTATTACGACGTGGAGCCGTGCGCCTTTACGCGCGGTGCCGCGCAAAGGTCGGGAGAGGACGCGTGCGCCGAAGTGTATCCGTGGGAATTGTTCCTGCTGAACGAGGAGCCTGCAAGCGTCATTCTGGGCTATCGCGTATGGCTTGGCGGCGAGTGGGACCTGTGCGAGCGCTATCGCTTTTTGGCCGTAGTGTGCGCCAGCGCGCTGAATCGCATCCGCGAGCAAAAGGAGTTACGTGAGTGCCTCGAGGAGGACGATGCGGTCTGCGATATGGACGAGGACGAGGCGATTGAAGGGGTTCGCAATGACGTGCTGTATCCCGAGGAAGTAATCAACGCAAAGATCGGCGGCTACTGGGATACGAGCCTGGGCCTCGATCTGCCCTGGAAGGACGAGCATTTCGAGACCTGCGTACGGATCGATAGGGCAATCGATGACTTGTTTGCCGAGGAGACGAAGCGCAGTGCTGCGGAGCTTGGGAGGACGCTCGGGCGGGGGTACGAGGAGCGCGGGGAGTAATTGGACGAGGGTTTACTGAACGGGATGTCCTCGCGAACGGATGCCGACAGGCCTCTAAAAATCTGTCCGGACGAAATGATAGAACGGTAGCGTAAATGAAATTTGTACTTTAAGGAGTTAACAATGGGAATCACCTATAGGGAACTGTTTCGCGAAAAGGACCGGGTCTATGGTTTTGGTCCTGCTGGCTACTTTATTGGAAGATTTAAAAAGAGCGACTACAGTGAGGCTGAATTGCTCGATTTAATTTCAGGAATAGACTTTTCTCTTGGTGAGGCTGGCGAGGACATTAGCCTGGAAAAGAAATGCAAGATAGTTGAACGGTCGGTTGCCGAGACGCATTATACGAGCTGGGCGCTCAGCTTGATTGGCATGATTTTCTCTCTTGCAGTCGGAGCATATTTGTCTACGTTGCCGATCGGGATCGCGGTGGCTCTTCTGGCCGCATTTCTAGTTGTCCTGGGAGTATACGCGTGGTCTCGGTTTTGCTTTGAGCGCGATAGAACCGTACTGTTGTGTGCATTGGAGCATATAAAGCAGCTTCAACCATAGCCGCATAAGATTGAAAGACGCGGCAGGGACGCGTAATGCCGCCCTAAGTCATGGGGCAATACGCGTTGCGGATGAGGGCAGCGTCCCTGTCCAAAGTATTCTCCATATATGCATAAAAGTGTAGCGGTGTATGACGCCTCCGCGTCTATAAACGATTGCCGGCAGCGCGGTGCGGTGCTAGTCGGCAAGGCCGAACCTATCAGCTTTTCTTCAGCTTACCTAGGTCTACGAGTTTCGGCGAATGCAGCCTAAGAGCATCGTTCCCGTTCTGCCCGTTGACTGTGCTGCAAGCTAGGCTTAAAGACTCTTCGTTTTCCTTGATGACTTACATGTTAAGGACATAATAATTGGTGCCTTGGCTACTGCTGTTGCGTTCGTAACGACACACGCGATTGGGGACTAGCGGCTCTGACTGAGACGCACGGAACGTGAGTGCGGGTGGTGTGGCCCACGGTTGGCAACAATGTCAGCGGCTGCCATGCGGAGATGGGAAGCGGATTTCTAGAAATAAGGCGAATTAAATAGCTCTGCCTTTTTGAATGGTAAAGTTTTGGGTTTGTAGAATGTTGCTATTACTGATCGAAATGAGATAGACATCGTGGAGACTCGTCAGACAAAGCCTTATCGTATCGCCTCTCTCTTTGCGGGATGCGGTGGTCTTGACCTCGGCTTCGCCGGAGGATTCGATTTCCAAGGTAAACATTTTGCTCGTTTGGCCACCGAAGTTGTCTACGCCAATGATTTCGATCGCGATGCTGTGACCTGCTTCAATGAAAACATCCCGAATTACGATGCTGCAGCTAATTGCATCGAGAAGGATATTCGCCAGGTTGAGCTTGATGAAATACCGGACTACGATATTCTTCTTGCTGGCTTCCCCTGCCAGCCCTTTTCCAATGCCGGGCTTCGTGGTGGAGTAAACGATAAATACAACCGTGGGACCCTTTTTGAGGAATGCGAGCGCATTCTAAAGGGAAAAATTGATGCGGGCAAAAAGCCCAGAGCATTTGTCTTCGAGAATGTGCGCGGAATCATGTCCTCTAAGATGGATGATGGAACTCCCGTCATCACTGAGATTGAGAATCGCATGAGGGCTCTTGGCTACAACGTCTGCCACCATCTTGTGAAGGCGAGCAATTATGGTGTGCCCCAGAACAGGTTCCGACTCTTGATCATCGGCATAGACAGTTCTCTGAACAAAACGTTTGATTTCGATGAGATGGATTGTGTTGTCAACTCGGAGCAGTTGCCTTCCGTTTCTGCGGGGCGGCCCGAAAAACTGCTTCTGGGGTCCATCCTTCAAAATCCCTCGGTTGAACACGAAAACGGGGAGTTCTGGCCGTACACCGATGCCACTCAGGCCATGGTTGAGCAAATCGGCCCCTGTGCTCATGGCGATACAGCTTTTAAGTATTTTACTGAAGACATGACTATCGGTGATCTCCCCGAGGTGGTCTTTGAGGGCCGCTCGTGGAAGGATATTCCCTACGAACTCCTTAAGCCCAGGTTTAAGAAGATTGCCGACGATCCGAAGCGCTACCATGCCCCCAAATTTTTCCGCAGGTTCGCTTTTGGCGAGATTAACGGTACGATTACCGCCTCTGCACAGCCGGAGAATTGCGGCATCACGCATCCAGTTGAGAACCGCCGCTATACAGTTGGCGAGATTGCGCGAATCCAGTCCTTCCCGGATTCCTATGACTTCAGCAAGATTCCCTTGCAGTCACGTTATAAGGTTATCGGCAATGCTGTGCCGCCAGTGCTTGGCTGGGTCATTGCCAAAGCTTTGACGAACAAGCTCCTGGAGGCTGACGATGAGTAAATACTTCTCAATCGATACAATTATGGCAGCGTTTTCCGTGCTAAATAAGGAGCTTAAAACTGGGACGGGTTTTAGCGCACTGCAATATATGTTCGCCTTTGACAACTTTGTTTGCAAGTACGGCAGAGACTGCGATACCGGTTCCGATGAGGATACATTCGTTTCTTTCGCCCACAAAGTTGGCGGCCTTGAAGACGGGGAAGTCCCTGACCACATTGCCGACTTTACCGGCAAAAGGCCGAAAAAGGACAAAGATTCTGACCGAATTCATTCAAATTTTATTAGCGCAGGAGCTGTTCCACGTTCTGAGCGCGCATCTCGCGAAGACCCCGAGCGTTACCCCAGTGGGAAAAATTACCTTTTCGAAATTTCCAGGAAGGAGCTCCTGGTCGATTCAATTTGCTATGAGCACTTGGGTTCCTATCTTAAATCAAAGGAAATGAAGACGGCGTTTGCCGTGTGGGTTGAACGTAACTCCGCCTTCAAAGATGAGTCTTCTTTTGCGGAGGCCCTTAAGGACGCTCTTGGCCAAAGCTATACCGCCGATTTGATAGACGCTCTCTGGAAAGATGGCGCGCCGTCCCCAGATGATATTGGCCTTGACGATGATGCTTTTTCAAATGTGAAGCCATGCATTGATTGGACAACGATTGAGGAACGCTTCGGAGTGGGCGAACCGAACGGGACTCATTCCGAACCAGGCAGGATGAATCCAGCAAGAAACAGTCCGGAAGCACTCAAAAAAGTGGCGGGCTTGTCTCGCAATTTAATTTACTTTGGTGCTCCTGGTACAGGAAAGTCCTACCAACTGAACAAGCTCGCCAAGGGTAGCTTTGCCAAGAAAAACATTCGGCGAGTGACGTTCTATCCCGACTACACGTACTCGCAGTTCGTGGGTTGTTTTAAACCCTATAGTGAGCCTGGCAGCAAGGAGATATCCTACGAGTTCGTTGAGGGTCCATTCCTGAAGACCTACCTCGATGCCATAGCGCACCCCTACGACAACTTTGTCCTGTTGATTGAAGAAATCAACCGCGCGAATCCCGCCGCTGTCTTCGGCGACGTGTTTCAACTGCTTGATCGTGACAAGAGCGGTAACAGTGTGTACTCGGTCGCCGCTTCGAAGGAGATGGCTGACTGCATCGGCGGGTATCTCGATGCACTAAAGGACGATACCGATGTTCGAGACGACATCGAAAGGTATTACGACCCCGATATAGACTTCGATGATTTTAGCGAGATGGCCTGCGAGGACCTCTCCCTGCCGCCCAACATGTACATCTGGGCGACAATGAACAGCGCCGACCAAGGGGTGTTTCCGATGGATACCGCATTTAAGCGGCGTTGGAGTTTCAAGTACATCGGCATCGATGCTGGGGCCGATAAGCCTCTCGAAGATGGGAGGAAGATATCCGAGTTAGAGGTGCCGATTTCGATAAACGGCATAAACACTCTAATCGTTTGGGATAAGCTGCGCCGCAGGATCAACGGGCTTATGAAGACCCTCAGGATCAATGAGGACAAGTTCTTGGGCCCCTTCTTTATCTCGCCCAATGACCTCAACGATCGATTCGGCGATGTGTTCAAAGACAAGGTTCTTCTTTATCTATACGAGGACATCGGGAAGTTGAAGCGCGGGCGGCTCTTCAGCGATGAAGCGGCGACCTATTTCGAGCTGTGTGAACAGTTTACGAACGATGGAGTCGCCATTTTCAAGGGCATCGAGCTCGCCGATGTTGCCGTTGACAAGATGCCGAAGGATGTTGCTGCCGAATCGGAAGAAGAGGCTGAGGAATAGGCCATGAAACCGGTGATGGTCCGCGAGCTGAAACCCTTTTCTCTCGCTTGGCTCGCCGATGAGCTGGGGTGTACGGTCGAGAGGACAAAAACCCTCGTTGGCGACATGATGACGCGCGGTATTGTGCGGTATCGGACGGGAGGGAAAACCGATCCCGAGGAAGCCGATGAGGAGGGCGCTACTCCCTGTGAAGTCTACCAGTTTTGCTTCGTGGGGCTGGTGATGACCGAGGGCGCGATGATCGTTGCTTACCCCAAGTACTTCCACGATCGGGTGCCTGTCAACGACGAACTCAGGTTGATAATGCGAGTTCTCAAGCGTGATGCGGGCTTTGCGGTACTGACGAGTTTGGAAGACGGCGGTGAGAGCGCTAGCGACAAGCTGTCCGTGATGTTGGCGCTATTGGAACTGTACGGCGATTACGGTGAGTACTCGAATTACACGGAAGGCCGCGAGCTCAACGGTAACGGGAGCATTGACTGGAACCGTACAATTAATGGGCACTTGCCCGTTCTCTCGAACGGCCGACCGATATACATGGAGTACGAGACGCGCAAGACGCATCGCGATGACTCCGACTTCATCACGCGGCTGCATCGCGCCGTGCTGACTGAGTGCTCGCTTGAGCTCGGGGAAGCGGGCATCGACAAACTGCTTTCACTTGATGAGGTGTGTCTTTCGGACGAGGACATCGAGGCTTTTGGCGATGTCGAGATGCTAGGGTGGCGTCTGGAGCGCGAGCGCGCGGTCCAGTTCTCGGACTGGAAGCTCTTAACGCTCGATTTGCTTGAGCGCTACCTGCTGGCGCGCGAGAGCGAAGTGCGCAGCGATGAGGTTCAGACGCTGGGGACAACGAGCTTTTACCACCTGTGGGAAGAGGCTTGTAAAACGGCCCTCGGCGATGCACTTGGTAGACGGCTGGGCGAGCTCGGGCTTGCACTTGAGGGTAAATGGGCAGCTGATAGACAGAAGAAGTTGATCGAGATAATTCCACGGCCTCTGTGGGAGCGCTGGCGCGGCGATAGGTTTGCTGAGCCCGAAGGCGCCGACACGCTCATCCCTGATGCCATTGCTATTGCGAATGGACCCGATGGCGAGCGGCTGTTCTGCATCTGCGATGCGAAGTACTACGTGCCGAGCGTAAGTGGCAAGATGGAGCACCAGCCGGGGCTGGAGTCGGTGACCAAGCAGTTCCTATACCAGAGTGCGTACCGGGGGTTTATCGAGACTTGCGGGTTCGATCGGGTGGTGAATGTGTTTCTGGTACCGGGGACCGTTGACAGGCCCGAGCTGATGGCGAGGGTGTCGTTTCCGGGCGTGATTGCGGAGGAAGAAAAGCCGCTCAGCAATTTCATCAACATGTTGATGCTGCCGGCGGGGGTTGTGTTCGAGGCGTACCTTCGTGGAGAGGTGCTGGACACTTGTCGACTACTTGCGGTTGAGGGTGCTTGCTAGCGGGAAAGCCAAGGCGTTAACTGGCAACTGAGGCTAAAGGGGTTTGGCCTTTTCGATACTCAACTAGACTAGGTAACGAACGCGGGCTATGCACATGTTGCCAAATGGGCTGGCAACGGGCAGGGAAAGACCGCGGAAGTCGCCCCTTTCGTCTTATGGGGAACCAGAGGCTCTTTCACTCGAGCCGCCGATGTCAATCTTTTCAATGGCGGTCAAGCCCCGGGCGGCGCTGCGTCCAGAGCGGCTGGCAAGTGGCCCCAGGGTGGCTATGCAAGTTCTTGTCACAGCGTGAGAAAAACTTGCAAATTGGGGCGACCGGCATCCGCGACTCAGTCCTGCTTTTCCAGGTCGTATCCCTTTGTATACACGGTAAAGCTAAGGTCATCGACTGTGCCGGTGCTGTAGACGCATGCGTCGGGCGTGTTCCATGTGTCTTGGACGGTCAGGTCAGTCCAGACACATTCGGGCCCATCAATTCCAAGCAATGGAACGGGCTTTGCCATCCGATCGGCTCTATTTATCTGCGCGATGGCATCCAGCAACTCGTACAACTTGATATGCCATGAGCTGCATGGGTGCTCGCCGGGCTCCAAATAATCCAGCGTGCACTTTGATTGTGGGCTTTCGGCGAGCTTGCTCAAGCGCTCAAAAAGCGCTGGGTACTCGGCTGCTGGAAACTCGATTTGCGCATACCGATTGCCATCCAAGACGCCTCCGTACCACAACACGGAGTACGGGTACCCAGTCCTATCCGGCCGCTTGATTTTCGCCCTACAATTGGGCTGGTTGACGATAGACAGCCATGTCCTATAGAGCTCATCGGAAATGAGGTCGTTCGCTTGGTATGCCGGGCCAAGACCATCGAGGACAAAGCTGCCGAGGCGCTCAAAATAGTGGGCACAATCCGTTAGGCCCTTTTCATATGCCGTTTCGGCCTTTCTCTGTATATTGAGCGAGACATCGCGGGGCGATTTACGACCAAGATGCTTCTTGGCGTTAAAGCGCGGGTTGCAATAGAGCTTGGTGTCCTCGTTAAATCGGTCACAATACTTGCTGTTGGGGCCGGTCGGAAAAAAGAGCGAGCCGCAGGTTTGGCATGTTATCGGCATAATGCCGCACAGTAGTAGCTCGTGGAGGATGCGGGCATATAGACTGGCGAAGGAATATTCTTCCTCGGTGAAATACAGCTCTCCGGCCTTTGCGATAATCGCTTGGCGATTTACGAGCTCATTGAGTTCTTCTTGGTTGTTGAGCTCGGCATGCTTGTGAAAGTCTTTCTTTGCATAGATATCGTTGTCGCGCATCGCCTTGACGTAGTTGGTGCGAAATAGCTGCATAAAAGGGGCGTCATTCATTTGTTTAATATCATTCAAATGATTTTCGAGCCTCTGGGCCGTTTCGTTCCCTGGTAGATGCTTTTTGGCTATGAGCAGAAAGCTGTCGCCAAAGTCGATGATGCCAGGCAGTTGCTTATCGAATACTTGAAAACGGCGTGGGTCGCTTGCCCGGATGGCTGCCGGGAATAGCTCCTCTTTCTGCGAGAGTAACTCAGGCGCCCTGGTGTTTTTAAGCGATGGGACAAGTTCCAAGCATCCCTGATAGAAAACAATGAGAAGTGCTCGAAAGAGTTCGAGATTGGTGCAAACGCAAGCAGTTTCTATTTGAGACTTGACCTTGGGATAGTTATCTTTTGGATTGTCGTGGTTATATGGCACCGGTTCTGTTAGATCAATCGATCCGTATGCGGTATTAATCTTCATGTTGTTTGACTTGAGATGAAGATAGGAACTGAAGAGAGCAGCCATTTCTTGGCTGTTGAGTTTGTCCGATGTGGTGATGACCGCGCGGTACAGATGGTTGATTTCGTTGCACTCAATAGCGTTGTTCTCCATCCAGCAGGCGAAATAGCGATAGTCGGGGATTGTTGCGATGTACATGACGCACTGCCTGCAGACGTTTTTTAGAAGGTACCTGGCTTCGCCGGAAATCTCTCCGCGCGTATGGGACGTAATGGCCTTATCGAATATTGGATTAAAGAAATCGAGGCCGAGCTCCTTTTGTTCTTGAAGGATTAATTCGATCTCGGCTTTGCTCAATTCTGCTTGTGCGGGCTCCTGGCCGGGATCGTCTGGGTGAGTTTGGCCGTTAAGATCCGGCTCGGCTGCCTGATCCGTCGAATTGTCTGGTTCGTGGCTGGGAGAAGCAGGAGACTGGTGAATGGCGTTCTGCAGCTCGATATAGGAGCGCTGTCTTGTTTGCTCGTAAAAGCGAGACGCAATTTCATCGAAAAGCGAGCTTAAGTCAACGCGCAATAGGTCGTTGGCTATGGAGATGAGGCTCCATGCGCTCGCATTGCTGGATTCGCTTCTACCTTCAGAGGGATCAATCTCTGGTCTTCTGTTAAGAAGAAGCATGCGGGGATTGATGGGGGAGCGAAGAAAGCCGGCCTTAAAACCCCAGCTAAATGACTCTTTTTTGGAATCAAGCATCGATGCTCCAAACAGCCAAAATTTAAAATGTAATAAAAGTTATATTACACGGCTGTTTGCGGCTGTTCAATGGAATCAAGCGAAAAGGCTTAAAACCAGGGAGGTCGACATGTCCGATTGCATCAAGTTCAACGAGGCAAATATCGATGTCTGCGAGCGCGAGGCGAATGCCCTTTGCGAGATCATCGTTGTTGCCATGGGTCGTTTGCGCCAGATGCGCAAGCAGCGCGGGCGCGGCTGCGTGTCTTTGGAAGAATTCTACGATGCGCTGGATGCTTACGAAGTAATTCGCGAGCGGGTTGAGGAGCTGGACCAGCTCGGCTTTGAGTTTAGGTGGTCATCGGCCTCTGATGTGGGGCTCGATGAGTATACCGAGCTCGGATGGGATGGGAACGACAGCTCCCCGCTTGATCGCGGTTTCGATGTCACTTGTTAATTTGTCCGCACGCCGGTTTAACCTAGGTCATTAAATCAATTGATTGGAGTAAACATGCATCCGTACGCCGAGTGTGATAACTACCCCATCAGCATTAAGGACGCCGATGGTCCGTTCTTGATTATGGAGGCGACTCTATTTGGCGGCGATAAACTTGATGATGAGTTTAAGAAAACCGCTACATATAGCTGCTCGTGCGCGACTGTTTCCGCGGCGATTGATATTTGTAGATCAACGACGAACGGTCTTGATGATCCTTGGTATGAAAGCTGGGAGAAGGCGGTTGAACGCTATTCGCTCGAGGAGCATGATGGCGCGTCGGCGTTGTATTGGATTGAGCCGACCGACCCGTTCACGACTCTGTGCGCCTTTTATCCCCATCCTGATCTTGAGCCGTATGTGGTCGAGGCAATCAGTGCCATTGATACCTATTTGCTGGAGCACGAGTACTGCTCCTATACGCTCGATCACTTGGATCTGAAGCACGTTAAAGTTCTGCTCAGCGCTGCTTGGGGGCTGGCACGTATCCTCGAAGAAGCTTGGACTACTCATGACCCCGATGTTTTGGAAAAGATCGAGGACACTACGTACAACGCGTATATAACGGTTAGGGATCTGATTGAGGGCGAAGAGGTAGCCAAGGCCAGCCCAAAAGCCGATGACAGTCTTTAGCCGCTGCACTGGGCAGCACGTCTGAATGGCGAGCCGTCACGCAAAAGCGCGGACGGCCCGCCAACCTCAGACGCTACATCGTTCCCTTGCTAGCGGCGTAATGGTCTGCTTGTTTGAGGGGGTTCTCGTAGGCGCGCCACATTGCTTCGTGTGGGTAGCTGCCTACTACTTTTTCCTTTTTGCCTTAAGAGGCGCTCATGCCGCCTCCTAACCTCCCTGCGTGAGCTTTTGTCCGCACGGGATGGTATTCAACACATGCAACAACTAAATCGGAGGTTTGACCATGGCTATGTGGGATCTCAACTGCCAATCGAATCCGTCGTCTGCGGACGACAAGGAGCTCGCTCCCTATCTTGCACGTCAAAAGGCGATGCGCGAGTTTTTTGAGCGTGCGCTGTTTGCCCCCAAGGATCAGAACAACAATGGCCTGTACTTTTTGGGCGCCACGACGGGATCGGGTAAAAACTATACGGCCGAGCAGGTCACGGCCGACCTCATTGCCGGTGGCTGGGACGATTCGGGCTGTTTTAACAAGTGCCCGGGCCGTCGTTACCTGGTGTTTGTGGTGCCGGGTAAGGACAACCGCGACAACTACGTTGCGAACGTGCACAAATTGCTGGTTGACCAGGGCATGGATGGCGATGCCGCGCAGCGCATGGTGTTCGATCTTCCGCGCGCGGGCGAAAATATCCTGCGTTGGATTGAGACTACGCGCGGCAAGGGCGCTGTGGGCGTGCGCGACATCCCGTGTCCCATCGAGGCAGACAACGAGAGCTCTCATCGCATCATTAAGCGGGCATGGCGCAACGCGATGGAGATCGCCGATGACCTCCTGGGCATTCTCGACACTCGAAATCGCCTGGGAGGTGTTGCAGACCGTTTGACCCCCGCCCTTCGCGACAAGTTGTCATCGGCGGATGCGAGCTTGCGTTGGGCGGTGAGCCACGAGCTTAAAAACGTCACGCGCGGTATGGAGGTGATCCCTCGGATTTGGCCGTCTGCTCTGCTCAATGACGAGAGCATGCCGCATGTGATTGCCCTGACACCGCAAAAGCTCATCAATAGGATCGATACAGTGACCGGTGCAGGCATTGTGCTCTTTAACGCAATGGCTGCCGAGAAGGGCCTGTTTATCTTTGATGAAATCGACCACATGAAGGCCGACATATTGTCAACGCTGACAGACGAACCCGTGACGTTTCAGCCGGACGAAGTGTTGCGTATCCTCGACCGTCATTTTAACGGTGGCGTGGTGGACCCTCTGCTCTTGGGAAATCGCGATCAATGGATGGCGGTCTACACGCACGCCTCCACGTCGGGCGACCACAAGGGGTCGAATGCCGAGAGGAACAGGGTTTCGCGAGCGAGCGTAGAGGAGGCTGCCGAAGAAATCGCCAAGGATGCCAAGAAAATTCAAAAGGCACTTGCCTCTTGTATTAAAGAAATGAAACTGAGCCCGCCTTTTGCGCTGTCTGACGAGGCGAAAGAAGAGCAGCTCTTCGGTCGACATCTTTTTGGCAGCGACGATATCTCGGTGGGCGACGGCTCGGTAAACCCGTTGCGTTACAAGTCCAATGAGGGCGGTACCCACAATATGATTACGGCTCATGGGGCGGATGGGCAGCAAACCGTTAACAAGGCGGTTCGTCGTGCGCGTGGCATCGTTAGGATGGTGGTGGGTCATCTTGCCCGCTGCGCCACCCTTATGGACAGCCTGTACTACGGGGGTCTTTCGTACAAGGACGACCTTTCGCGCAAGAACATCATCGATGCCCTGGGCATTAGGAACAACCAGACCAGTGAGAGGTATTTTTGGGATTCGTTGATGCTGGCGCTGTTCTTTAAGGACCGCAAGAACGACGACATTGATGCTGCGGATGACTCGATGTATGCGCGTGGCGTTGATTACCTGGTAATGGAAACCACCATCGAGCACATGTTTACCACGTATCTAATCAGCCATGGCATTGAGCGCATGCCCGAGGCGTACTTGGCCTCCATTGCCGCCAAAGCGCCTTGCGTGTGCATGAGTGCGACATGGAGTGCGCCGACCGTCAAAAACTTCAACCTCGAGTATCTTGACGAGGTTCATGGCGTGGTTCGCAAGGATGTCTGGATCGACGAGCTCAACCAGGAGATCGTGCGACAGACCAAGCTGTTTAACAAGCAGACTGCGAAGGAATACGACGTCGATATTGCCTGGGTGGATGAGTCCAAGGAAATTGCCGGCATGGTCGCGCTGGCAGGCGGCGCCTTTGGCGGCATCATCGTGTCGCCCGACGAGGTGTACGAGCGCGCGATGCGGTTCTTTGACGGGATTGGTGTGAGTGAGGGCCTTGCGGTGCGCCTGCGCTTAAAGATTGCCGACAGGGTGGGCATAAGTGACGCCAAGAGCATCGAGTTTGAGCTGAAGCGCCTGAGCAAGACGCTTGTCGCCGTGAGTACTTGGGCCCGTGGTGTGGCGCGTAACGAGCAACAGGCGGGAGCCGTTTTTACCACGCGCCACATGGGAAACCATGGCGAATTCAATAGTCTGGCGCTGGATCTTGCACGCGAGATTGTCGCGGAGCTGGTGATCAGAAACGTCAAGTGCCCCGATATGTCGTACGAGAAATCGCTTGAGGCCGCCAAGGACATGGTGCCGTGCTTTAACGCTGCGGAATGGGATGCAGGTTGGCGTGGCGCTCAAAAACGTCTCGAGCTGGGTCAGCCGACCCTGATGTTCATCAATCTTTCGGCCGGTGGCTTTTCCAAAAATCTCAAATACAAGGTGCCGGAGAATCTGCGCGACATGGTTTGCCAGGTCGATTGCGGCTTTGAGAATGTCGACCGTCGCCCCAAGATGGATCTTGATTTCTTATATATCGAGTCGCCCACAAGTCGTCTGACCTGGGGAGTGGAGATCAACTCGGACAAGTTTGTCCAGCAGGCGCTACTTGGCGTGGTGGAGCAGGAGGAGCTGGTAGCGCGCGGCGAGGTTCCGTTTACTCAAAAGCGCCGGAACGTACGGATGTTGCTGTCTGGCGTTAATAAGAGCCTGCCGGTGCGCGACACCCTCTCTTATCAGGTCGAAGGTGCTCGCATTGTGGCGCAGGCTGTGGGTCGCCTGATGCGTACGAGTGTAAAGATGCCTTGCGTGCAGGTGATGCTCGACCGCGAGATTGCGAACGATTGCAACTTCTCGTTCTTGCATGATTTGCCGATGGGCTACGAACTTGAGCAGGTGGTTGGTGCCCGTGCCGCTGCCAACGACCATATGACGGACAACAAGGAGCACGCTGCCGTTAAGCAGCAGAACCTTGCCGCCTTTAGGAACAACCTTGCTAAGCAAAAGCACGAAAAGCTAGCGTGGAAGGTTACCTCGCTGAACGCCGTGGATGAAGACCTCGTTGCCTTCGATAGCGAGCGCGACTTTTACCTGCATCATTTTTGCCTGCCATGGGAAGATCTCGCGCAATACCCAGAGCGCCGGAGTACCGCGCTGCGCATGCCGCATGCCACAAGTGGCTACGCCTATGCAGAAGGCGGGGCATGCAAGGTGCCACGCTTTGAATTCCCCAACTACGATGGTGAGCCCGTCGAGCAAATTGCCGCTCGTCTGGAGGACTATTGCCGTTGCAGCGCGGGCTATAAGGGCGCAAAGGTTCGTCAGGTGAGTCAGGCTGCGGCGCGTGTGCCCGAGCTGCTGTCGATTCGTGAGGTGCGCGAGCGCTGGTTTCGTGACGGGGTGCCTTCGACGCTGCGGCCGGCGGCAACGGCACACATGACGCCCTATATGTTCCAGGCGGTTTACCTGGGTGAACTGGGAGAATCTGCCGGAAGGGCAATCTTTGAGGCATATTACGACGGCCGTTATTCGCTTACGCGTGGCGATGCCGCCCATGCCGAGACGGGCGGTGACTTTGAGGTACTCGATGCCGCCGGCAACAAGACCGGGGTGTGGATCGACTTTAAGCACTATCGCATCGGTGCCTATATCGCTTATGTTCGCGACGGTCGCGAGGCGTCGGATGCCGAGCGCTTTGGGGCCAAGGCTCAAAAGGTTGGGGCGAAACGCCTGATAATCGTCAACGTTTTGGCTGACGAGGCAGCGCTTGAGTGCACGCCCAAGGCTCTCGATGCCGAGGGGACTGTGTTCTCCGTTCCTTATATGGCCGCTGACGGTGCAATCAATTTGGAGATGATGGAGGCGATTCGTCGTGCAATCGAAGTGTAATCAGCCATGCGGCTTGGGAGACATTGCCGTATCCGAGTTCAAGTTGCAGCTCGACGCCGCGGCTGCCGAGGAGCGCTACTCGGTCTTTTGGTGCAACGTGGGCGATGCTGGTAAGCATGCCGTGGCGAACTTTATGGCCGATGTGTGCCAGACGGGCAAGGTCGTGGCGCTCACGCAGCTTGCAGATAACCGCATCTTTTTGATGGTCAAGGCGGGCATGCAGACGGGCGATCTCAATGCCGCGCTTTATCAGGAACAGGTGGTTCCGATTAAGACTCATTGGGGCGAGTTGGACGATTACGTTGCGCTCCGTCTGCTGTTCAACTCTTGCTCCCAGTTTGAGGGGATCGAGGATGAGGTTCCCAATGACACCGGGCACTTGTACGTCATTAGCGCCAAGGGTGCCCGCTGCGACGCCGTCGAAAGTGACGGTAGGGGGCCTGCCAAGATTGAAACGGTCGAGATTGTTATCGATGAGGATTGCACTTTCGACCTAAAGATTCGTACGTTTACCAAGCGCCGGGTGCTTATCGGCAGGGCGCAAGGCCACGAGAAAGAGCTCGAAAAGATTAAGAGCCAGGTGGGCTACAGGTTATCGCCCGTGGCGACGATGGTGCTTGCCCACGAACAAAAAGACGAGTACATCCTGCGCCGTGCCAGGGGTGACAAACCGTCCAAGCGTCGTGATCTGACGTTCTCGGCCCAGGCGGACAAAGTTGCCTACACCAAGAAGGGCATTTTATACCGAGAGCTGCAGATTCTTGAACGCCGTTACAGCGACTTCGCCCGGGTGACGCTTGTGGAATACCCGCGTAAGAGTTTCTACGAGGTGCTTAAGGGCGATGAGTACGCTCGCGTGGTGGCAGAGCGCATGGTGGGGCAGCGCATCGTGGTGTCGGTTGCGTGCGATGGGCTTGCTGGTGTGGCGCGCCAATTGGTCGATCGACTCAACGATTCCACGTGGGGCGTTCGCGCATCGTATGGCGGAAGGACCGTGGATTCGCGGGCGCTGAACATTGTCGCTGTGCCCCATGAAGTTGCCGAGGACGATGGCTATGCCTTGCATGCCGGCGTGGTGGAACAACACGTGACGCCGGATGTGTGCGAGCCGTTGTTTAAGGCTGCGCCAAAGCAAAAGAACCGCAACGCGCAAGAGGCGATCCTGGGCACCATGCTCAAAGAGCTGCTGGTAAAACAGGATGTCGTTGATGGGCGAGTGACGGCGTTTGGCCTTGACGCTTTGGGCGTTGAGTCGGTAACGGTGTGCGGCTTGGTTGATGTGCCACATAAGGTGAAGGACGAGATTGAGCTGGACTCGCGTATCGCGACGTTGGCGATTGGCACGGATGGGGGCATGTTCTATGCCTCACATTCGGCGGAAGATGGTCCCGAGGACGAGATGGAGCTCGATCTGCTGACCGAGCACGGCAGGCTCGACAAGGGCGCCTATGTCTTTGACGTGCGGTCGGGTGGGCGGTTTATGGTTGCGCGTGTGCGGGATACGGGACTAACGACGTTTTCCAACAACTTTATGGCCCTGGTGGGCGAGCATCAGCTCGCAGGCAAAGCGGGGCGTAAGAAGAAGTTTTTCGAAAGCTACAACTCGCCTTATTACGGCATTGGAACGTTCGAGCGCGCGGACAAGACTTGTTATTTTGTGGGCGTCAACAACGGAACCCAGGAGGATATGGCGACCGCGATTCACGTGCGTTCGATTGAGGTGCTCGACGGTGATGATTTGTCCGAGCTGTTGGTTCAGCTGGTCAACATAGGCCTTTCGCGCTATAAGGCTCCGTCCGTGTGGCCGATTCCGGTTAAGTATCTCAACGAGCGCGCTGCGCGTGAGGGCGCGGTGGGGGATGGCGATGAATGCTCGTAAAAGTGTAGTCGAGTTATATGTACTAGAATTATAAAATTGTTCTTGCATCCTATAGTAGGAGTGCATATACTGCAGTCATAGCACATCAGATGGGGTCTCGAAAAGAGACCAAGCATACGCATTAGAGTTTATCTTGGAGGGACTTGAGCAATGACTACCTGTATTTCACCCCTTTACAACGATAATAGCGAGCAGATCAATCTTCAGGCTATGTACGAATACTACGACAGTTCTAAAACCAAGAACTGTCTGTACGATCAGAGCGATTTGGAGCCTAGCGTCGAAGATCGGGAGTTTCTGAACGAGATTGAGCACGAGTGGGAGTATGAACTCGGCATCCGCTAGTACAGCTGACTCGCAATCTAGAACCTCCGATTTAATTACCCCCGTTATCACCTCTTTTTAGCGGGGCACGTTGGATCGACTATGTGTGTCAAACAACAGCTCATCGTGGGAAGGAATCGGCAATGAGCAAGAACATGAACAAGAACATTGGCTGCGGTGTTTCGGGCAAGGCAAAGGCCGCGGGGCGCGTGGCAACGGTCGCCGCGGCGACGGTCGCCATGACGGGCGGCTCGCTGCTGTCGCCCCTGGCTGCCGTGGCGCAGGGCGCTGGCGGCATTGAAGTTGCAGGTGCGTCTGCTGCGGTGATGTCTCCGCTGACGAGCGCTGCGGCGGCGGGTGCCGGCGTGGGCGCTACGTCTGCTGCGCGGAAGGTTGCGAGCCTGCAGGCAGCTGTGGATGCGGCGCGCGCCAAGGCGGCGGCCGCAAAGGCGGATTTGGAGACGGCTGCTGCGCCCTACGATGCTGCTGCCGTCAAACAGCAGCAAGCGCAGGGCGCTTACGACGCAGCTCGCGATGCAAGCGATGCTGCTGCTACTGCTGCGTCGGCCGAGCTGGAGCAGCAGATGGGTGCTGCACAGGACAAGGCAGATGCGGACGCGAAGGCGCTTGAAGGTGCACGGGCTGCGCTCGATGTTGCCAAGAAAGACCTGGCGGACAAGGACGATGCGCTTGCCGCGGCTCAGAAGGCGGCTGCCGATGCCCAGGCCACACTCGAAGCTGCACAGGCTGCTGCGTCCGACGCAACTCCCGAGGCCGTTGCTGCGGCCCAAGCTGCAGCTGATCAGGCCGCAGTCGAGTTGGGGCAGGCGAAACAGCAGGCGGCTGACGCACAGGCCAAGCTTGCGGATGCCCAGACTGCTGCCGATGTCGCTGCGGCTAAAAAGCAGGATGCCCAGGCCAAGCTTTCGACTGCTCAGCAGGCAAAGGCCGCGGCGGATGCGGATGTGGACGCCGCGCAGGCGGCCTACGATGCTGCCAAGGTCGATCTCGACCGCGCCGAGCAGGGTGCCGCGGGTCCGGAGTACGAGGCCGCCAAGGCAAAGGTGACCGCTGCCTCCGAGGCGCTGTCTGCCGCGAAGTCCGTTCAGTCACAGCGCAAGAGTGAACTCGCTGCCGCTTTGCAGGAAGTGGCTACCGCCGAGGGCGAGGTGCAAGCTGCCCAGCAGGCGCTCGCCGATCAGCGGCAAGCTGCGGGCGATGCCCAGGCCAAGCTGGATGCCGCTGTTGCTGCCAAGGCTGCTGCCGACACCGCCGTCGACCAGGCCAAAGCCGATCATGCCTCTGCTCTTACGGCGCTGGCCGATGCCCAGGCCAAGCTCTCGGCCGCCAAGGACGAGAAAGATGCTGCCGACAAGGCACTTGACCAGGCAAAGGCTCAAAAACAGCAAGCCGACCAGGCTGTGGCGCAGGCCCAGGCCAAGCTCGACGCCGCACAGGCTACGGCAAATGCCTCGGTGGAGAATTATCGCCAGGGTGCTATCGCGTTCTTTAAGAGCGTGGGTGCCGATGACGCCGCAAACCTCATCCTCAACTGCAAACTCGCTAGCTACAACAAGGTGGGTGAGGAAGTTGACGCGACGAGC
This sequence comes from uncultured Collinsella sp., assembly GCA_900542305.1. Lineage (GTDB taxonomy): Bacteria > Actinomycetota > Coriobacteriia > Coriobacteriales > Coriobacteriaceae > Collinsella. Next base: position 23,378 of record UQMU01000013.1, on the reverse strand, counting down.
CTGACCAATATGAAGCAGGCAATCGTGTGGCTCAAGGCGTGCAACAAGTACCGTGCGAGCGTGGGCTTGGGTGAACTCAAGGCGACGTACGACATGATGGCAACTGCCATTGCCGATGCGAATTACTCCGACACCAAGGTTGCACACGCTGAGCAGTTCAGTGTGGGCGAAAACGTGGCGTGGAACTTCGGAAGTAATCCGTTTGAGCAGTGGGTTGATGAGGAAAAGGCCGTCTTCGACAGTGCGGCCGCCTCACTTGGCACGACAGGTCTTACGGGAAAGGCTGCTTTCGATTTTTATATGGCGCACAGCACCGAGATTGATAAGTACGTGGCGAAGCACGGCGGGTTTGTTCGTTCGGTCGGTCATTACATCAACGTGATCAATCCCGACTACACCGTGACGGGCATGGGCGTCTGCACACGTGGGACGATGGGCGGCTGGAAAACGCAGGCGCAGACGTTTGTTACGTCCGATAGATGGTACGAGCCGTATAACGTTAACCCGATGACGGTCGCCGAGTACGAGGCCGCGCTCAATGCGTGGTGCGATTTTCTGGCGAATTCCGAGCAGGGCGTGAACGCTGCCCGTAAGGAGCTCGCTGCGGCTCAGGGTGTGGCTGCCGATGCTGACAATAAGGTGAATGCTGTGGCGCAGGTCGTTGCTGCTAAGCAGATGCAGGTTGATGCCACTGCCGCTGACGTTGACGCTGCTGCGGCCGCGGTCTCAGATGCCCAGACTGCCGTGGGGGAGAAGCAGGCCGCGGCCGAAGCGGCCGCACGTGCCGTTGATGATGCCCGCGCCGGCTTGGATGCTGCCAACGCTGCGGTCGCGGCGGCGCAGAGTGCCGTTACCGCTAAGTCTAGCGCCCTCGATGTTGCCAAGGGCAAGGCTGCTGCCGCCCAGCGTGCGCTGGATGCTGCCCGTGTCGGTGTTGGGGACAAGCAGGATGCACTTGCTGCTGCCCAGGATGAGCTGGCTGCGTATTCTGCCGACATCGCCGCCGCTCAGCGTGCGTTTGATACGGCGTCCTCGGCGCTTGAGGGTGCTCATGCTGCCCAGCATGAGGCACAGGGCGTGATGGCTGCTGCCCAGGGTGTGGCTGATCAGGCTGACGTTGATGCTGTTTCCGCCCAAGCTGGACTTGCCGCTGCCAAGGGGGCTGCGAATGATGCTCGTGCCGCTATGACCGCGGCGCAGGCAGAGTCCGATGCGGCTGCTGCCCGCGCGGCTCAGCTTAAGGGCGCTGCGGCCGGGCTTGTCCAAGCGGCGGAGGACAAGGCTGCCGCCGACGTTGCTGTTGATGCGGCGACGTTGGCTGTGGTTGATGCCGAGTACGACCTGGTTGCGGCGGACGATGCCTTGATGAACGCGGCTGCCGCTCGCGATACTTCTGCGGCTGAGGTCGTTCGCCTACGCGGGATTAATCTCGCCGATGCCATTGCCAAGGGCAGCGATGCCGCTGCGGACGAAGCGCTCAACGCCAAGATCGCCGCGGCCCACGATGCCGCCGTACGTGCTGCTGCCGCCAAGGCCGAGCTCGATGCTGCCGCGGCTGCAACCGATGCCGTGGCGCCGGCTTATTTGGAGGCGCTCGCCAACTACAACGCCGCCAGGGCCGAGCTCGATCAAGCGATCGCTGCACTCAACGCCGAGATTGCCCGTCAAGATGAGGCTAAGCGCGCCGCTGCTCAGACTCAGGCTACGCAGGTGACGTACCAGGCCAAGCACATGGCAGCAAAGACCGAGGTTACAACGCAACAGGTGACGATGCCCGCCACGGGCGACACGTCCGACCTACTGGGTGAGACCTTCGTGATTGGCGGCACGGTCCTGGTGGCCGCCGGTGTCTTCCTCTCTGACAAGCGCCATCAATTGATCCGTTAGGGACGGAGGAAAACGGATCACTTTCGGCGTGCGTCGCAGGGGGCGGGGCCCCGCGGCGCGCGCCGTTTTTAACCTCAGGAGTAATTAGGGAGGGACATATGCAAATTAGAGGAGAAGCCGCGATTGCCTGCGGATTCATGGCAGGTTTGGCAACGGGATTGCTGTTCGACGGATGTTTCGATAGCTACATTAATCGCTTCCGCGATTCTGGTTTTTCGAGCGGAAAATCCAACGAACAAGTTTCGGAGCGCCAAAAGATGGTGATGTCTGGCGAGTCCCGTGGCATGGACGTCTCAACGGTCAATGTGATTGTCACCAAAAGTGGCAAGCGCTATCACAACGCCGCGGGATGCAAGGGCCTTCCGCGAGCCGCCATCAGAACAAGTGTGCCACTGGCATCCGCACTCAAACGAGGCAAAACGCCCTGCCCAGTATGCTGCCCGCCAACGGCTTAGGCGATTCCCCAAATACGCTCCGCAACGCCATGAGCTTCTGCGAACGCACGGACTCGCGCTTTGTCCTTTTTGGAAAGTGAGCCGAACATCTTTGCCAGCTTTTTCTCGTTCAACAGCGGGAGCAAGTTATTCACGGCATGGGCATCTTTTTCGGCCTTTTTGCCTCGTTCGCCGTTGATTATCATCTTGTGAATTACATAGGCCTCAGGGGCAGGAACAGTCACGATGTGGTTGAAACAGCGAACCTCGATGGTATTTTTCAAAATGACGTCCATATGCCATAGCGCCTGAGCCGTCACTCCGATGTTCGTTTTGAGTGCGGGTTCTCTTCCGGCGCCCATTTTCCCGATGAGAAACTCAACTTCAAGACCGGTGATATCTAGTAACTTTGTTGTTCCGTTCATGCGGTCGGATTCGACAAAGAAGCCTCGTTCTTTTGCGAGGACGGTCAAGCGTGCCGCCGGGCTGGGTCGCCGTAGGTTTCGGACAAGGAAGTCAACATCCATTGTTTTGATATTTGGACAAAAGCCCGGCAACACCTCGGCTTCTCTATAGGCAAATTCCGCCCAGGACCCGATGAGAATGACATGATCCATGCACCCTGCTTCCTCGACCAGGTCAAGCACTTTTAAGAAAGCTTGCTGCTGCTCAGTCAACATCTGGCACCCTTCCCAATGCTCGTATAATCTGCTTCTGGGATCGTTTCTGCTCTCTAATGGCAGCCGCGAGAGCTCTTCGGCGCTCGATTTTGGCTTGCAGTTCGTCAACGTCTGCAGCAGGGACATAGTCACTTTTGACTTTGTCGCCGACGCGATAGTTGAGGTAGCAGTATTCGTGACCTTTTATGTTTCGCATGCGGATGCTGCCCTTTGGAAGGAGGCCGATCTCCTGCTCCATGAGCCCCAAGAGGCGGCTCGAGCGTGCGTATTCCTCTTCTAGGACATCTTCTAAGACGGACACAGGGCCTCCCCTCCGAGTAGTTACCCTACATTCTATCAAATTGGGCTATATGTGGGGTAACTCAATCGTGTCCGCGCGACATGTGAAACTTAACATGCCGTCCCGCTCTGTTGCGGCGGCATGAATCAAAGCAACGACCCTCTAAGGAGTTCGATAGTAATGAGTGACAACGCAAAGCATCTCGCAAAGAAATGCGTAAAGGACGCGGGGCCGTGTCTCGCGCTGTGTCTGGCTGGCGCGGCGGTTGGGCTGGTGGCCGTTCTGGGGCCATTCGACGTGCTCCGAAGCGTAAGCTCGTTGCATATTTGCTTGGCTCTTGCTGGCGCCATGGCGACCGGCGGCGTGCTCGATCTGATCTTTTGGGTGTTTGACCCGTTTGGATGGAAGAACGAAGGGTAAGCCCTAAGGGATGGAATGCCTGGGGTTGGTATTGATTCCCGGCGCCGGATTGGTCTGGGCCGCGCGATGCGGAGGTGTTGCTGAATGTCCATTTTCGTTACTGGAGATGTTCACGGTATTGCCGAGTACGGGGCGAGCCGCTTCTCGTCGCGCAGTTGGCCGCTGGGTCGAACACTGACGCGCGATGACGTGGTGATTGTGGCCGGTGACTTCGGCTTTATATGGGGCGGCTCGAACATCGACAAATACTGGCTCGACTGGTTTGAGTCCAAGCCTTGGACCACGTGCTTTGTCGACGGCAATCACGAGAACCATCACCTGCTGGCGGGGCTGCCGGTGCGGGAGTGGAACGACGGCCTCGTCCATGAGGTGCGCCCGCACGTGCTGCACCTGATGCGCGGCGAGGTGTTCGACATCGCGGGGACCACGGTTCTTACCATGGGTGGCGCCGCGAGCCACGACAAGCAATGGCGCCAGGAGGGAAAGACTTGGTGGCCCGAGGAAATGCCAAACGAGAGCGAGATGGAGCATTGCCACGCTTCGCTCGACCGTGTGGGCTGGAAGGTCGACTATGTGGTGACCCACGAGGCACCGGTCGATCTGGCAGATGAGCTGTGCATGGAGTGCAACCGTGAGTTCTACGATGATTCGCTGCAGAACTTTTTGGGTGAGCTCGATGGTCGCCTCGACTATCGCACCTGGTTCTTTGGTCACTACCATGACGACGAATGGCGCGACGACAAGTATCGTCTTATCTACCAAGATATTGTGCCGATCGAAACGCAGCGTGCCGATGGATTGGGCGAGACGGCGAGCGACTATTCTAGGCAAGAGCGTTAGGAGGTCCCCATGATTTGGTTTACCAGCGATACCCACTTTGGGCACGAGAACATGCTGCGGTTCAGCGGCAGGCCGTGGTCGACCGTTGCGCGGATGAATGACGCCATCATCGACGGCATTAATAGCAAGGTTGCCGCGGACGACGAGCTCTATATCCTAGGCGACTTCAGCTTTAAGATGACGGCCCAGGATGCCTACGAGCTACGCAAAAGGATTGCCTGCAAGCGCGTTCATCTGCTGCCCGGCAATCATGACAAGGATTGGTCACAGCCCGCGGTGGCGGGTGCTTTTATCGTTGAGCCGCCCATCTGCGTGCTCAAGATCGACCGCCAGAAAATCGTGCTGAGCCACTATCCCATGGTTGACTGGCAGGGCATGTCGCATGGCGGCTGGCATCTGCATGGGCATATCCATAGTTGCGGCAGCGCGTATAACGAGTTCAACTGCAAGCAGGGGCTGCTGCGCTACGACGTGGGCGTGGATGCCAACGATTATGCGCCGGTGAGCCTGGACGAGCTCAAGGCGTGGTTTGCACAGGTAGATGAGCCGGTGTGTTGCGTTAAGTGGCCGTGGTGGGTCAATGCCACGGGTGACGAGCAGATTGAGCACGAGCTCGAGGCATACAAGAGGAAGGTGGTGGTCCGATGACGGTCTATGTGACAGGCGACGTCCACGGCGGCGTTGACATGCAAAAGCTCCGCGACTGGGAGCGTGGGGACAGCCTTACCGGTGACGACTACCTCATCGTTGCCGGCGACTTTGGCTTTCCGTGGGATTTTTCTGCCGAGGAATGCGCCGATATCGCGTGGCTGGAGTCGCGCCCCTACACGGTGCTCTTTGTCGACGGCAATCACGAGCGCTTCGATCACTGGGCAGAGCGCCCCATGGAACTATGGCATGGCGGGCTGACGCAGCGCCTATCGGACACTTCGCCCATACGGCGCCTGACGCGCGGCGAGGTCTTTGAACTCGACGGTTCAACGATCTTTACCATGGGCGGCGCCACGAGCGTGGACAAGGAATACCGCATACCGTATTCGAGTTGGTGGCCGCAGGAGCTTCCGGACGAGCGCAACTTTGGTGAGGCGCGGGCGAAGCTCGACAGTGTGGGCTGGAAGGTCGACTACGTGATTACCCATACCTGCTCCACGCGCATGCTCTCGCCCACGCTCTATCCGGTGCCTGGCTGGAACCGTCCCGACGTCGATCGGCTTACGGCGTTTTTTGACGAGCTGGAGGAACGCCTGGACTACAAGCGCTGGTACTACGGGCATTTTCATCGCGATGCCAACCCGGCCGAGCGCCACACCGTGCTCTACGACCGCATCGTCCGCCTGGGCGACAAACTCCAACCCTGGGACGTTGCGTAGGGGGGCATAGCTTCATACGATGCCTTGGGCAGTTACCCTACATTTCAACAATAACCATTATCTGTAGGGTAACTTGAGTCATGCTAGCGGCTGGAAGAGATAATGCCTGCCAGTCTAGAGTTTCAGCGCCATTCGGTTGGTGCCAGGTAGGGTGGTGAAGCCAAAATGCGCATAGAATGCTGCCGCCTCGTCATCTACTGGGTCGACAATCAAAGCCCGCGCGCCTGCCAAGGCAGATATTTTCAAGGCATTTTCAATGGCATCTTTGAGCAGCGATGCTCCCAGACCAAGTCCCTTGAATTTCTCATCGACTCCCATCATCCCAAGCAGGACTGCGGGAACTTGGGAGGGTGAGTTTCGCACGAACCATCCCCCGTCGACATTTTCACGAGCCACGGAGTGCGTGCACAGCGTATAAAACCCAGCGACAGTGCCATCACAATATGACGCGTATATAACCGCGGACCCTCTTCTTCGCGCTGAGGCTGATCTGTTTTTGGCCCATCCATCGACGAGAGTGTTTCCGCAGTGGAATGCCTCGATGCCTTGACCAACAGGGAGTTGAACAGGCTTGGTAAACGCGCTCATTCCCAAACTGCTTTACGGTCAAGCAGCGCTTTTGCGGCTTCAGGCATAGGGGAGTCGAGCATTTCGCAAAATGCATCGAACCCATCGGGAGAAAGATAGGTTGTTGACGCCTCGGCGATGTCGCGTGCGGAGCTCTCGTCAAGGTGGGCCGTGGCCCACTGGGTGAGAGTCTGCCCGCGCAATGCCGCGGCGCGCTCGTAAGTAAGGCGTTGACGTTCGGTCAGCCTTAGATCCATACGGCGTTGTTTCTCAATCGTTGGCATGGCAAAACCTCCTTTGCGTTATTGTACGGAATTATTCCGTACAAAACAAGACGCAGAAGGAGGCGCTCTTCGAAAGAGGGGGACGGAGACGGGAGATGCCATTAGTTGACGGGCTCCTTACAGCAAAAGGTCTCCACCCATAACGATGTTCTCCCTGTGCTTGCGGATGACGTCCCAGCTAAAGTGCTCAACCAGTTGCTCGGCTGTACGCGGCGTGGTGTCCGGCGCGATGCCTGTTTGTCCGGCGAGCCAGCCGAGCAGCGCTTCGGGCGTGCCAAAGCGGGCGCGGAGTTCGCCCAAGTCGAGGTCGCGGTCGCGCTTGGAAAGGCGGCGACCGTCCGGTGACATGAGAAGCGGAATGTGCGCGTAGCGCGGCGTGGGCAGTCCCAGTAGATGCTGCAGATAGATTTGACGCGGCGTGGAACCCAGCAGGTCGCATCCGCGCACGACCTCGGTGATACCCATGGCGGCATCGTCGACCACCACGGCCAGCTGGTAGGCAAACACACCGTCGCTGCGGCGCACCAAAAAGTCGCCGCATTCGGCAGCGAGCGCCTCACATTGGGCGCCGTACGTGCGGTCCACAAACTCGACCACGTCGTCCACGAGGTCATCGACGGTGGGCACGCGCAGGCGTGTGGCCGGGGCGCGTAGGGCACTGCGGCGGGCGACCTCTTCGGCAGAAAGATCTCGACAGGCGCCGCGGTAGATGGGAGTGCCGTCGCTAGCGTGCGGCGCGCTTGCGGCGTGGAGCTCGGCGCGCGTGCAAAAGCAGGGATAGGTGAGGCCAGCGTCTTGCAGCTGATGCAGCGCAGTCTCGTATAGATCCAAGCGATCGTGCTGGTAGTAGGGGCCTTCGTCCCACTCGAGCCCCAGCCAAGCGAGGTCGTCGATCAGCTGGGCGGCGAGCTCCGGTTGCTTGCAGCGATCGTCTAGGTCCTCGATGCGCAGCACAATGCGACCGCCCTGACTGCGGGCCGAAAGCCACGCGCACAGGCAGCTGAACACGTTGCCCAGGTGCATGCGGCCCGAGGGTGACGGGGCGAAGCGGCCCACGACGGGCGCAGACGTGCTGGGCGCCGTCGACGTGACCACGGCAGGCGTTGCTATGTTGCATGCGTTGATATCCATGCGGACGAGTATAGCGCGGGGCGCGGTGGGGGAGACGCTGCCGTGGCCTGCAAGTTGCCGAGGCCGCGCGTTGCGCGTGCCGGACCACCGGCTCGACAGCTCGATCGCCACCCGCCAGCCCAACCCCTCAAACGACAGAAACCCCGGCAGCTCTTCGCAACTACCGGGGTCTCCGCGGAAAAGGGGGACATGATCCTCAAGCGAACGGCAAAGGGGCAAACCGTTTTTCGCTCAACTGCTTTATGCCCCTCGGTTGGCGGCTCAATCAACGCGTGCCGCGCCCACACAAAGCCGCTACACCTGTGATGGAGCTATGAAGTGGTATCTATTGCTGGCGCTGGCCATGCCAAGGGTGTCCCTAATGACTAGTCATTTAAGAACGTCCCCAATGACTAGCTGCCGGGCGCGGGCGTGACTTTTGTCCCAATTGACGCCCCGCTTACCTAGACGGTCGTGTCGTACGCTCGCAAACGTGGGACAATAACGCTGTTGATATCACAGATAAAGGATGTGCCTATGAACACCCTCGCCGCCAAAGTCAGCCGGCAGCGCCACCTGTTTGCGCGATTCGCTTCCGTCTGCGCACTCGTCGCGCTTGCGTTGTTGCTGCTGCCTGCCGTCGCGCACGCCGACGGCTACTCCATGAGCCAAACCTACATCGGCGCCACGGTTGAGGCCGATGGTTCGCTGACCGTTGTCGAGGGACGCCAGTTCGATTTCGACGACGACATCAACGGCGTGTATTGGGATATCAATACAGGCTCTAACCAGCAAGGCGGCTCGGTGGTCGTCAATGTGCTGAGCGTCGAGGAAGACGACACTGCGTTTAACAAGGTCGACAGCGCAAACAAAGGCGACGACGGCGTTTACACGGTGGAGCAGTCCGACGACGGCGTAAAGATTAAGGTGTTCAGCCCTCACGAGAGCGGCGACAGCGCAATCTACTACGTGAGTTATTCCATGACCGGTGCGGTTATGAACTGGGCCGATACCGCCGAGCTCTACTGGAAATTCGTCGGCGACGGCTGGTCGGCGGATTCCGATGACGTCGAGATGGAAGTGTACTTCGCAAATGCCGCTGCCGGGACGGCTGCCGTCAAGGGCGATAACTTCCGCGCATGGGGCCACGGCCCGCTGACGGGCGACGTGTCGCTCGATGCGGACGAGCCCATGGTCACCTATACCATTCCCTGCGTGCATGAGGGCGAATTCGCCGAGGCACGCATCGCCTTCCCCAGCGACTGGGTGCCGCAGCTTGCCGTCTCGGGCGAAAAGCGCATGTCGACGATTCTGAGCGAAGAGAAGGAATGGGCCGACGAGGCCAACGCTCGCCGTGAGCACGCGCGTGCGGTTGCCGGCGCGATTGCCGTGGTGTGTGTTGTCGTGGCGGTTGCCTATACCGGTGTGATCGTGATGCTTAAGCTGCGCAGGCCCAAGCCCAAGCCGCTCTTCCAGGACGAGTACTTCCGCGATGTGCCCTCGGCCGACCATCCCGCGGTGCTTGCAGCTCTTATGAGCTGGAACGACGTGCCCGATCAGGCATATATCGCCACGCTTATGAAGCTCACCGACGACCGCGTGATCAAGCTGGAAGAAGCGACCGAGACCAAGAAGAAGGGTCTGCTCCGTCGCGAAAAAGAGGAGCAGACGTATCGCATCACAGTGACCGACGAGGCCTGGAAGGCTGCCAAGAAGGACGGCATCGATCGCGATGTGCTCAAGGTCTTCTTCGCCGGCGTTAAGCCCGATAAGGACGGAGTCCGTTCGCGCACGTTTAGCGAGCTGGAGGAGTACGCTAGCGAGCGCACCACATCTGTTGGCGACAAGCTCGAGGACTATCAGAGCACAGTTAAGGGCAAGCTGGAGGCGCGCGAGCTTATTGCATCGGATGGCACTATCGCGATGGTGGCCGGCCTGGTTCTCGGCATCATCATTGTCTTTGGCATTCTGGGCTCTCTGTTCTATACCGACTTTGCGGACGCCAACGTCGGTGCCGCTATGATCTCGATCCCCGTTACGATCGTGGGCTTTGTCCTGAGCTGCACCTTCCGCCGTTACACGCCGGAGGGCGCCGAGGTGGCGGCTCGCTGCAAGGCGCTCAAGCATTGGCTCGAGGATTTCACACGCCTAAAGGAAGCCGTCCCGGGCGATCTGGTGCTGTGGAACAAGCTGCTGGTGATGGGCGTTGCCCTGGGCGTTTCGAAAGAAGTGCTGCGACAGCTGGCCGAGGCCGTGCCTGCGGACCTGCGCAACAGCGACGATTTCTACGACAACTACCCCTGCTACTGGTGGTATTACCATCACTACGGCAACGAGTCCCCGCTCGATTCGTTCAACGATGTGTACCACGAGACCATCCGCGAGCTGGCTTCGAGCTCCGATAGCTCGAGCGGCGGCAGCGGCGGCGGCTTCTCTGGCGGCGGTGGTGGCGGCGCCGGCGGAGGCGGCGGCGGAACGTTCTAGTGAGCGCTTGCTTTGGGGTGGATCTTTCTGGGCGGTTGCCAGGGAAGATTCATCCCTTTTTTGTGCATCGAAACGGGTCAAACTTTCCGCTGAGGACCTTCGCGCAAGGGGCAGTGGACAAAAAATGCCAAATATGAGTACTGTTGCTGCGTTGGTCACATATGTTTGCACATAATAATGGGCTCCTAATGAGAGTACTTCTCGTTAGGAGCCCATTTTATTAAACATTTGGGGAGTTACGTCAGCTCGTGCAGCTGGTCGTCATGCCTACAAGCATCAAAAATGCCCCAAATCGCTGCTACTAAAAAGGTAACAGTACTCATATTTGATGTTTTTTGACCACAGCTATTTGCAGATCACCAAGGCTACTCATTGGGGACAGACTTAAATGACTAGGTGTGGCTGCCTGGGCTAGGCTGTTAGGTCGAGTTCGTAGAGAAAGCTTTCACGCGGCATGTCGTGACGGCGCTCTTCGCGGTTGGCGCGGTGCGTGGCCGTGCGCTTAAAGCCGTGCAGCTCGTAGAACTTCCACGAGCAGTTGGAATCGGTATACAGGTGTGCGCTGGTCGCCCCGCACGAGGACAGATGTGAGATTGCGGCGTCGAGCAGCACCGATCCCACGCCCAGGCCGTGGACGTCAGGGTCGACGGCGAGCAGCGTGACCTCATTGTCATGCGGCAGTGGGCTTTTCTCGAGCAGGCGGTTGTTGGTTCGAATGGTGGCGCGCACAAACGAGAGATACTCGGCGCACGACTCGGGTTCTAGCTCACGCATCTGCGACAGCAGTGTACGCTCGGTATCCATCCAATGTTCCTTAACGGTGGCGCCGGAGCTCTGTCCTGCGCGTGCAAGCGCAATGCCGCGCGCCTGACCGTCGATTACGGCAACCTGTGAAAACGTCGAGGAAGAAAGGCAGTAGGCAAGGTCGCACGCGGCTTCGAGGCGGTTGTACTCATCGTTATCCGAGTTGTTGTGCCAAAGCTGCTGCAGGATCAGCGCGATGGCGTCGAAATCTTCGGTATCAAACGGTCGGTAGAGAACCCGCGAGACCATGGTGCCTCTTTCTATTGCGGATGCATATCGAGCACAGTTCTACCACGCCATTGGCATCTAATTATGGTGCCCCTGTGTTCCATGAACTCACCGTGCCCAGTGGCGCTCCTGCAACCCCCGCTCGAAGCTTTTTCTGCACAGCCGTGCGTTGCGGGGTGCATCGTCGCGCTCGATGCGCTACATTGAATCAGTATTTTCAATGCCGCTGCGCGAGCGCTGCAGATCGACGTATCACCGACTCACAGAGCACGGCGGCGTACCAGACAGGAGGACTGCATGGGATCTGATGTGAAGATCGCACGCGCGTTGATTTCGGTTACCGATAAGACGGGCGTCGTCGATTTCGCACGGACGCTGGTCGATGACTTTGGCGTCGAGATCATCTCTACGGGCGGCACGGCTCGTGCCATCGAGGACGCGGGCGTCCCCGTAACCCCCATCGAGGAGTTCACGGGCTATCCCGAGATGATGGACGGCCGCGTTAAGACCCTGCACCCCAAGGTTCACGGCGCGCTGCTGGCCCGCCGCGATTCCGAGCAGCACATGCAGGAGGCGGCACAGCACGGCATTAAGCTGATCGACCTGGTCGTCGTCAACCTGTACGAGTTCGAGAAGACCGTCGCCAACCCCGAGGTCACCTTCGCGGATGCCATCGAGCACATCGACATCGGCGGTCCTTCCATGCTGCGCTCTGCCGCCAAGAACGCCGCGAGCGTTACCGTCATCTCCGACCCGGCCGACTATGATGCCGTCCTGGCCGAGATGCGCGAGACCGGTGGCTGCACCACGCTTTCCACCCGTCGTCGCCTGCAGGTGAAGGTCTACCAGACCACCGCCGCCTACGACACGGCTATCTCCCGTTGGCTCGCCGCCCACGCAAGCGACGTGGCGGACACCTCTGCCAAGCTCGAGATCTCGCTGGAGAAGGTCGACGACCTGCGCTATGGCGAGAATCCTCAGCAGAAGGCCACGGTCTATCGCTTTGCCGAGGGCTGCGAGAATACCGCGAGCTCGCAGTTCCCGCTCGTGGGCTCCGAGCAGATCCAGGGCAAGCCGCTCAGCTACAACAACTATCTGGATGCCGACGCCGCTTGGAACCTAGTCCGCGAGTTCGACGAGCCGGCCTGCGTGATCCTCAAGCATCAGAACCCCTGCGGCTCCGCCGTGGCCGAGGACATCACGGCCGCCTACGACCGCGCCTTCGCCTGCGATCCCAAGAGCGCCTTCGGCGGCATCATCGCCTGCAACCGCGAGGTTCCCTATGAGCTGGTTGAGCACTTTGCCGATCAGAACAAGCAGTTCGTCGAGGTTATCATCGCTCCGAGCTACACTGCCGAGGCGCTCGAGCGCATGGCCAAGCGCCCCAACCTGCGCGTGCTGGCCACCGGCGGCGTGGACCACGGCGCCCAGGTGGAGCTGCGCTCCGTCGACGGCGGCATGCTGGTGCAGGAGGTCGACCACGTGACCGAGGATCCTGCGACCTTTACGTTCCCCACCGACCGCAAGCCCACCGACGCCGAGATGGCCGAGCTCGAGTTTGCCTGGAAGGTCTGCAAGGGCGTCAAGTCCAACGCCATCCTGGTTTCCAAGGGTAAGGCCGGCATTGGCATGGGCCCGGGTCAGCCCAACCGCGTTGACTCTGCGCTGCTTGCCTGCGAGCGCGCCGAGGACTTCTGCGAGCGCGAGGGCGTGGAGAAGGGCGGCTTTGCCTGTGCAAGCGACGCGTTCTTCCCGTTCCGCGACAACGTCGACGTGCTCGCCGCGCACGGCGTGACCTGCATCATCCAGCCCGGCGGCTCCAAGCGCGACGACGAGAGCGTCCAGGCCTGCAACGAGCATGGTATTGCGATGGTCTTCACAGGGGCCAGGCATTTTAGGCACTAGAGGCTTTCCCAAGCACCCGACCTTGCCCCTCAAACCGTCGCTTGCGTACATTTAGTACGCGGCGCTCCTCTTTCGGGGCAATCTCGGGCACTTGGAAAACCCTTAATGGGATGTTGTTCTATCCCATTAAGCCGATCGGTCGCCTGACCGTATCGTCAAAATAATCTCTGCAAAAGACGGCTGCTCCGTTTGGAGGGCCGTCTTTTTGGTATAAGAGGACGGAATGACTAACACGAAAGGTATGACCATGCCCCAGATTGATGATGCCGAGCTGTTTGGCAATGCCGAGGATCAGCGTGCGTACGAGGACTTTTGCGCCAATCAGGAGGCGGTCGAGAAGTTTACGCTCGACAAGCCCGCGCTTGTCTGCCGTTGGCGCATGTCCAACAAAAAGGTGCCCATGCTCAACCGCCACATTCGCGCGCTGTCCGAGCGCCTGGTGCAGGGCGAGCCGCTTACCCACAACATGCTCAGCTGGGCCAAACAACACGTTGAGTGGTCGCTTGCCGAGGGTGATTACACCGCACACGACGGCGTGCTCATGCTGGTGATCGACATCAACGGCAACGCCGCCATGACGGTGGGCGAGTACGAGCCGCTGGCCGATACGTCGGCCAAGGCGCTACGTGCCCGCTCCGCCGAGGCCCGCTCCGAGGCCGACGAAACCGGCGTGGCGCCCGAGCTGCTCGCCGCCGTCGATAACGGCGAGCTGGCCTTTGTGGCGCCAGCGGACGAGTGTCTGTGCGGCACGGCGACGCTCATTGAGCAGCTGGCCCAGACCAAGGGCATCCCGGTCACGCGCGTGGACATTCCCGCGCAGCTCAAGGGCGCGCTGTTCCTGGTGAGTGACGAGCACGGCGTGGTCCCCGCAACCGAGACGGACGCCGCCGAGGCCGACGCCGCCACGGTCGCCTTCTTCGCCGAAGGCTACGAAAAGCTCCGCGCCCGCCGCTAAATGATTTTTCTGGGACGGGGATTAAAGAATCATTTTGGTCCCCGCCACCGCTGCGAGTGCGAGGCGGACAAAACGCCCCCGCTCGCGAACAGTTCTGTCACCTGGCACCGCGCGAGGCGTGTACCTGCAGCTTTGCGGTCATAATGGGACAAGACAACCAAGAGGGGAGCGGAATCAATGGCGCTGATCTATATCGTTGAGGACGACGAGCCCATTCGTCGTGAGCTTGTCGACATCCTTGCCCGCGCCGGGTTTGAAGTCGAGGCCTGCGAATCGTTTGAGCATGTCTCGCGCGATATTCTCGCCGCCGTGCCCGACCTGGTGCTGCTCGACCTCACGCTTCCCGTCAAGGACGGCCAGCATATCTGCCACGAGGTTCGCCGCGAATCCGAGGTTCCCATCATCGTTCTCACGTCGCGCACGACCGAGATCGACGAGGTTATGGCCATGACGCTCGGCGCGGACGACTTTGTTCCCAAGCCTTACAGCGCCCGTGTGCTTGTGGCGCGCATCAACGCACTGCTGCGTCGCACCGCGGCGTCAGGCGAGCGCAGCACACTTGTCCACAAGGGGCTGGAGCTCGACCTCGCCCGCTCAATGGTCACCAACACGCAAACGGGCACCAGCACCGAGCTCACCAAAAACGAGCTGCGTATCCTCTCGCTGCTTCTGAGCCGCGCGGGCAAGATCGTTTCGCGCTCGGCCATCATGCAGGACCTGTGGGACTCCGACGCCTTCGTGGACGACAATACGCTCACCGTCAACATCAACCGCCTGCGCACCACGCTCGAAAAAATCGGCATCAAGGGGTATTTGACCACGCATCGCGGCCAAGGCTATTCGGTCTAGGGGCCGGCTATGTCGTTTGGCAAGTTCTTTAAAGATGCGCTGCTTCCCGTCGCCGTGTGGACGTGCGGTGTGCTGCTGAGCTGCTTTGTGCTGACGGTTGCCGGTGCACCCGTCTCTATCGTGGTCGTGGCGGTCGGCGTGTCCTTTATCTTTGGTATGCTCGGCATCGTGGTCGAGTACGCGCGTCGCCGCCGTTTTCTGCGTCAGCTGGAGCGCGCGGCCGAGGAGCTCGAGAGCCCCGCATGGGTGCAGGAGATGGTGCAATGCCCGACCTATGCCGAGGGCGAGCTCGAGTACGAGGTCTTGCGCCGGGTGGGCAAAGCCGCTTGCGACGAGGTTGCCGAAGGCCGGCGTCAGACCGATGACTATCGCGACTATATCGAGAGCTGGGTCCACGAGGCCAAACTGCCCCTGGCGGCGGCTCATCTAATTTTGGAAAACCTGGATGGCAGCGAAGACGACCTGTCTCGTGTGGATGACCTGGGCCGTGAGTTGGCTCGCGTGGAGCGCTATATCGACCAGGCGCTGTACTACGCGCGTTCGGAAGTCGTGGAGCGCGACTACCTGATTCGCCGCTGGGATCTCAAGACCTTGGTGACGGGCGCGATTAAGGCCAACGCGCGCGAGCTCATCGCGGCGCACGTGGCCCCGGTGTGCGAGAACCTCGACTTTGAGGTCTTTACCGACGAGAAGTGGCTCGAGTTTATTCTGGGCCAGCTCATTCAGAACAGCATTAAATATGCGCGCGAGGACGGCGCAAAGATCGTGTTTTCGGGCGCGTTGCTGGACGAGGGCCTGGCGAGTGAGCGCATTGAGCTCACTGTTGCCGATAACGGCTGCGGCGTGAGTGCGGCAGACCTGCCACGCGTGTTCGAGAAGGGCTTTACCGGCGACAACGGCCGCACCACCAAGCGCGCAACGGGCATCGGCCTCTATCTGGTGGCACGCCTGTGCTCCAAGATGGGCATCGACGTCACCGCGGCATCCGATTCCGGCGAAGGCTTTGTTGTCACGTTTGCCTTCTCAACCAACAAGTTCCAATACTTTGAGTAGTCAGCCCGTATAGCGTAGACGTTCAGGATCTTCCCATTTAAGAAGAAATCAGGCTTTTCGGCAGCTATATTCCCGAACGGGAACATTGCTAATGTAGTCAACACTATATTCCCGTACATGAACATAGTGCTACAGTTTTATACTATGTTCACGGGCAGGAATATAGCTGGAGGCGTTATGAGAACGGTGACAACGATTAAAAAGCTGGATGGGCGCGTCAAGCTCAAACCGTCGGAAGCCGCTTTCTCGGAGCGCACGGTTTTCGATCCCTCTGAGATAGGGAAGGCCCTTAGGCTCAGAAGGCGTGAGCTCGGCTTGACTCAACGTGACGTCGCGACTATGACGGGTCGCAGCCTTCGTGTGATTGGTGATATCGAACGGGGGCGGACAACGGTCGAAATTGGTGTCATTTTCGATTACGCCTCCATCGTGGATATTGATTTTATTCTGAAGGTGAGGGGGAAGTAATGGATGGCACGCTGTTCGTTCACCGTGAGTTTAATGGGTCTTACCAGCTGGTCGGCATATTGGAGGAAAATGCGGGGTTTCCGATATTCACCTATAGCCCCAAATATCTCGAGAGCGGTGATGCGGCGCCGATTTCGATCTCGCTGCCGTTGACGGCCGAGACATTTAGTCCGGATGCAACGGGTTCCTTTTTCTCCGGCATCATTCCGGAGGGGCAGCTCAACAGGGACCTTGAGAAAAGGGCGCGAGCGGAACGCGGAGATTACTTCAAGGTACTCGATTTGGTCCGCGATGAACCCGTCGGCGCCCTGGTTCTGACGCGAGAGCCTTCGGGCGACAGCCTCGAAATGGACTATGAAGAGATAGGTGCGGAACAGCTAAGCGGGCTGGCATACGCACCGGCGGAGGTTGCTTTTGATTTAGCGCTAGAGAGTCGAATCTCCCTTGCAGGTGCTCAGGCGAAGATCGGTCTCTACCATACGGGCGATGACCCATGTGGTGGATGGTACCTGCCTCATGGAGCGGCTCCATCCACGCACATTCTCAAGGCGGGGTCGAAAACGTTCCCGGGCGAGACAGTGTGCGAAGCGATGTGCGTGAGAGCCGCCTCTCTGATGGACCTATCGGCCGAAGAGTGTTTTCTTATCCGAGTTGAGGATGCCGAGCCAATTATCGCCGTGAAGCGATTTGACCGAGTAACGTCTGATGCCGGACGCTCGGTTGACGGATTGCCAATTCCATACCGTTTGCATCAGGAAGATGTTTGTCAGGCCAGGGGCGTCTCGCGTGAGCTTAAATATGAGCCGACGGGCGTCAATTACCTGGGGCTTATCGTCGATGCGGTGCGAAGGGCGTCGACGAATCAAATGGAGGACAGGTTCCTTGTCGGCTATAACCAGCTGTTCGACTATGCCGTAGGTAACTGTGATAACCATCTAAAGAACTGGTCGCTCGTATGGGACGAAAGTTGGAAGCAGGTGAGGTTGGCGCCGCTCTATGACGTGCTGTGCACAACGGTTTACCCCAGTCTCGTTCGTGAGATGGGCGTCTCGTTTGGTGGGAGCCGCAAGATTGACGAAGTAACGCGCGGGTCGGTGATGAGCCAAATGATTGGGGCGGGTTTGCCCGGGGGAATTGTCGCCGGAATGATTGCTGATACCTGCAATGAGGTTCCAGACGCGCTAAGAGACGCCGCGCGCGGTCTCAAAGAAGAGGGTTTTCCCGAAGCGGAGGTAATGTTCGAGAAGATCATTCCAGAAGTGCAAGCTCGTCTAAGCAGGATCGCCTTATAGTAAAAACGTGCCATCCCAAACAAAACGTGCCGCCCCAAACGGGGCGGCACGCCATTTTTCTATCAGACAACTCGCTGAAGTAAGGCTGCGAAGGCCGCGAGGCCGGGAGGGGTTTCCTAAGGGCACATCCCGCAGCCGCGAAGCGGCGAGGACGTGCCTGTGGAAACCCCTCCCGGCCTCGCGGCCGGTGGGAGCAACGCTACTTTACGACCAAGATGTCGCAGTCGGTGTTGCGCAGCAGGAACGTCGAAATCGAGCCCAGGAGCGCATACTTGATCGAGGACAGGCCGCGGGCGCCGCAGAGCACCAGGTCGGGCTTAACCACGTCGAGCATCTCGTCCTTGAGCGTCTCGCGAATACGGCCGGCGCGAATCATGACCTCGACCTCGGGAATATCGGGATTGGCCTTGGCCTCTTCGAGCTGCTTGGCGATGGAGTTCTTAAATGCCTCCTCTAGGCCGTTGACCAGATCGACCGGATAGGAACCGGCGCTCTCGAGCGCCGTGGAATCGATAACGTGGCCGATGATTAGCTTGGCGCCGTTGTTCGCGGCGACCTTGATGGCGCGTGCGAGCACAAAATCCTGCTGCTCAGTACCGTCGAGTGAAACAAATACCTTGGTGTAGCCCTCGTTCATGGTTTCCTCCTTGGTCTATCGCACGGGCGCGGGGCTCGTGCATCGGGCGGGCGCGGGCGCGTTGGCCGCCGGACACTTTATCTTGTTGCAGTTATACCCAAGGATTTGGGTTTGACCGCTCGCAATTCTGTGAACGGGCGAGTTTTTTGGTAAGGGTAGGCGTAGACGCGCCCGAACGGTTGATAATGGGACATCGCCCGCACCGTCCGCAGAACAATATCGGCGGGTGTCTAACGAGGGGGTCCCTTTGGATATTATCGAGCTTCTAAAATCTGCCTTCATGGGCCTGGTCGAGGGCATCACCGAATGGCTGCCTGTTTCGTCGACCGGTCACATGATCTTGGTGGACGAGTTCGTCAAGATGAACGTGAGCGAGACGTTCTGGAATATGTTCCTGGTCGTGATTCAGCTCGGCGCCATTCTGGCCGTCTGTGTGCTGTTCTTCCATGAGCTCAATCCGTTCTCGCCCAGCAAGGGCAAGGAGGGCCGTCGCGACACCTGGGTGCTGTGGGGCAAGATTGTGCTCGGCTGCATTCCCGCCGCGGCGATCGGTCTGCCGCTTAACGACTGGATGGAGGAGCATTTCTACAATGCTCCCGTCGTGGCGCTGGCGCTCATTGTGTACGGCGTGCTGTTTATCGTGATCGAGAACTGGCGCGCGAGCAAGCGCGAGGAAATGGCCGTTGCCGGTTCGTTTGGCTCGCGTGCTGTGGTGTCGGGTGGACGTCCCGCCGGTGCGCACTTTGCGGCGCCCGCCGCGGCTACCGCTGAGGATGAGGACGATGACGAGAATCTGGACTTTGGCTCCATCGCCACGCTCGAGGACCTGAGCTGGAAGACTGCGCTGGGTATCGGCTGCTTCCAGGTGCTTTCGCTGGTGCCTGGTACGTCTCGCTCCGGTTCTACCATCATCGGCGGCCTGCTTTTGGGCTGTACGCGTTCGGTGGCGTCCAAGTTTACGTTCTTCCTGGCCATCCCTGTCATGTTTGGCGCGAGTGCACTCAAGCTGGTCAAATACTTCATCAAGGGCGGCACGTTCGGCGCCAACGAGGTCGCTATCTTGGGCGTGGGCTGCGTTGTGGCCTTTGTGGTTTCGCTCATCGCCATCAAGTGGCTCATGGGCTTCGTCCGCCGTCACGACTTCAAGTGCTTCGGTGTTTACCGCATCATCCTGGGCGTCGTAGTGCTCGCATACTTCTTCGTTCTGGAGCCTATGCTCGGCCTGTAACTTGGTTGACGCTGCGCGGCGGCCAGAGCGACAACTTGTCATTCAAAGAGGGCGGCATGACCAAAAGGTCTATGCCGCCCCCTTTTCATGCCAATTTGTTCGCCCCGGCCGCCGCTCGCTGCTGCTGCCATGACATCGGCGGTTTCGTGATTGCCAATAGATTGGTGCAAAGTAACCTGACCCCATTGCGCCAAATCCGCTGGGCGGGCCCGATTGTGGCGGACGGAGTCGTGGTGTGATTTGCGTCGGTGTCCGCGCGGCTCGGTATACTGGTACGGCTCAAACTATGGCGCCGCCCGCAGGCGCGCCGTCCGTCAGATGAGGAGTCGCCCATGACCCAGCCCTTGCCCTGGGAAAAGAATGTCGCGGTACCTGTGCCGCCCGCGCCGGAACCCGTGCCGCTCGATGCATACATCGCCCCTGCTGCGCCGGAGCCCGAGCTCGTTCCGCTCGACATCTACGACGCTCCCGCGCCGGCGCCCAAGCCCGCCAAGCCGCTCGTCGACATCGACAGCCTTAATCCCGCTCAGCGCGAGGCGGTCCTGACCACCGAGGGCCCGCTGCTGGTCCTTGCCGGCGCCGGCTCGGGCAAGACCCGCGTCTTGACCTTCCGTATCGCACATATGCTCGGCGACCTGGGCGTTAAGCCCTGGCAGATCCTTGCCATCACGTTTACCAACAAGGCCGCGGCCGAGATGCGCGAGCGTCTGGCGGCACTCATCCCCAGCGGTACCCGCGGCATGTGGGTGTGCACCTTCCATGCTATGTGCGTGCGCATGCTGCGCGAGGACGCTGACCTGCTGGGCTACACCGGTCAGTTCACCATCTACGATGACGACGATTCCAAGCGCATGGTGCGCGATATTATGCAGGCGCTCGGTATCGAGCAAAAGCAATTCCCCATCAACATGATCCGCAGCAAGATCAGTTCGGCCAAAAACGCCATGATCGGCCCCGAGGACATGCTCAAATCCGCCGACAGCCCCAACGACAAAAAGGCCGCGCAGGTCTACTTGGAGCTGGAACGCCGCCTGCGCGCCGCCAACGCGATGGACTTCGACGACCTGCTCGTGCGCACGCTCGAGCTGCTGCGCACCCGCCCCGAGGTGCTCGACAAGTACCAGGAGCGCTTCCGCTACATTAGCGTCGACGAGTATCAGGACACCAACCACGTCCAGTACGAGATCGCCAACCTGCTGGCCGCCAAGTACCAAAACCTCATGGTCGTGGGCGACGATGACCAGTCCATTTATAGCTGGCGTGGCGCCGACATCACCAACATCCTGGACTTTGAGCAGGACTTTAAAAACTGCAAGACCGTTAAGCTGGAGCAGAACTACCGCTCCACGGGCCATATCCTGAGCGCCGCCAACGCCGTGGTGCGCCACAACTCGCAGCGCAAGGACAAGCGCCTGTTTACGGCCGAGGGCGATGGCGAGAAGATCCAGGCCTTCCAGGCAAGCGATGAGCGCGACGAGGGCCGCTGGATTGCCGGCGAGATCGAGAAGCTGCACTCCAAGGGCACGAGTTACGACGACATCGCCGTGTTCTACCGCACCAACGCCCAGTCGCGTATCCTCGAAGATATGTTCCTGCGCGCGGGCGTGCCCTACAAGATCGTGGGCGGCACGCGATTCTTCGACCGTGCCGAGATCCGCGACGTCATGGCTTATCTCAAGATGATCGTGAACCCGGCAGACGAGATGAGCGTCAAGCGCGTCATCAACACGCCACGCCGCGGTATCGGCTCCACCTCGATCCAAAAGATCGAACAGCTGGCGCGCGACAACCGTTGCTCGTTCTTCCAGGCTTGTGAGATCGCGTGCGCCGAAACCGGCATGTTTAGCGCCAAGGTGCGCAATGGCCTGTCGAGCTTTGTGTCGCTGGTGCGCGAGGGCCGTCGCATGGATGGCGAGCTCAAGGACGTCGTCGAGATGATTGTCGACAAGACGGGCCTGCTGCAGGCATTCCGCGCCGAGGGCACCATGGAGTCCGAGAGCCGCGCCGAGAACATCCAGGAATTCCTGGGCGTCGCCGCCGAATTTGAAGAGACGCACGAGGATATCGAGGGTACGCTCGAGAGTTTGGAAGAGCTGCGCGCGGCTGGCGTTGCCGATGTGCCGGCCGGCGCTGAGCCCGAGCCCGTTGTGGTGAGCGCGCCTGCGCCCGAGCCGGGGCCGTCTGCCCCGGCATCCTCGTTTGAGGCGCTCGTTGGCGCGCGTGATGCCGCGGGTTCCAATCCGCTCGATAGCCTGGCGGCCCCGGCGCTTTCTCCGCAGGATGCCCTGGCCGCCGCCATCGCGGGCAACGCGTATGCCGCGCCGACTGAGCTACCGGCGGGCGCCGTGCATGCCGACGAGATTGAGCGCACCTACGGTCCGCTCACCTGTAAGGCGCTGCCGGCACTCATGGAGTGGCTGGCCCTGCGCTCCGACTTGGATTCTCTGGCCGGCGAGACGCATGCCATCACCATGATGACCATCCACTCCGCCAAGGGCCTGGAGTTCCCGGCGGTGTTCGTAGCCGGCATGGAGGAGGGCATCTTCCCGCACGTGCACGACTTTGGCGGCAGCGATGACCCGGGCAAGCTCGAGGAGGAGCGTCGCCTGGCCTACGTTGCCATCACGCGCGCCCGCAAGCGCCTGTTCCTGACCTATGCGGCCACGCGTCGCACCTACGGCTCGACCTCTGCCAACCCACGCTCGCGCTTTCTCAATGAGATTCCGTTTGAGGATATCGAGTTTAGCGGTATCGGTTCTGCCGGTTTTGAAGGCACGGGCTGGGAGAAGCGCGGCGACCGTCACGGCACCTTTGGCTCGGGCATGGGTTCGGATATGTATGGCGGCAAGGTGTTTGGCTCGCATACGCGCTCGACCGGCGGTTCCGGTTCGCGCGGTGGATCGAGCTTTGACGATTTCTTTGGCGGCAGCAGCTACGGGACCGAGCGCCATCGTGGGGTCTCGCCCGACGCCGGCCGTGTTGCCTCGACCTTTGGCTCGGGCGCGCCGCGAGCCAAAAAGCCGTCGTCCAAGGTGTCCCCGACGGTGGAGCGCAAGGTCGATCGCGCCAGCGCATCGCAGGACTTTGCCGCGGGCGATACCGTGAGCCATAAGACCTTTGGCACGGGTACCGTGATCTCGGTCGCCGGAGACATGATCGAGGTTCAATTCGAAAAGACCGGCCAGACCAAAAAGCTAATGAAAGGTTTTGCACCGATCGTCAAGCTGTCGTAGTCTCGGCGGACCTGGGCGGGCGTATGGGGCAACATCGCCTGCTCGGGCAGTCCTGCGCAAGACGGAGAGCACATTAAGTGCTCTCCTTTGCGTGCGGAACTCGCGATCGATGTTGCCCCATACGCCCGCCCAGGTCCTTGGGTAACGCTGCTTGCGAACGTCGCTTTGCTCGTTCGCTTTTTGATCTGGAGAGCCGGGTGGGCTGAATACTTAGACATGGCAAGGGGCTCCCCCGTTAAAGAACGGGGGAGCCCCTTGTTGCGTTTTTGATTGTTGTTGCTAGTCGGAGGCTCGCCGGGATGGGACGCGGGGTTTGGTCGATCGCGAGTTCCGCACGAGCCGGAGAGCACTTAATGTGCTCTCCGTGCGA
>UQMU01000012.1 GCA_900542305.1 uncultured Collinsella sp. | reverse complement strand
GCACATGTGCGGATGAATGTGGGAGGTGTTCGGATGAAGTCGATAATCAAGGTTTCGCGCCACAGACACCACCGTTTCGTAAAGGATTCACGGCCCGCTGTTTCGCAGGATATACTTGAACAAATATGCATCCATCGTCGAAAGCGAATAGCCGTGACTTCATATCCCTCCCGTATAACTGTCCGCCTTCATGCACTTGCCGCCGGCTTTGCCTGCGCCATCGCCCTTGTTGCCGGCGTGCCCGCTGTTGCCGGCGCCCAAGTGCTCACGACCGACGACGTCTGCGGCAAGACCGCCGACGTCCGCGGCATCACGACAGAAAACCTGCCCGATATCGAGGCGACAAATGCCCTTGTTATGGGCAAGGACGGCACCGTCTACTATGGACGCGGCGCCGATGAACAGGTCAAGATTGCCTCGATCACCAAGGTCATGACCGCAATCCTGACCGTCGAAAACTGCAAGATGGACGAGAAAGTCACGGTGAGCAACGCTGCCGCCACCGTAGGCAACTCGACTGCCGGCCTGCTCGAAGGCGACGAGCTCACCGTAGAGCAGGCCCTGCGCGGCCTGATGATCCCCTCGGGCAACGACGCCGCCATCGTGCTTGCCGAGCACGTGGGCAAAAAGATCGACCCCAAGACCAAGGACGCCGTGGCCACCTTTGTAAAGGCCATGAACGAGCGCGCCAAAAAGCTCGGCTGCACCGGTACGGTCTTCGAGAATCCGCACGGCCTGGATTTTGACGAGTGGGCCGGCGATATGCACTCGACCGCACATGATGTAGCGCTGATGATGCAGGAGGCCATGAAAAACGACACGTTCCGCGAGGTCGTGGCGAGCGAGGACTCCTGGATCGAGATTACGGGCGCCGATGGCTCAGACCATTCGCATTCCATGGACACGCACAACGTTTTGCTCGGTCAGGACGGAAACATTGGCGGCAAGACCGGCACCACCGACGACGCGGGCTATTGCTTTACGAGCGCCTACAACCGCGACGGCGACGAGATCTACACCGTTATTTTGAACTCCACCACCACCGACCAGCGCTTTACCGATACCGCCACCCTTGCCAACTGGTACTACGGCCACAAGATCACGGTCGCGATCGCCAATACACAGGAAAAGACTGCCAACGGCAACCCGCTCATGGCGCGCATTAGCCAGACAGATTGGACGGACAAGACGATCGACGCCACACTCGCCGACCCCGCCGCACAGGCAACGGTGTTCTCACTCGCCGGCGAAGTGACCGAAAAGGTTAGCTACGATGACCTTTCGGGCACGGTACATGTTGGCGATAAGGTGGGCAGCGTTACGCTTAAGCAGGACGGCACCAAGATTGCCGTCATGGACCTGGTTGCCGACGAGGAAGGAACGGGGCCCAATCCTATCGAGTGGCTGCTCGTGAAGCTCGACCGCCTGGGCCGCCGCATCGACAACCGCCCGCTCACAGCCGAGAGCAAGACCGTAGCCAAGGCTCCTGAGGTGTAGGGCCAAAGCGTTATCACATCGAACCAAATGAGGCGTCCAACGGGGCGCCTCATTTTTTGAGGGTTCGAATCCTCAGCCGCCATTCTTGATAATAAAAAAGGGCCCCAAATGGGACCCTTCTTCAAATTCGTACTGGCGGAGAGCTGGGGATTCGAACCCCAGATGCCCTTTTGGGGCATACTCGCTTAGCAGGCGAGCACCTTCGGCCTCTCGGTCAGCTCTCCGTAACAGCCGTTCTATAGTAACCAAACAGTCGAGGATGGGCAAGGGGGAATTTTGGAGCGATTCCAATTTGCCAGTAGACGTCTCACCCAATCATCTCAATCTGTAACAGTTACAGGCCGAATTTTCGTCCAGATGTTACAGATTGAGACAAAGATACGGGGGCAACCCCAGCGGCGGCGTCGATGCATCCAGTCTTTATTAGTTCGCTCGAACGGTCTCCAACAGATAATCGCGCATGTACGGAATTGCAAACGAAACACAGCCGTAGCCAGCAGGCTCAATCAGTCCCGTATCGATCAGACGTTTGCGATACGACCCGACTTTATTCGCCGGCAATCCCATCTTTTTGGCAATATCACCGTTCGTAATCTCGCCGCCTTCGCATTGCGCCATCGCCGCGAGATATTGGAACTGCCGCTCCGACACCCTGCGCAGCGCGGGGGCAATCACCATGGCATTGAAACTATCAAGAGCCGCCTGGACACCTTTGCGAGCCGCCTCTTCACTCACGCTCTCCGACCCGCTGCGCGCAGCAACCTGCCAAGCGTAATATCCGACCAACTGGACCATAAAGGGATAGCCTGCCGAAGCCTTTGTCAAAAGCTCAGCAACGCCTTCGTCGAGCTCCTTGCCCGCACGCCTCATCGTATCCTCAAACGATCCGCCGACTTCAAAATCTGAAAGCCGCGTGAGTTCGATATGCTTCGCCCTCTGAAGGAACGTCAACGTATCATCCACCACCACGCCATCCACAGAGGTTGGCAAACCAGCGAATGCAAAGGCGACATTCGCCCCTTGGCGAATCAAGAGCTGCATTTCATTACCCAGCTCGCGCATTTCCTCAGTTGAGGCGTCCTGAATCTCATCGAGTGTGATGAGCAAACCACCTCGCTTCGCGGCATCGTACATCGCCTCGCCCAGATGAGAGGCTGACTTCGACAGCTCCACGGAGCCAAGGCTGACTCCTAAAATCGATGGGGAAATCGACATTGATGCAAGACGAACATTTCGCTGCAGAGCCTCGAGAATTCTGTCGCAAAAACCGGCATTTGAGGCAACGTCGACAACCTCGAATCCTTTTTTGCGCGCAAGATCGCCCAATGCGTTGAGGAGCACCGTTTTACCCGTGCCTCGGACACCCGAGATGCGCATGAGTCGATCGGGGGCACCAGGGCCATTCTCAAGAGCCTCGGCAAAGTCATCCAAAACAGCGTCGCGTCCGATAAGCTCAGGTGGATTCATGCCCGCTGTTGGCTTAAAGGGATTAACAGCTTTTGACATTCGACCTCCTCTGCCAGTTTTAACAACTTTAACAAAGTTTAGCAACTTTAGCAGAGTTTAACAGTTTTAGCAGGCTCGGCGGCTTTATGCCTTACCGATTCTGTCGGGTCCTCCCGCCCGCGCCGATACAAATAGCGCGGTGCGGCCCCTCTATACCGCCCCTACCCCAGCGAGCGGTTGAGGGAGCCGAGCTCATCGTTGCCCATGGTGCGCCACATTTGATAGATGCAGCCGCGCGCCAAGAAAAAGAAGCCGTTATCGACGAGTTGCACGGCGGCATCCGCGAGCTGATTGGTCACGGCGGGTACCGGCGGCAGCTCAAGACCTGCCTTGCGGACGGTCTCGACAGCTTCCTCAAACGCGGGCGGCTTGATGACGCCCATCTCGTTCATAAGGCCCTGCATTTCCTCCTGCGCACTGCCGCCCGACTCCTCGCCGCGCGGCACGAGGCGGTAGCACGCCAGCGCCAGCTCGAGCTGATCGCAGTTCCAGTATGCAAATGCCAAACGGTAAAACAGGTAGCCGATCGAGGGACGATCGCTCGCGATGCGCAAACCGTGACGGGCCACCTCGATAACCTCGTCAAAACGCTCCAGGCGCGCCAGCACGTTAATCAGCGCAAAATGCGATTGCATGGACGAGCGCGCCAAATCGTAAAGGCGGCGCACCTCGGGCAACGCGCGCTCAAAATCTTCCTGTTCGGCATAAAAGCTGCAAATCTCGTGCTGGGCAAAGTACAGCGCATCGGGCGCGCGCAGAATGCGCACGGAACGATCCTCCTCCATCACCGGCAGCACCATGCGTACCAACTGGTTGTCGCAGAACTGCGTTTGGACCGGCCCCGTTGCCAAGAGCTCGGCAACGGCACACTTGGCCTCCAGCTCCTCGGCCAAACGAGAAAAGCCCTCGAATGCACCTGCACGGTCAGTTTTAGACTGCTCGCGCAATTCAACGACGCGCGCCACGTACGGGTCGCCATCCTCTTCCATAACTTCCAACTCGTCAGCCGTATCGGCAAGCAACAGGTCGCGCAACGCCGGCGGCAGCGGACGATGGTCGTCACGCGGGCGAGCGTGGACCTCAGCAGGCTCAATCATATCCGGCGTGGTCGCCTCATATGCCTCAAGCATGCGCTTGCACGGCATATCGTCCATACCCATGCTCTCAAGATCCTTGGCGACGGGAACACAATCGGCAAAATACTCGGCACGGGCAAAGGAATACGTTGCGACGATGTTCACATCCCGCTCGTTGTCGGGAGCCTCAATCTGCACATAGCAGCGCGTGATGCAGGCACCCGCGGCAAAGCAAGCCGCTGCAAGCGTAAGCGCCACGCGCGCGTCGTGCTCCGCGGCCCACGCCGCACGCACGTCCTCGTCCAGTTCGCGCCAGGCGTCATCCTGAGCGTCATATTCACGCTGCGGCATGGCACCAACGACAGAGTGCCCAAACTGGACGCGCATAATCCCCTCGGCAACGTTGACACGATAGGTATAGTCGAGTCGCGTGACCACGTTGAGCGCCTCGACAATTCGTGCAAAGCGGGTGCGCACGTCCCACTCGCCACCCGGCTGGCACGAAACGGTTCCCGGCTTGGCCCACGGGTTGTCGCTCGACAGCGTTTCGAGCAAGCGAGGAACATCGTTGGTCGTCTTAGAGATGTGCCACAGATCAAAGAGCGAGCAACCCTCAAAGCTTGGCGATGAGGCGACAGGGGCCAATCCGGCTCCGATACGCTCAAGAATGCCCGAGAGGCGGTTCAGGCGGCACTCAATGGCAAGCAAGGTGTCGATCTCGTCCTGATCCAGCAGGCTGCGATCGAAATTGAGGTAAAAGAGCTTTGAACGGTCGATACGGGCCAAGCTCATTTCGGTTTTTGTCGCTATGGTACGCAGACGAGGCAGATTGACTTCGCCCATCAAGGCCGCGGCATAGCGCTCGATGCCGCTCGGATTATCCGTATGGTCAATGCGGTAGAGCAACGTCTCGATGGCATCGGGAAGCGGCGTCGAATCAAAGCCCAGCAGCACTTCGACTGGCTCGGGCAGCTTGACGAGTTTGATCTTGTCGACGACATTGTGCATGCTCTCGTCGAGCCTATGGGTGTCTGCCGTGGTCGCAATAGCATTTTCGGAGTCGGCAAATATCACGTAGCGCAAGAACATAGATGCCATGAACTCACCGTAAGGGAGGCTGCGGGCCGAATTCCATGTCTCGCGGTCGGACTGCTCGCGCATAGGGCCTTTTGGAGAGCCGATGACCCGCGCCCGGGGACGCATCGTCCCATCGGCGCCCCTTACCGCAATCTCGCCAATGCTGGAGTCGGACTCATCAAGAACCAGTTGCATATCGGGATCATCGGGCAACGGCGCCTCGCTAACGGGGCGGTCCACCTTGTACACTTCGCCCGAAACGCTCACGTAGCCTAAAAGTGACACATGGCTCTTGCCGACGAATTCAACGGCGTAGCATGATTCGTGCGGATCGTCGCCAAAGAGTTTCCAAACAACGCCATACGAGCGCCCTGCAGGCTGCTCGGGCATCACCGGAAAGCGCTTCTTGGGATCGAGAAACTTGAGCTTATAAGTCGGACGCTCTGCCACGAAATATCACCCTGATCGGTCGTCTAAAGAAAGGGCGCGCCCCAGGTGCACCGAGACGCTTACTCGGAATCTTACACGAGTCAATAACAAAAAAGCCCCCGTTGCCGGAGGCTTCAATTTCAATTGGTGCGGCGTATAGGATTCCGCGTATCCGCTTCGCGGATCCGCACCGGCTTCGCCCGCCTGCCGGCGTGCTCGCCCGCGGGCTAAAAACGCTCCGCGTTTTCCTTACGCCCGCGCCTCGACCGAGGTTCGAATCCATGCGGTGTTTACGTAAAAGAAAAGCCCCCGTTGCCGGAGGCTTTAATCTCAATTGGTGCGGCGTATAGGATTCGAACCTATGACGTTCTGATTCGTAGTCAGACCCTCTATCCAGCTGAGGTAACGCCGCAGCGCAAGACATATAAAACCACTTTAGCTTATTGGAGTCAAGCACAATCTCAAACTTTTTTGTGGAACGCAGTTTTGTCATGCTGCTCCGCATATACCGCTGTTCCCCGTACGATCGATTGGCTTTTCGATTACGTCGAACTTGGCATCAAGTTCCCTCAGGAGCGATCTCACCCGCTGGGCACAATCATAATCGGCAAACGAGATGCTCAGCATGCGCGCGACCTGGTTGGAAGTCCCAACTCCATAGAAGTGCTCCAGCGCCACAAGCCCCACGTGCGTCACAAAGGTCTCGACCACATGCGGCGACTCCTCAAAACACCATTGTGTCAACGGACCCTCACTCGTCTGCCGAACCACCAGGCCACCCATGCCAGACGGCTCACACGTTACAAGCAGGTACTCCCCACCCTCGTCGCTCTCAAACAAAACCACCCGATCATCAAACAGCTCCATCGCGTCCCCTTTCTCTCGCTCTTATTTAGCAAAAGCATAACAGGTAGATAGCTGTATACAGAACAGTTGTTCGTGTGTTTTCTATTGAGCTGTCCGCACGGCATGGTATGGACCTGCGCACGAAATAGGGCGCCCCCGAAGGAGCGCCCTTGCATATCCCCTATGCAGCTAGCTTACGCGACCGGCTCGATCTTCTCGAGGCCGCCCATGTAGGGACGCAGAACCTCGGGGATCGTGATGGTGCCGTCGGCGTTCTGGTAGTTCTCCAGAATGGCAGCCATGGTACGACCAGCCGGCAGGCCGGAACCGTTAAGGGTGTGCAGGTAGCGCGAACCCTTGAAGTTCTCGGGGTCGCGGTACTTGATGTTGGCGCGGCGGGCCTGGAAGTCGCCGCAGTTGGAGCAGGAGCTGATCTCCTTGTAGGCGTTGTAGCTCGGCAGCCAGACCTCGACGTCGTAGGTCTGACGGGCAGAGAAGCCCAAGTCGCCGGTGCACAGGCTAATCACGCGATACGGAAGGCCCAGCTGCTGCAGCAGATACTCGGCCTCGGCGGTCATGCTCTCGAGCTCCTCGTCGGACTCCTCCGGCTTAGCGAACTTGACCATCTCGACCTTGTCGAACTCGTGCTGACGGATGATGCCGCGGGTATCGCGACCGGCGGAACCGGCCTCCTCGCGGAAGCAGGGGGTGAAGGCGGTGTAGCGACGCGGCAGAGTGTCGGCATCGAGGACCTCGCCGGCGTGCAGGTTGGTAAGCACGACCTCGGCGGTGGGGATCAGGAAGTTGTCGCCCGAGACGTGATAGGCGTCGTCCTCGAACTTGGGCAGCTGACCCGTGCCAAACATGGTCTGACGCTTGACGACGATGGGCGGCCACCACTCCTTAAAGCCACGGCTGGTGTGCGTATCGAGGAAGAAGTTGATGAGGGCGCGCTCCAGGCGGGCGCCAGCGCCACCGAGAACGGTAAAACGGCTGCCGGAGAGCTTGTTGCCGCGCTCGAAGTCGAGGATGTCCAGATCGGTGCCCAGATCCCAATGCGGCTTAAAGTCGAAGTCGAACTCGCGCGGGGTGCCCCAACGACGGCGCTCAATATTCTCGTCCTCGTCCTTGCCGTACGGCGTGGCCTCGCAAGGAATGTTGGGCAGGTGAGCCATGAAGTCGTACTGCTCCTGCTCGAGAGCAGTACGGCGCTCGGCCAGACCGTCAATCTTCTCGTTGACGGCGCGCACGGCCTCCTTGGCGGCCTCGGCCTCGTCCTTCTTGCCCTCCTTCATCAGGGCGCCGATCTTCTTGGACTCGGCATTGCGCGTAGCCTGGAGCTCCTCGACCTCGGTGATGACGGCACGGCGCTCGTCGTCGAGCTCAAAGAACTTCTCGCGATCCCAAGACGTCTGGCGGTTAGCCATGGCGACATCGATGGCATCGGGGTTCTCGCGAACAAACTTGATATCAAGCATTAGATCCTCCGGCGATATACATTCCATTTAGGTTGCAACCTTGTACATGTATGGGCAAGTATATACTTATGAGCGTTTACGACCCAACTCAACTACGCAAGAAGGCACCCAATGGACGCAGTTTTTTCCTTTTTGTTTGGCACCCGCACCGGTTTTGCCATCCTTTTCGCCGGCGGCATCCTGTTATTTGCGATTCTTGCCTTTGTAATGGAGAAGCGTACCCATAAGATGTACGTCGACCGCGGACCCAAGTCCAAGGATGAGGAAGACAGCTTCTGGGACTAACCTGCCAAAAAGGGACAGGTTTATTTTGGTCTGTTTTATCTGGGCAAACGCAAGCGCCCCGCAACTGGAATTGAGCCAGTTGCGGGGCGCTTTTCGCTAAAAGGACAAAACCGCAGAAAATACCTGCCAATAATAAACCCTTCCTTTTTTTGGTCGGTTTTACTGGAGAGTTGCGTCGATTGCCTTGACCAGGGCGCTGCGCATGCCGGCGTCCTCGAGCGCAACGACGCCCTTGATGGTGGCACCACCGGGCGAGCATACGGCATCCTTCATCGCCGCAGGATGCTGGCCAGTTGCAAGCTGCAGCTTTGCCGTACCCAACACCATCTGGCTCACAATGCGATAGGCATCGGCACGCGGGATACCGTGCTTGACCGCTGCATCGCCCAGGGCCTCGATTGCCATGGCGACAAATGCCGGAGCGCAACCACCCACCGTGCCGCCCACAAACAGCAGGCTCGTATCGAGTTCGACCACCGCACCGAGCTTGCCAAGCAAATCAAGCACCACTGCGCTCTGCTCATCACTAAGCGTGGAAGCCTTCTCGCAAGCGATGACGCCCTCGCCCACCGAAACCGGTGTGTTGGGCACCGTCGAGATATGCGCGACGCCCGGCAGGACCTGCTCCCACTTGGCACTGTCCCAGGTCCAGGCAACCGACAGAACGACCTTTTTGGCAAGAGCATCCTTGAGCGGGGCGAATACCTTCTCGATCATGTACGGTTTGACCGCAGCGACCACGATATCGGATGCGGCGACAACCTCGGCGGCATCGTGGCAGGCGACCATGCCGCGCGCCTCGCAGCGCTCAACCAGTGCGTCGTAGCGACCCGCGCAGGCGCACATGTCGCTCGCAGCTACACCGGCAGCGATCCAGCCATCGGCCATAGCGCTCGCCATATTGCCAAAACCGACAAATCCAATCTTCATATCTCATAGTCCTTTCAGACACATTCCTCAAAACGAAAGGTATTGTCCCACGCCATTGTTTCGTATTGCCGACCTATTTGTGATACGGCTCGCCACGGCTGATCTTGCAGGCGCGGTAGATTTGCTCCAGCAGCACCACGCGCGCCAAGTTATGCGGCAAGGTAATGCGTCCAAAGCTGAGCATCTCGTCGGCGCGGGCGCGCACCTCATCGCTCACGCCGTCCGAACCGCCAATCACAAAGGCGATGTCGCTGCTGCCTCGTAGCATAAGATCGTCGAGCCTCGCCGAGAGCTCCTCACTCGAACGCTCCTTGCCCTCGATAGCCAGCAGGATCACATGCGCTCGAGACGGCAATGCAGCAAGAATTGCCGCCCCCTCCTTGTCGCGCGCGGCATCCACGCCGCCCGCCTTAGCCGGGTCGATATCGGCCACCTCGCGGATATCCACCTTGGCATAGGCGCCTAGGCGCTTGGTGTACTCAGCGCACGCGTCCTTCCAAAAGCGCTCTTTGAGCTTGCCAACACAAACGACGGTGTATTTCACGCGTGCCTACTCCTTTGACTCGTTCTGAACCTTTCCGGCAGCCAGCATCTGCTCGAACATAGAGGCCGACTGCGAAAAGTCGCTCGGCAGCACGACCGTCGAGGTTTTACCCGTGCGAGCGAACTCCGTCATCATCTCGGACCACTGCGTAAACATGAACAGTTGGTTGGCCTCGTCATTGCCGACACCCGTCTCCTGGATGATCTCGAGCGAATCTTTGATACCCAGTGCAATGGCCTTGCGCTGGTTGGCGATGCCCTCGCCCGCCTTTTCCATTGCCTCGGCCTCGGCGGTCGCCTCGGTGACGCGCTTGATGCGGTCGGCCTCGGCGAGCTCCTGTGCCGCAGCGCGCTTGCGCTGGGCGGCGTTGATGTCGTTCATGGAGTTCTCGACCTCGGTCGGCAGTGCGATTTTGGTGATGAGCGTCGACACGAGGGTGAAGCCGTAGGCGGCCATCTGCTCGGAAACGGTAGCGTTGACATCCTTGGCGATGTCATCCTTCTTGGCAAAGACCTCATCGAGTGTGTAGACGGGAATCGAAGAGCGTAGGGCGTCGGTGATGAAGTCACGCATCTGGTCGACGGGCTCCTGCAGCATGTAGTAGCTCTTGTAGATACCCGAATCTGCCGGGCCGGCGCCCATGTCATAGCTCACGTGGTACTGAGCAGAGACCTCAAGGCCGATGGTCACGTTGTCCTGGGTCTTAACGTCGATGCCAAAACCGTTTTTCATGGTGCGCAGGCTCACCGTGGCGGCCTTGCGGTCGATCACGGGCACCTTCATGTGGAAGCCCGCGTTGACGATGCGGTTAAACTTGCCCAGGCGCTCGATGATCACGGCATGCTGTTGTTCAACGACATAGCAGGCGTTGGGAAGCAGTAGCAACAGAATGATGATGGGAATCAAAAGGCTGGTAAGGGCGGCGATGATACCGGACAACAGCATGGTCTCTCCTCTGATAGGCACACGTTGGCATTAGGATACCCGTACAAGGAGATCGTACATAACAAAAAAGCTCCCATTGCTGGGAGTTCTTTCATTCAATGGTGCGGGCGAAAGGAC
Organism: uncultured Collinsella sp.; assembly: GCA_900542305.1. Taxonomy (GTDB): domain Bacteria; phylum Actinomycetota; class Coriobacteriia; order Coriobacteriales; family Coriobacteriaceae; genus Collinsella. Next base: position 46,228 of record UQMU01000012.1, on the reverse strand, counting down.
GTCCGCGTATCCGCTTCGCGGATCCGCACCGGCTTCGGCCGCCTGCCGGCGTCCTCGCCAGCTCGCTAAAAACGCTCCGCGTTTTCTTTACGCTCGCTCCTTCACAGGTTCAAGTCCCTGTGAAGGGCCCTTAACAAAAAAGCTCCCATTGCTGGGAGCTCTTTAATTTAATGGTGCGGGCGAAAGGACTTGAACCTTCATGGGGTTGCCCCCATACGGACCTGAACCGTACGCGTCTGCCAATTCCGCCACGCCCGCGTGCAGGAATTAGAATAACGGAGCGCCACCACGAACGCAAGAACTATTTTTGAAAAAGTTTGCAGGCATTCTCCCAAGCGGCTTGCGCGATTGTTTCGGCGTCCTCACCAGTGCGATCGACACGGTCGTTAACCAGCGCGTTTGCCGTAATGGAGATCATTGCGGGCTCGCATTCAAGACCGCGGATGGGCTCCGGAGCCATATACGGGCAATCCGTCTCGAACAAAATTCGATCGAGTGGGGTTGCCGCAAATGCCTCGCGCACGTCGTCGTTGCGCTTGAAGGTGGCCGCACCACCATAGGCGATATAGCAGCCCAGCTCCACAAAGCGCTCCATCGTGGCGCGGTCCTCGCCAAAGCAGTGCAGCACACAACCGGCCTGGGGCACGCCCACCTCACGAAGCACGTTGTAGGCGTCCACGTGCGAGGTGCGCTCCTGGTCCGTGTCCTCGTGACGCAGATGTAGCTCCACCGGCACGTTACGGCACACGGCAAGCTCGAGCTGGCGCGCCATGCAGTCAATCTGCACGTTATGGGGTGCCGGCGCGATATCGTCGTCATAGTCCATGTGGTAGTCCAGGCCGATTTCGCCAATACCGGCGCATAAGGGATCATCGAGTGCGGCAACGACCTGTGCGTGAACGTCGTCGGCATAGTCCGGCGCGCCATACGGATGCACGCCGGCAAGATACTTGATCTGCGGGATATCCTGCATCGGCAGAATCTCGCGCGTCAGCCAGTCGCTATAGTCCGTCACGCTGCGTTTATCAGCGATGGGGTCGAACATCGTCACCAACAGGTCGACGCCCGCCGCCTTGGCACGCACGAGCGTCTCAGGCACATCCTTGCCCCAGAACGAAAGCAGATGCGCATGCGTGTCGGCAAGCGGTGCCAAGGGCACGGGACAAGCAACCGTCTTCTTATTCTTGGTAAACGTCACACGTTCGGCATTAGGCATCATGGATTAGCTCCTGGGCCAGACGGACAAAGTCAGCAACATCAAGCGTCTCGGCGCGCGTGGTGGGTGCAATACCGCAAGCCTCAAAGGCAGCATCGAGCACGTCCTTGGCAAAGCCGTTGGCGCTCATGGAATTGCGGATGGTCTTGCGACGCTGAGCAAATGCAGCATCAATCACGCGGGCCACAAATTCGCGATCGAGCCCCTCGGGCACCACGCCGTCAACACGGTCGATACGCGCGACGGCCGAGTCCACGTGCGGCGCCGGCATAAAGCAACGCGGCGGCACCTCAAAGCGACCCGTCACCTGCGCGTACAGGCCGAGTTTTGCCGTGTAGCCGCCATAGGTCTTGTTACCGGGCGTTGCGGCAATGCGATCGGCAACCTCCTTTTGAACCATGACGACAGCGCGCTTAAGCGCGGGCATCGTCTGGAAGAACTGAAGGATGATCGTCGCCGCCACGTTGTAGGGCAGATTCGCGACAAACACCGTCGGCGTACCGCCCGCAACCTGCTCAATCTGCTCCGGGCCCACCTTGAGCGCATCGCCCATGATAAAGCGGAAGTTGGCATAGTCGGCGGCGTGGGCGTCAAGCACCGGCTCAAGCTCGGGATCGGCCTCGATCGACGTAACGCACGCCGCCTCCTGCAGCAACGCAAGTGTCAACGTGCCGCAACCCGGACCCACCTCGAGTACGCGCTCGTCACCTGCAAGCTCGGCAAGCTCGCAGATACGCTCGATCACATGATTGTCGATTAGAAAGTTCTGGCCCAGGCGATGCTTAGTCGCAAGGCCAAACTCCTCTAGCAGCTCCCTGGTGGCCGTGGGGTTTGCCAAAGGCGAAGTTGTCATGGTTGCCTCCTTAGCATGATGGCGGCGTCTTGAAACAAAAGGGCATGGACCGTGGCGGCCATGCCCTTACAGCTAAACAGCAAATTGCCGATATGGCGCTCGCGCGGTCTCTACGCCAGACGCGGGAACAGCGGATCGCCCTTCTCGACGGGCCGACCACCAGCAAGCAGGCCCCAAGCGCAAATGCCCTTGAGGTCGTCGCTCGCGGCCTCGTCCTCGCAGGACAGGCGGCGCAGAGCCTCGGCAGAAGTCTGGGGCATGAGCGGCATCAGCAGGTGAGCGGCAATGCGGATGGCCTCGAGCAGGTTGTAGATCACAAACGCCAGCTCGTCAGCCTTGGCCTCGTCCTTGGCAAGTGCCCAAGGCTCGGAGTCCTCGATGTAGTGGTTGGCGGCGTGGATGAGCTCCATGACCTCGTCCTTGGCTCCACCGTAATCGAGCACGTCCATCTTGGCCATGTAGCGCTCGACCAAACCGTCGGCAATCTTTGCCAGCGGGTTGTCGAACGCATCGAACGATGCGGGCTTGGCGGGCGCGCAACCGTCAAAATACTTGCCGCTCATGTTGAGCGAACGCGAGATGAGGTTGCCCCAGCTGTTGGCCAGGTCGGCGTTGTAGACCTGCTCCATGCGGTCGAAGCTGATGGCACCGTCGGTGCCGGGGACGACGTCGGTCATAAAGTAGTAGCGATAGCCCTCGACGCCCAGCATGTCGATAACGTCCTGCGGAGCGATGGCGTTGCCGCGGCTCTTGGACATCTTCTCGGCCTTGCCGGTCTCGGCATTGCGCACGGTCAGGAAGCCGTGGGCAAAGACGTGCTCGGGCAGGGCCTCGCCGATGGCCATGAGCATGGCGGGCCAAATGACGCAGTGGAAGCGGATGATGTCCTTACCCACGATGTGGAACTGCGCGGGCCAGCGATAGGCCAGCTCGGCACGCGCCTCGTCGGTGTCGACACCGTAGCCGACGGCCGTCATATAGTTGAGCAGCGCATCGAACCACACGTAGGTCACGTGACCCTCGTCAAACGGGACCTGAATGCCCCAGTCAAAGCTCGTACGGCTCACGGAAAGGTCGTTAAGGCCGCCCTCGACAAAGCTGCGAACCTCGTTCATGCGAAACGCAGGCTCGACAAAGTCGGGATGCTCGTCATAGAGCTTAAGCAGCTTGTCCTGGAAGGCAGAAAGCTTAAAGAAGTAGGACTCCTCCTGCACGCGCTCAAGCGGACGGTGGCAGTCGGGGCACAGGTGCTGGCCGACGCTGCCGTACTCCTCGTCGCCCTTCTGGACCTGCGTATCGGTAAAGTAGGTCTCGTCAGGCACGCAATACCAGCCGTCGTAGCTGCCCTTATACAGGTAGCCGGACTCCTTCATGCGCTCCCACAGGTACTGCACGGCATGGTGCTGGCGCGGCTCGGTGGTGCGAATGAAGTCATCATTGGAAATCTCGAGCTTGCTCCAAAGCTCCTTGAAGTGCGGAGCCTGGCTATCGGTCCACTCCTGCGGCGTCATGTTGTGCTTGGCTGCGGCCTCGGCGACCTTCTCGCCGTGCTCGTCCATGCCGGTCAGGAACTTGACGTTATAGCCGACGGAACGGCGATAGCGAGCCTGAACGTCGGCGATGATGGTGGAATAAGCCGTGCCCAGGTGCGGATCGGCGTTGACGTAGTAGATGGGCGTCGTGATAAAGAACGAAGGCTTGCTTTGATCCATGGGGTTTGTCCTCCAGAAAAACGTTGCATACAGAGGATGATTCTAGCGCAAGGGCTGGATATCCTCCATCTATTGCATATCGAGCACCATGGCATAGACATCGCGCTTGCGGCGCGAATACTTCTGAGACAGGCGCTTGGCCACCGCAGACGCGGGCTCCCCCTCCTCGAGCGCGGCGCGGATATCCGCGCGCAGGGCCTCGTCGGGATCCGCTGCCGCGGCGCCAACCGGCGCGATACCGGCCTCTTCGTCCTCGCTCGGCGGCGCGATGACCAGCGCAATCTCGCCTTTCACCTCGCCGCGGGCACGTAGCTCCTCGGCAAGCTGGGCAGCGGGCCCGCGCAAGACCTCCTCGTGCAACTTGGTGAGCTCGCGGCAGACGGCAACCTCACGCTGGGGAAAAATCTCGGCCACGGCTTCGAGTGTCGCCACGATGCGATGTGGAGACTCGTAGAAGATGAGCGCGCCGGGCACCACGGCAAGGCGCTGCAAACGGTGCACGCGGTCACCGTGCTTTCGGCCCAAAAAGCCCTCGAAGAAGAAATGCTCGCAGGGAATGCCGGACGAAACAAGCGCCGTGACGCAAGCAGAGGGGCCGGGAATAACCTCGACAGGCACATCCGCCTCGCGCGCCGCCTCAACCAAAGCCTGGCCGGGATCAGACACACTCGGCATACCGGCGTCCGAGGCAAAGGCGAGGGTCTCCCCCGCCAGCAGGCGGTCGACCAGGCCGGCTGCGCGACTTGCGATCACGTTCTCGTCGCAACGAACGAGCGGCTTGGAGATGCCTAGGTGCATCAGCAACTTTGAGGTCACACGCGTGTCTTCGCAGCAGATGGCATCGGCGGCGGCAAAGGCCTCGCCGACGCGCGGGGACAGGTCGCCCAGATTGCCGATGGGCGTACCGACCACATAAAGTTTGCCCGTGCGGGCGCTGTTTTGCGTCATATCAACCTATTCAATCATGCCGCGCTCGAGCGTGCCGAGTGCCGCGCGGGCGTCCCATGCTGCAATACGCTTCTCGGTCTTCCATGTTTGGAAGAACCAGCCAGCCGCCGGCGCAAACGATGCCAGCTGGTTGGCGATGAACACGCGCTCGTAGGCATTGCGGCCCTCGGGCGTAACCGATGAGTTGGCAAAAATCGCCGCACCCGACCATTCACCCACCAAAACGGGGAATCCGGTCGAGATTGCCTCCTTGAGCTCACGCTTGTTGCGCGAAATCGCCGTCGTCAGACCGCGGGGGCTCGTGATGTCGAGCGCATACTCGTCGCGGTAATGGTACAGGTGAAGGTCCATGTAGACGTTCTTGTACTTGGCGCCGCGCATAAAATGCTTCCACTCGTTGGGATGCCCCGACGACGAGAAGACGACGATCTTATCCTCGGGCATATACGAACGGACGAGCTCGTAGGCATCGCGATAGAAATTGCGCAGGTAGTGAGCAGGAATGCCATCCGTCATGGTGAAGAGGCTCTTGCGAACGCTCATCTGCGGCGTGTCCAGCAGCTCAATGCCCAGCAGGCTCTCGGCCTCGCCATAGCGATCGGCCAAGCGCTCGAGCACGTCGAGTGCGACATGACGGCCGTTGGTGGACGAATGCCACTCGGCGACAGCCTCCGGCGTGGTGGGTGAATCGTTGGAATCGCCCTGGCCACCGGGCACAGTTGCCAGATCGAGCAGCACGCGGATGTCGTACTTGGCAGCCCACTCAATCGCGCGGTCGATGTAATCGACAACCGATATGTAGGAGGCATCGGACTCCTGTGAGCCAAAGGCATACCAGGGCACCGGCAGACGCACGGCATTGAGACCGATCTGCGCCATGCGGCGAAAATCGTCCTCGCTCACAAACGTCTCGTAATGGCGGCGCATGCGCTCGTTATAGGCGGCGGTACCCATGGCCTCCTGTAGCTCGGCCGCGTTGGATGCACCGGTCGCCGCGTACAGCGACGGGGTCACCCAAGGCTCGGGAATAAACCAGCCAGAGAGATTAACGCCGAGTATCCTCTCCATCACTGCCCCCTTCGGATCATGCAGGTCGAACCCGCATCGTATTGCATAGGATAAGTATCGTTTTGAGTATACCCGCGTGTGCGGACAGGCGACCGAACGGTCTGTAAAGTGACGCGAAAGTGGGAGGAATGTCTGGGGCGGGCGGACTCGGAATGGTGCGACGAGGTGTGTACGCGCGCCGGAGGCAGGCACCGGAAAGCGCGTCCCGTTCTATCGCTCAATAATGGGGCGCATTTTCCGCAGAACCCTACATAAAAGAAAAGGACCTCTTTGCAGAGGTCCTAGTCAATTCAAGGTGGCGGGGAAGGGAATCGAACCCCTGACACGAGGATTTTCAGTCCTCTGCTCTACCAACTGAGCTACCCAGCCATTTGAGGTGTGCCTTGTTTCAAGGCTTGATTAGTATAACCAAGGACGCGTTCCGGTCAACCGAGAATTTTAAAAAAGTTTTTGAGCACAGCCTCGGTTCTATAAATCGGCACGTCAGAGGCATCAGCCGGCAGCAAGAAGTTTTTCACTCAGAGCCGCACGGGCAAACTCACTTGGCGTCATCCCCTCGGCAGCCGCCCGTCGACGAATGGCCTCCTTCATTCCCAGAGGAATCTTGACCGACAGCGTTGCCGTCCCCTCACCTGAGAGCGGGGGCCGTCCACGCACGATCCCACCAACGGTGTGTTCGCCATCCGGAAACTCTCCGCGCTCGTACGACTCGCACCACGCGTCAATCATTTCATCCGTTACAACCTGACCATTAGCGGCCGTATACGTCTTGCCCATCATCAACCCCTCTGCCGAGCTCGCTCGATCTCTTGCCAGAATTTCTTCTGAACCGGAGACAGGGCATGAATAATGAGCCATCCACGAATTAGTTCGACCGCAACAAGTTCCACACTTCGACCATCTGGAAGCCATCCAATGGCAAGCCATCTCGGCGGCTCGTCCTCCGACTCGCGGCGAATGCACTCAGTAACCGCGAACCAGGCACCAAGCACCTGCTTTTCCGTCAAGTGTTTTTTGGCGTTCGGATGGATCTCAACATCCATGCATCTTCTCCTCCATCTTACCCAATTTCGTATGACGAAAGTCCACTGTCGCCAATTCTTAAGCCGGCACGCGTTGGAGAGCAGGGGTCGAAACAATGATTGAAGGACGCTCTAGTACGGCCCAGGCGCCGGGGCAGGAGCACATGCGCCAAGGGCGGACGTTTTCGTAGCGCGCGAGGATATTGCCGTCGCGATCGATGAAGGCGATGTCGATGGGATAGGCCATAAAACACGTATGGACCGAAGAGCAGCGTGGAAACGCCATGACGAGCGGCAGGCCGTTGGCGGCAACCGGACGCCGTCCCAGCATGCCGCGCAGGCGCACGACAAACGACTCCGCCATCACAAACTCGGCCGGCGTCCAACCCAGCCTATTGAGTGCCCGCGCGTAGACGATGTAGGACGAGACCGCGGTCACATGACCACCCCCGGACGCCATGGATCGACCGTCACCGCACGCTCGTGCGACAACGTTGTCGGCGCCCCCAGCGGAACGCCAGCGATGCTGAGAGAAGTCGGCCACGGCTCATAGTGCATGGTGCAGGTGTAGGTCCTAAACGTACCGGATAGGGAGAGCAGGCCACCATCCGATGCCTTCGCGCCTTGCTCGCTCGACACTTCGATCTGTAAGTCATAGCCCTCCATGGCATTCAGAATTTGAGTCTGAACCGTCGCCGAGGCATCGGCAGAGCTTTCGTCGCCCTCCCCCTCCGACGCCACGGCATGCGCTAGCACGATGTCGGGCACCACGCGGTCGAAGCGCGCGACAGCGCTGGCAAAGATCATGACGTTGTACACGATGAGTGCCAGCACCAGCAAAACGGGCGTAACCACTGCCATCTCCACCGCCGCTTGGGCGCGCTCCTCGCGCAGACGCATGCGGATACTCATTACGACCCACCGCCCAGAGCGCCAACCAGCGTGGCGACATCGACGGTGAGCGGGATGGAGCCGCCGCCGGGCAGAGGAATCTCCGCAAGTGTGAACACCGTACCGCTAATGGTGCGTTCGACTTGATATTCCAACGCCTCGCAAAGCGCCTTGGGATCGGTCACGCCCAACGGAATACTTCGCAGTTTGTCTTGCGCTTGAGAGAGACCCGCAATGTCAGACCCCGGACTCTTAATGATATTGGCGGAATCGGTCAGCACCGGCTTTCGCAGGCGCAAGTCGCACGGTTCCAAACCCAGCGCCGCCACGGACGCCGAAACGGTATCGCCGAGCCACGATGCGATGGAGCCCAACGCGCCGCTGCCCCCTCCTAGGCCTTTAATCATCTCGTCCATAAGTTCGTCGGCCGAACCTTGGATGTCTCCGTATCCCACGAGTAGCCGTCCCCAAACATCCATGACGCCGTCGAGCACGCCGGCAACGCCGCCCGAACGTTCCTTCAATGTCGAGAAAAATCGCGAAAGCACGTTGTTTTGCGCCGTCGCCTCATCGGGCGCCAGCACCGCGGCAGAGATAGCACCGCGATTGCCAAGCCTGACTGCCGCGTTAAACGAGGAGTTAAGTTGATCGGGGCTGGTAATGTCACCCGAAACTGCAAAGGCGACCACGCCGTTGCGGCCAGGTGGGGCGATACGCGGGCGCTCGCCGGAAAGCGCTTTAATGGCCTGGTCAAACGCATTGCCCGCACGGTCGGCCTCATCCTCGGTCTGACGCATGAGCTCGAGTTCCTTATTGCGATATTCGACGTATTTCTCCAGCGCCTTTTTGAACTCGTCAAAGTGGTACTCGAAGCCCCTTTCGACGGAAGTCGTAGCAATCGCAACGTAACCCAAAGACGAAACACCAAAATGGCATTCGCTGCACGTTTCATGGCCGTCAAAAACCGCGACAGACGCCAGCCCACCAGGCGTTCCCCTTTTGTAATTTGGACAGTCAGTCCCGTAATGCAGATAGGACACTTCATCTAGTTCACTTGTTGGCCAACGTACATCGGTGTAGAGTTCGGTCGTCCGCGCCTCATCTGGATTTCGCGGAAGAAAGGGGATGTAGGCGGAAACCTTGCCGTCCTCTTCAGCTATATACGCTCGTTCAACTTCTTCACTCGCATAAGCGAAGAACGCCTTTCGCGCAGCGGAATCTGCCTGTTTTTCTGGGCTCTCGCCAAGTGGCTTCTCGTTCGACAGGCGCTCTCGGTAATATGCCTTCGCACGATCGAGCGCCACTTGCGGTTCCCACGTAACGCTCGAAGCGTAATGTGGATTTTGAGCACCAGAGAGATCCGTTAGGCTTTTCGCACGCTCCCACATGCAAGAACAGCTGCCGACCGAGCCCTTGTCAGACCCACCACAATCCGCCAGCCAAGCACGCTCTTTAGCCTTCGCCGTGTCCTCAGAAGCCTTCCGCAGCTCCTCGGCCGCACACTCTAAATCATCTGATGTGTCTTTAATGGCATCGGTCGAGATCTCGGACCCCTCGAGCGCAGCGAAGTCAGACTCGGATGTCCTGGGCACGGCAAGCGCCGTACCGGTATAGGTCACACTATCGGTATCCTGCGCCGACACCGCCTGCGTGGCACGCGCGGCGATCAGATACGGCAGAGCCGTCTCGATTTTCTGTAAGCCTTCCGATGCGCTTTTGGCAAACTTGTTGCGCGTTTTAATGATCTCAATCCCGGTGTCGACCATATTGCCGGCAACCGGCTCGGCAACCGGGATGAGGATGGCGACCAGGCCCGTCCCGATCGTGGCAAACCCCGCCAGCCCCAGACTCAAGATGCTCGCATCAACCACCGTGGCAGCCGTGTGATAGGACGACACTACGTTGGCACCCGCCAGCGCGCCGCTATCAGCCGCCACCTGGGTATCCCCGGCACGCGACATGCTCCATATCGCCGCGGTCGACGAAAACAGCAGCGTGAGCACCACCAAGATGACCACCGCAGAGGAGAGCGTGGTGTAGGCACCGTCTTCGATAAACAGGTCGATACCGGCTCGACCCATAAAGCCGCCTCGTTTGCGGAGAGCGCCTGGTCGACGGCGGGCCGCAAACCCTTGCGTCACCCGCAACAGGCAGCGCCTAATCCCATGCAGCAATCCACGAATCATAATCTCCCTCCAGCCATTCGGGACGCGATTGATACGAGACATCGACTTTGAGCTCAACGTAGCCGCCCTCGGCGGTACCACCCATAGCCTGCGCAAACGCACCGATCACAGGCAACGGCTTGACCTCGCCGGAAACGGACACGGACGAGACGCCACCCGCACCGGCCCGGCCAAGCTCGATATCCCACGACAACGGCCCGCCGGCATGAAAGATCGAAACGTTGGGCACTGCGGCAAGTCGGCGGCGGGTGAACTCCTTAAGATCGTCGTCCTCCGCCGTCGTCGTGGTCATGAGCCGCGCGGTCTCGGCGGCGGCAGACTCCATGACCGCGCGCGTATAGAGCAGGCACACCGGTTGCAGCGCGAGAAGGATGAGTGCCAGAAACGTCGGCAGCAAAAAAGCGGCCTCGACCGTAGACTGCGCCCGGTCCTCGCGCGCGGCATCAATACAACGCGATGTCCTTAGCGGCCGCAGCGGCGTCGATAACCGACGTCGAGGCAACGCCATGGGATGCCGCCCGCTCAACCAGCGCCGCCAAGCGCCCATCGGTGCCGGCACGCCAAAGTCCCGCGATCGCCAGCACGATCGATAACAGCGCCACCGTGACGATGGCGTATTCGACCGTCGCCTGGGCAGATTCCTCACACAGGACATCATGCATTTCACGATCCCTCCTTTGAGTCCGTTGCCTGCGGGCTCAGGCGCACGGCGCGCAGACGACACGAAGCATCGCCAGCATCCGCGGCAATTGTCACCATATCGACCCAGCCGCGTCCGTCGCGCACGATGGCACCCCACACGTTTCCCTTGATGTCGAGATAGCCGCTCAGAGCAAGTTGCGCCGTGGGTACCTCGCGATAGGCACGCAGCATATCCGCCGCCGCTTCGGTCATCGGTCGATCCTCGGACCATGCAAGCCGGACCGCAATCGCGTTGCCCTCAGGCGAATCCGTCGCAATGCCAGACCGCTTGTCGAGCGTCCGCAGAAAGGTTTGCGCCGTGACAGCGACATCCGAATCGTCCGCATCTCGCATCTCATCTTTTTGAGACGCCACCGCCGAATCTGAGCCCAAATCGGAGGCGGTCCCAGGACGCTGCTGCCGCGCGGCGTTAAGCCCCCAAAGCACCGCCGCTATCGCCACGGTCAGGCAAGCAAACACCAGCAGCATCCCGATGGGGCGCTCGCCCTCTACAGGCTGTTGATGCCCTCGCTGATAGCGTTCCATAGATCTTGGACCTTGCCCTTAAATGCGACGATGGCGATAATCGCAATCACCACGAGCACGCCGACCAAGATGGCATACTCGGTGGTACCCTGTGCGCTCTCCTCCTGCAATAGTTCCTTGGCGCGCTGACGAACATGTGCCGCCCGGCAAAACGCCCAGCCCTGGACCTTGCCAGCAGCGTCAGTCATCGTGTTCATGTATTCCTCCCTACATCATCCCGCCTGCTCCCAGCAGCGGGCCCAATATGGACAGAAGCAACGCCGGCAAGATGAGCGTGCCGGTGGGAATCAGCAGCTTGACGGGCGCACGCTCGATCTCGCGCTCGACCGCGGCGCGATGAGCCGCACGGATCTCGCGACTTTGAGCGGCCAGTGTCTCGGCAAGTGGGGCACCCAGGGCGAGTGCCTGCCCCACCGTAATGGCAAAGGTCTCGAGCGCTCGCACGTCCAGGTCGCGCGCGGCGGCCAACAACTCGTCCTCACGCGTGCCCACGCCCACCTGCCACGCCATGCAGGCCCGCTCAAGGCGAAGAGCCAGCACTGACCGGCGGTTGGCGCAGAAAATCTCAAGCGCCGCATCAAACGAAAGACCGGCCGAAAGACCCAAGCGCACAACATCGATCATCTCGGACACTTCGCCAAGCGACACTCGCGCCGGGCCGCCCGCTCCAACCGCGCCCTTCACTCGCGCGGTCAGGGCATCGACCACCGAGCGACCCGCGGCAGCGACCAGCACCGCCTCGCGCTTGCAGGCCCCTGCGATCTTGCGTGCATCCGCCCGATCCAAACCCGTCGCGACAAATACACTCAGGGCGCACAGGCAAGCCGCAACTGCAACCGGGGCGCTCATAGCTCCACCCGCATAATGCGCCTGATAACCACCAGAGCAACGGCGTTGAGGGCAAGACCCAGCACCACAGCGCCCGCGCCGGCAGGCGTCGCAAGACCGCGACGAAAATCTGCCGAAAGCAGCGCCAACACCGCGCACATGCCCGCCGGCATCGCCGCGACCATATGCGCCGACATGCGAGCCTGCGACGTCTTGACATCCAAGCGGCGCTTGAGCTCAATGCGCCCCCCCACCATGCTCGACGCCTCGGACAGTAAGTCGGCAAGCGGAGCGCCGGTGCGCTGTGACACCTTAAGCGCCAAGGTCACAAGCGAAAGACCGGGGGCGTCGATGCGCACGAGCAAGTCATCGAGCGCATCGGTCGCCGAGATGCCGCAATCGATCGCCGCCGCCACCCGCAAAAACTCGGTATGCACCGGTTCTTGCGCATGAGCGCCCACAAAGCGCATGCCCTGGGCCAGCGAATGTCCCGAGGCAAGCGACATGGATAGTGCGGTAAACGCCTCGGGCATGGCCTCTTCCGCATCGTGTTGCTCGCGCCGGCTCTCAAAGCCATCCCGAGCGGCGCCAACAGCAATCGGAGCAACAAGTCCCAAGGCAAATCCGAGGGGCGATAACGACACCATCGTTAGTAAAACGCAGCAGACACCGCTCGATAGCAGCAGAAACGCCAAACGTCCCGAAGCATCTTCGATCACGAGGCCAAGGCGATGCGCCGGAGCCAGCGATGCCCACGAACGGGCGATCTTTTTCAGCAGATCGTTTTCCACCAGCTCACGCGGCAGCTTCTCTGCCACCGTCTCGAGCGCCTGACGTGCCAGCTCCGCCGGCGGTACCTGCGGCACACGAGGTTCCGCCCCGCACGCCGTCGCGACAGAAAGCCCTGCCAAGCCCCCTACGACGAGGGGCACAGTGATCTCCATTCGTCCACCTCCTCTTGTGTGAGCGTCCCCGACCGCAGGCCTTCTGCGATAAACGGCGGCTCGCGGTCAAGCGTCCAGGTGCGCTCGGCGGCATCGAACGTCACATAGCGCTCGAGCTCTACGCCACCCGATGCGGCGCGTCGCACCCCCGAATACGAGGAGACGAAACGCCTGCCATCGGCGTGGCGCTCGGACATCACGATGCCGTCGAGCGCCATGGCAATCTGCTCCTCGATGAGCTCGCTCGGCAGATCGATGCCATAACGTGCAAGCAACGTCAGACGCACCACGGTCTCCTGTTCTGAACCCGCATGAAGTGTGGTGAGCGACCCGTCGTGGCCCGTGTTCATGGCCTGCAACATGTCGCAGCACTCGGCACCGCGCACCTCGCCCACCACGATGCGGTCGGGGCGCATGCGTAGGGCATTAGTTACCAGGTCGCGGATCGTCACCGCGCCCTCGCCCTCAATTGAAGCCTCGCGCGCCTCTAGGCGCACCACGTGCGGATGATGCGCAAACTTGAGCTCGGCAGAGTCCTCGATCGTCACGATGCGCTCGCCGGTGGAAATCTCACATGACAACGCGTTGAGCAGGGTGGTCTTACCAGATCCCGTGCCTCCCGCAACCGCCAGGTCCTGTCGCAGCGACACCGCACACGACAGCAGCTGCGCATACCAAAGCGGCAGCGATCCCAACCCCACGAGCTCGTCCAGCGAGCAGATACGGTCCGAGAACTTTCGGATGGTGAGAATCGGTCCGTCAATCGCCACAGGCGGAATCACCGCGTTGACGCGATAGCCCGTTTTGAGGCGAGCGTTGACGATGGGGCTGCGCTCGTCGATGCGGCGGCCAAGTGGCGAGATAATGCGGTCGATAAGCACACGGATCTGCTCATCATCCTCAAACGCATGCTCGATGGGGTACAAGACGCCGCCGCGTTCAAAGAAAGCCGAGCGGCAGCCGTTGATCATGATCTCGGTAACGGTGTCGTCCTCGATGAGCGGCTGCAACGGCCCCAAGCCCACCACGTCATCCAAAATCTCGTCGATGATGGTCTCGCGCTCGGGCGTCGCGAGATCGGTCGGCTCCTCAACATTGAGCGCCGCCTCCACCGCAGGACGCAATTCCGAGCGGGCAAGTGCCGGGTCGATATAGGCGCTGATACGCGCCACTTCGTCGTAACCCATGCGGTCCATCACGGCGCGCTTGGTGCGTCGTTTCACGGCGCGGCGACGCCCCGCATCTACAGGCGCTGCCGCCGCCGCAGCGCCGGCAGCCTTAATCCTCGTTTGCAGGCTCATCGCTGATCGCCCTCGCGCGACCAGGGAAGGCGGATACGCGGGCGTTCGGTGCGCGTTGCACGGTCGGCGACCATATCGCTCCAAGGGCCGACGGCGCACCCCAGTTCCACGAGCATCTCGCGCGTGGCCTCGCGCACGCTAGTCGCAAAAGCGCTGGTCTGCCCCACTGCCTCGTCAGCGCGCCCAAACGCCATGAGCGCGGCGAGATCCTGCCCGCCATCGGCGATACGAATCTTGGAGCTCAACGCACAGGCAATCTCAAAGCGCATGGCGACGTCCTCGTCTGCCCCGCGCGCACCGAACCGGTTGAACACGGCGCTCATGCGCGTGCGCGGCACACCTACTCGACCTGCCAGTTCAATGACGCGCGACGCCGATGTCGCGGACGACACCGCCGCATCGCCAACGACCAGGCAACGGTCGCTCGCCGCCACCGCAGCCGCCACGGCGTCGCCCCAAAAGACCGAGGTATCGATAAAGACCACGTCGGATTCGCGACGCAGGACATCAAGCAGTAGCTCCACCGGACGTGCCATGAGCTCGGCTTGCTCGGGCGCCGCGACGGGACCCCAGAGCGTAACGCCCGGCGCCACGCGCATCGATGCGGCTACGATATCCGGCTCGGTGAGCGTGCCCGCCGCCGACGGCTCGATAAGTGCCGCCATATCGTGCGGAGCATCGACGCCTAACAAGTCGTAAAGGTTTCCAAACATCAGGTCCAGGTCGAGTACGGCGGCACGCAAGCCCAACAGCGACGATGCGTGTGCCATGGTGGCAACGATCGTCGACTTGCCGCAACCGCCCGAACCCGAAATGGCGCAGATGACCGGAGCTCGATGCGGCGGAGCGGCAGCGTCTGCCGGCGGCATCGGAGGCGGCGGGGCGGGCGTCGGTGACAGCGTCCCCGTCTCCTCCGCCGCAACTACACGCTGCGTCCAGGCCGGCATGGCAGCTTGTTCGGTCTGCGAGGCAGGCTCGTTCTGCGCAATCTGCTCATGCTGCATCAGCGACAACTCGCCGCACCCGGCAAAGCCCTCAACTTCGTCGAGTTCATCCGCCAGATTCACGCCGTGCACGTATCCCATATCTACAGCCGGAGAGTCGCCAGCATGCTGCGCCGGCCCTTCAGCGTCATCGTATACAAGGGGGTTCCGGGGGCGCCGACCATGCTCGGCTTCCGCTTTTCCATAATCATCAACACGCGGGCCTCTTGTAGCGCGAGGCGCCCCGGGTTCCCTATCAACAAAAGCATCGGGCTCAATCGTCATGCGCCGATCGGAATCAACCGCTCCCTCGCCCGCTCGCCCGTTGCCGCATATACTGTGCGCAGCGATGACCTCGGTCGCCCCCGCGCGAAACAGCCCCTCGATATCCGACGGATCGAGCGTTTCTATCAACACGACCACGCGACTCACGCGGCCTTCGGCCGTCAGGCGCGCAACAGTCTTGCGCACATCTTCGGCATCAAACAGAGACGCCGCGATGATGGCAGCTCCGCGGCGCGACGGAAACGCCCGCGCCATGGAAACCAGTCCGTCCAGGTCACCCACGCGAAGCACCTGTGCACCCGTATCACGACCCTCGACTTCCCGCTGCAACAGCCCGTAATCGCCGCACGCGCAGCACGCAAGCCAGATCGCCTTCATCACTCGTCGCCTCCGCTCTTTTTGCCGCGCGCCGTGGCGGGAATCGTCAAGCTGACCGTTCCCTTGCCCGATGCCCCCAGCAGTTCCTTGACGTCTTCGGGGTCAGCCGCCAGCGTCACCCATTCGATCTTGCCCTCGCGCGTGGCACCGGAATCTTCACTGGTATCGATCACGTACGCGCCGCACAGCCGATCGGTTACGCCGTCTTTTTGCACATACACATCCACGTAGCTGCCCACGCCCGTAGCACCGCCGACCGAGTGCTCGGCATCGACCGCCACCGAAACGGCGACCTTGCCCTTAGGCACCTCGAGCTTGTGGCTCTCGGCCTTGGTGTAGACATTGCAGATCACGGCGTTTTTGGGAATACGCGAAGTCGTCACGTCGCCGCGCACCTGGCGCAGCTCGGTCGCCGCGTCACGCGGCAGCAGACTTGTCAACCATTCCTGGGTTATGACATTGGTCTCATCGAGGGTCTCGCCCACATCGATATCGCGCGCCGCGACGCATACCTCGACGCGATCGCCACCGTACTTGGCCAAGGTCTCAGCCTGGACCTGTTCGGCTCGTGAGCGGATCGACGAGCCGTAAGCCATGCAGAGCAGCGCAGCGAGCACGCCCGCGACCAGACTGATGGCGATGCGCTTGCTCTTGTTCACGGCCGCTCCTCTCATGGCAGTGCCGGGCGAATGCCCGTACCACCATTGTCTGGGCGGTCAGAGTGCAAAGCGCCGCAATCGCGATCTTGGTTTTCGATGTCAAACCAATCGCTGACCAAAAGCTGACCAGCCCGTCAAGCTCGTGGCAAGGTTTTGGTCAGCACGTCAGCAAACTGCATGTTTCGAGGCTTTTCCGCAGCAAAAAAGCCGTCTCCCGAACAGTTGGGAGACGGCTGTCATAGGAAAAATCAATTACAGATGGACATCGGGATCGAGCATTTGAGCGCTCACGCGCATGGATGACGCCAGGTTTTGGAACGTTTCCAAACGCAGGCTGTCGATCTGCCCGGCGTCCTCGGCCTCGCGAACGGCACAACCCGGCTCATGGGTATGCGTGCAATCGCCAAACCGGCACGCACGCGATGCCTCGACAATCTCGGGGAAGGCGCGCGCCAGACCCCGCTCGTGACCCACGAGCGGTAGGCTGCGTAGGCCCGGGGCATCGGCGATCACGCCGGCGTCGCCCGGTAGCGCCACCATCACGCGCGCGACGGTAGTGTGACGGCCCTGGTCGTCGCGTTCGCGCACACCGCCGGTCGCCAACGCATCGTGGCCCAGCAGCGCATTGAGCAGCGTCGACTTGCCGGCACCCGATTCGCCCAAAATCATGGCACAGCTCCCGGCGGGCACGCAGGCGCGTACCTCGTCCAGGCCGCGGCCCTCGGCAGAGGACGTCACGATTACGCACACGTCCGGACCCACCAGGCAGCGCACGCGGTCCAGATCGCGCTCGAGCTCCTCGGCATCGCAACGGTCAGCTTTGGTGAGCACTACCACCGGCTCGGCATCGCAGTCGAGCGCCAACACCAGCGAACGCGCCACGCGGTCGAGCAGTACCTCGCCGGCACCGAGCGCCTGCACGATTAGCACGCTATCCACGTTGGAGCAGAGCACCTGGCGCTCTCCGCGGGCACGGCCGCGCCAACGCTCAAAGCTCGTACGGCGCGGCAGCACGCACTCAATCACGCCCATATCGTGCCCGGGAGCGCGGCGCACCGCCACACGGTCGCCCACGGCAGGCAGCAGGACCTCGTCCTCGCCGCGCGACTTGGCAAACCCCACGGCATGCTCGGCGCGGAAGGTATCGTTGGCAGTCGCCACCAGCGGAAACCCGCGATCCAAGCGCACCACGACGCCAAGCTGCATCTGCTCGGGCTCCTCGGCATGTGCGCAGAAATCATCAAAGGCAGTCTGCTGGGCTTCATCGACCGGCAGGTCATCAAACGCCGGAACATCCTGCAGCGCATCGAGCCCCGGTACGCTCGCCAACAACTCCTCGGCAGACACGGGCGCTTCGGTCGCGAGCTTCCGACGACGGTCACGCTTAGCCCGCGCCCCCGTCGTCTTTTTCTTCGCCTTAGCCTTAGCCTTGCCCACAAGCGCCTCCCAGCACCATAAATCACAACTGAGCAGGTATTTTACCCACAAAAAAGAGTCGGTCGAGCAACCGCTCGACCGACTCACATACTTTCCCTCAGCTCATGGTCCCGAGAGGTTATCCGAAGGCCCGCCCGCCGGGAGGGGTTTCTTCTGAGCGATCCCGCAGCGCGAAGCGCGAGGACTAGCGAAGAAGAAACCCCGCAGGCGGTCGGGCCGGTGGGAAGGATGGCCTTTCGACCTACTCCTTCTCCACCGCGCGCATGATCGCCTTGTAGATCTCCATCAGCGGGATGATCAGGAAGGCCAGGCCCAAAGCGGCAAGAACGCCCTTGAGCTCAAGCGTCACAGGGCCGAAGAACATCTCGGCAAGCGTCGGCTGCACGGTCACGATCACCGTCAGCACCAGTGCCAGCGCGGCGGAAGCCCACAGCCACTTGTTCTGCTTCTTCATGGTGAACAGCGACGCACGACGGCTGCGCATATTGAAGCAGTGGAAAATCTCGACCATGTTGAGCGTGATGAACGCCATCATCACGCCTTCCTCGTCGGCATTGCCGGCGATCATATCGGCGATGTGGATGTAGCCCATGTCAAAGTACACGCCCACAAAGAAGCTCGCCAGCACCAGCACGGTGATGATCAGGCCCTGGACCACGCAGTCCAGACCCATATGTCCGGCAAAGACGCCGTCCTTGGCGTTGCGCGGCTTGCGCTTCATGATGTCGCCCTCGGCGTCCTCCATGCCCAGCGCGAGCGCGGGGAAACAGTCGGTGACCAGGTTCACCCACAGCAGCTGCACCGGCTGGAAGATGGTAAAGCCGATGAGCGTGGCGATAAACACCGAGAAGACCTCGGCAAGGTTTGCCGAAAGCAGGAACTGGATGACCTTGCGGATGTTGTCGTAGATGCGACGGCCTTCTTCGCAGGCACCGATGATGGTGGCGAAGTTGTCATCGGCAAGCACCATGTCGGCGACGTTCTTGGTGACGTCGGTACCGGTGATGCCCATGCCAACGCCGATGTCGGCGCGCTTGATGGACGGGGCGTCGTTGACGCCATCGCCCGTCATGGCCACGATCTGGTCGCGCGACTTCCAAGCCTCGACGATGCGGGTCTTGTGCTCGGGCTGAACGCGGGCGTACACGCCGTAGTCCTCGATGTGCGCGTCGAGTTCCTCGTCGCTCATGCGGTCGAGGTCGGCGCCCGTGATGGCCTGGCTGCGATCGGTGACGATACCCAACTGCTTGGCAATGGCCACGGCGGTGTCGATGTGGTCGCCCGTAATCATGACGGTGCGGATACCGGCATCGTGGGCCTCGCGGATGGCGTCGGCGACCTCGGGGCGGACCGGGTCAATCATGCCGGACAGGCCGCAGAAGACCAGGTCGTGCTCGAGCGCAGCGGGGCTGCAGTCGCTCGGGACCTCGGTGTAGGTGTGGCTTGCCAGCGCCAGTACGCGCAGGGCCTCGTCGGCCATGGCCTTGTTGGCGGCCACGAGCTCGGCGCGACACTCCTCGGTCAGCGGAACGACCTTGTCGCCCTCGTAGATATGGGTGCACAGGCCGATCACCACGTCGGGCGCACCCTTGGTGTACTGCTCATACTCGCCGTCCAGGGTCTCGACGACCACGGACATCATCTTGCGGCCCGAGTCAAACGGGGCCTCGCCCACGCGCGGATGCTCGGCAGTCAAGCCAGTGAGGCCCGCCTTGCCGGCATCATTGACGAGCGCACACTCGGTCGGCTCACCCACGGCCTCGCCCAGCTCCTCGTCCCACTGGGCATCGGAGCACAGCGCCATACCTGCCAGGAACTTCTCCTTGGGCGCGGCGAGCTCGTGCTTGACGACGGTCATCTTGTTCTGGGTAAGGGTACCGGTCTTGTCGGAGCAGATGGTCTGTGTGCAGCCAAGGGTCTCGACGGCGGAAAGCTTACGGATAATCGCCTGGCGCTTGGCCATTTTGGTCACGCCGAGCGAAAGCACGATAGTCACGACGGCGACCAGGCCCTCGGGGATGGCGGCGACGGCGAGCGAGACGGCAACCATAAAGGTATCGAGCAAGGCTGTCGGGTCGGTGAGGACGTTGCCCACGCCGTGACGGATGATGTCGACGCCAAAGATGACGACGCAGATGACGATAACCATGATGGTAAGGATGCGGCTGAGCTCGGCGAGCTTCACCTGCAGCGGCGTGAGCTCTTCCTTGGCCTCGGCCAGGGCGCCGGCGATCTTGCCCATCTCGGTGTTCATACCGGTGCCGACCACGACGGCGCGACCGCGGCCGTATACCACGGTGGAACCCATGTAGCACATGTTCTTGCGGTCGCCGAGCGGCACGTCGTCGATGCCGGCGGCGAGCTCAATGACGTTGGCATGCTTCTCGACGGGCACGGACTCGCCGGTAAGGGCGGCCTCCTCGATCTTCATCGTGGCGCTCTCGAGCACACGGCAGTCGGCCGGGACGGAGTCGCCCGCCTCGAGCATGATCACATCGCCGGGCACGAGCTCGGCGCTCGGCAGGTGCACGAGCTTGCCGTCGCGCAGCACCTTGGACTGCGCCGCGCTCATCTCCTGCAGGGCCTCGAGGGCCTCCTCGCTTTTAGCCTCCTGAACCACGCCCAGCACCGAGTTGACGATAACGACGAACATGATGATGGCGACATCGGCAAAGTCCGCCTCGCCCTTGACCATGCCCGTGAGCGCGCTGATGACGGCGGCAACGATCAGCATGATGACCATGGGGTCGGCCATCTGCTCAAAGAAGCGCTTCCACAACGGGGTCTTCTCGGCTTCCTCGAGCTTGTTAGGGCCTGTCTTGGCGAGGCGCGACGACGCCTCGTCGTCGCTCAGGCCGAGGTTCTCATCGACACCTTGGTCGCTGAGCACCTCCGCCGCGGCGGACAGGTATTCCTTTTGCATATAGAGTCCCCTCCTGGGATTCGGGCCACTCAGCAGATTGATGCCCGATCATAATTCCCAGGAGAAGGGCAAGGGCTCATCAAGGCTGCCGTGCTGAGCGGCAGTTGATAGTGGAGCTATGGTACCCCAAAGCAACGCGTCTAGCCAAAACAATCCATTTGGAAATATGGTCCATAAGCAACGGTGCAGACCGTGTGATGCTCAATACTGATAAAACGTTTTTTCTTCGGCGCATCATCAAATTGAAATATCGCCCAGATAGCAGCGGTTAGAACGGTTGGTAAAGTTTTTGCATATACCGTTTTTCCGCAAAAAATGAACTTCTAATTCGGCATACGGTCGATTTTTTGGGGTATTCGGACGCCATTTCGTTATAATCAACTCGGTTTTATTTCTTATGGTTTATCTATCAGCGCAAGACGATGTCAGATGGAGGTCTGAATGTACAAGCGCACCAAGATTGTATGCACCATGGGTCCCGCCTGCGATAGCGACGAGACCATCCGCGAGATGATCAAGGCGGGCATGAACGTCGCCCGTTTTAACTTCTCGCACGGCTCCTACGACGAGCACCACGGTCGCATCGAGCGCGTCCGTCGTATTTCCAAGGAGCTCGGTATGCCCGTCGGCATCCTGCTCGACACCAAGGGCCCCGAGGTCCGCACCGGCCTTCTGGTCGACGGCAAGAAGGTTGCCGTCAAGACCGGCGACAAGATCGTCGTCACCGCTCAGCCCACGACCGAGGATTTCCACGGCACCTCTGAGCACATCTCCCTCGACTACCTGGCTCTGCCCTCCGAGGTCGAGAAGGGCTCCCTCATCCTGATCGATGACGGCCTGGTTGCCCTCGAGGTCGAGTCCGTCGACGGCCAGGACATGACCTGCGTCGTTAAGAACGACGGCCTGATCGGCGAGCGCAAGGGCGTCAACATGCCCAACGTCAACATCTCGCTGCCCGCCATCACCGAGCGCGATCGTCAGGACATCCTCTTTGGCCTGACCGAGAACATCGACTACATCGCCGCTTCCTTCATCCGCGACGGCGAGTCCGTCCGCGGCATCCGCGAGCTTTGCCGCGAGAACGGCGGCGAGCACGTGACGATCTTCCCGAAGATCGAGTGCGCCCTGGGCGTCGAGAACTTCGACGAGATCCTCGAGGCTTCCGACGGCATCATGGTCGCCCGTGGCGACCTGGGCATCGAGATCAAGCCCGAGCTCGTTCCGCACATCCAGAAGGAGATCATCGCCAAGTGCAACGCGGCCTACAAGCCCGTTATCACCGCTACGCAGATGCTCGACTCCATGCAGCAGAACCCGCGCCCGACGCGCGCCGAGGTTGCCGACGTTGCTAACGCCATTTACGACGGCACCGACGCCGTTATGCTGTCCGGCGAGTCCGCTGCCGGTAAGTACCCGGTCGAGGCCGTCAAGATGCAGGCCAGCATTGCTCTCGAGACCGAGAAGTACCTCCCGGCTCACGCTCCGCTCGAGGTTCCGGCTGACGCTCACGGCACCCGCGTTGTCAACAACGTTGTGGGTATGTCCGCTGTGAACATGGCCACCACCGTTGGCGCCAAGTGCATCACCGTGCCGACGACCACCGGCCGTACTGCTCGCCTGATCTCGCACTTCCGTCCCAACATGCCGATCTGCGCGTTCTCCCGCCACGAGTGGGCCGTCCAGCAGATGATCATGTACTGGGGCGTTATCCCGCACCAGGCCGAGATTACCCAGGGCACCGTCAACGGCACGATCGTCAAGGCGATCGAGACCGCTAAGGAGCTCGGCTACGTCGAGGCCGGCGACCTGACCGTCGCCACCGCTGGCGATCCCCGCATGAGCGTCCAGCTCGAGGACAAGGTCTCCTCGACCAACGTCGCTTACGTCGCTCAGGTGCGCTAAGTCGTACTTGCAAGCACACTTGCATCGCAAAGGGCCCGGAAGGCGAAGCCTTCCGGGCCCTTTTTCTGTGCCAATGCCGGCGCACGGCAAAACACACACTCATTTCTTTACCAAAAGCGCGAAATCCACCCTTCGAGACCCAATGAATAAAGTCCCAAGCGCTAAAAGTGTTCGCCCGGTGGCAAACCCACACCTTAACCGACGCTGCTAAATCGTTTTAGCAAGAGCCGGATTGACCTGCTTTTCGGAAGTATGCGGCAAATTCTGATACCTCCGAGCACACCCCGTTTTTTCGCAACAAAATGCCTGATAAACTAGCCTCAAAAGCCAGGTCTGCTCACAAGGTTTAGATTTTGCCGCATACTTCCGAATTGACACTGGCATCGCACGGTCCAAAAGCATATTTCGACCAGGAGGACGTCATGGACCTGACGCTATGCGGTCAATCCGCTTTTTACTATCACCGTATCCCGCCACAGATATTAGGCCTTTACCCTGCCATTAGCCTTGGCAATATGGATCGCAGATGTTGCGGCCTCGGAAGTCATGCAGTTGTAAAAGACCTGCTTCACGCACCGCTTCACAGGATTGTATTCACTCGGGCACAATCCGGGTCGCGAAGCCTGTTTAAATCGCACCTCCTGACCCAAGAGCCGCCTCCCGGGTCGTTTAGGCAAACCGAGCATGGGTTTGATGTCACATCGCCCGAGTTCACACTGCTCAACCTTGCTACGCAGGTCTCACGCAACCAGCTGCTTATGGCGTGTTATGAGATGTGCAGCTCGTTTGCTGTGTATATACCCTGCAAACGAGCGCAACGGCAACTTGATGAAGCTATTTCGCTTAAGCTCATTCCACCCAACTGCGGCTGGGAGCGGGTTATCGACGTCAACGGCAAGGATACCAACCTGTGGAAGCGCACGCCGCTTCTTTCCGCAGCGGATATCGCCGCGTTCGCCAAGCAGGCCGCAGGCCTGCGCGGTGTTAAGCAGCTCCGCTGGGCCGCCGAACGCATGACAGGACAGACCGCCTCGCCCTTCGAAGTACAGACCTCCATGCTTATCTCGCTCCCCCGCGACGAGGGCGGCATGGGCATCAACATCGCAAACAACGTGCGCATCCCACTCAGCGACGCCGCGCGCTCGCTGTATGACAAAACCTGCTGCTACGCCGATATCCTCATCGAAAGCGCCACCGACAGCATGGGTGTCATCCTTGAATGCCAAGGCCGCTCCGCCCACGACAGCGAAGCCGCGAGCCTCTCCGATGCCGAGCGCGCCACCGCGCTCACAAGCATGGGCTACGACGTCATCCAAATTACCTTTGGCCAGATTAAGGATAAGAAGAGCTTCGACCACATAGCCGAGCTCATCCATAAAAAGGCTGGACTTTCCTACACCCCAAAGACCAAACAGGAGCGCGCCGCCGAAGTCACCCTGCGGCAAGAGCTACTTGTCAATTGGGTTGAGCTATTCACCGCCAAGCCGGCCAGCTAGCAGCTAGCAATCAGGGGAAGCGCAGGCATATCGGGCGATTCGACGCGAGCCGCAAATCCCGCCTCGGTTAGCTCGATGACCTCGGTAAACGTTGTATCGAAAAACTCCTCGGTTAGCAGGCGATACGGCGGATGATCGGACTCGCCGGGGTTTTCGCGTACAATCTCGTGCATAACGCCGATGGTCTTGAGCACATACTCCTTATGGATGGGATACTGACCAAAACGGGTCGCCGCAGTATACAGGCGATCGGTCGCGCGCGGTATCGAAACGATGCCGAGTGTCTTGCCAAACCAGTCAAAGTCGCCTTGCTTTTTAATGCGGAATTCCTCGCACGGCTTGCCGCCGTGCGCCTCCAGGTACTGATTCACACGCGTATTCCATACGGTATCGGCCACCAGATGCGACCAAACGCCCAGCGTCAGATCGAGCAGCGACTGCGCCACGTCATCGGGCGCGAGCGAAAGCTCGCTAGCACCGGGACCGGCGACCGGCTCGGCGTCCTTGTAGCGCTGGGGATAGTGCACGCGGTTCAGTCGCTCGCGTTCCTCGATAATCGAGGTAGCCGCGGCTGGCGCACCGGTGGGCGAACTTTTAAGCAACGGTGCCACATAGGTATCCCAGAACTCATGCTCACGAGGCTTAGGGATAGGCTCGGGCTTTGCAAAGTGCGTAATGCGGTACGGGATGGGATCGGCGATGCCAGGGACCATATAGCCCACGAAGATATCCGGAACCACGCAGCCAAACAAAAAGGCATTGCGGTCGCGCACGCTATTGGCAAGTGCACCGGTGCGCTCCAGCAAACGCTCCGTCTGAGCGATATGAATGTTCCAACTTGGCATAGCCACCCCCATAAAAAACCTGGATAACTATACCATCACGGCAAAGCCGCGCGGGCGGCTACGCATCCTCTACGCAGCAACTATTCCGCAGCACCGCTTTCGGTTCCATACGACGGCACGGGCGCCTCGACCACATGGTGATATCGATCGATATAGATGGCACGGGCCCCCAGGCGGCGCACCAAATCTTGATGGTGCGTACTCATCAAGACCGTCTTACCGGCAGCAACATAGGCCAGTAGAAAGTTGACCACGATGTCGCACGAGTCCTCGTCAAGTCCGTTGGTAGGCTCGTCGAGTACCAGGATATCGGGGTTCATCGACACGACGGCAGCCAGCGCCACGCGCTTCTTTTGCCCGCCCGAAAGCTGATAGGGCGAGGCATCGACCAGATCGGCAACCTGGAACAGCTCCATGGCATCGCGCACGCGGCGCTCGAGCTCGTCTGCCGGCAGCCCCATCTGCGCGGGACCAAAAGCAACTTCCTCGCCCACCGTAGCGCAGAACAGCTGGGCGTCGGCATTTTGAAACACAAAACCTACGCGCTGATGAAAACGCTGAGCGGCCGCGGAATCCTTTAGAAATGCCGCGTCGATCGCGTGCCCGTCAAACAGGTATGCCCCTGCGTCCGCGAGTTCAAGGCCGTTAATAAGGCGCATAATCGTCGTCTTACCGCAGCCGTTGGGACCGAGCAGGGCAACGAGTTCACCACGATCGACCTGCAGCGACACACCATCGACAACCGTATGGCCCGCATAGGAGAACACCACGTCGCGCAGCTCGATGAGCGGCGTGGCCTCGGCGCCGCCCGCACCGTTCGTGCCCGCCGCACTATTCATATCGATCGTCAAAACGTCGCCCTTCCCTAGTTGCATCCCCAGCCGGAACCAGCAGCGCCTACAGCACCGCGCACAACACGGCGAGCAGAACCACGCCGGCCGCATAGACCGCATCGCGCCAGCCAAACCCGGCGCGTGCAGGCGCCGGATACACGCCGGCAAAGCCGCGGCAAAGCATAGCCTCGTCCATCGCGCGGCTGCACTCCATCGCCTTGATAAACGTCATGCCCATGATACCCGCCAGCGAGTCGGTGCGCGAAAAACCCGCAGGCGCGGAACCGACGCTGCGCAGCATGACCGATTCGCACAGATCGTGCGCCGTGCGTCCCAGCACCTCGATATGCTTGAGCGCCATATCGAAAGTAAAGATGACCTCGTCGGGCAGGTGCAGCATCTTAAGCGCCGCCGACATGCGGCTCCAGGTAAGCGTCCACGAAACACCCAGCACCAGCGACACATTAATGAAGGTCTTGAGCGCGATCTTGAGCATGGCGCCCGTGGCAGAAGCACCCAGCAGCAGGGCAGGCAGTGCCAGAACCACCGCAAGCCCCGTGGCGCCGAGCGCCGGTACAAAGGTCGCACGCAGCCCGCGTACGGGGCGCACGGCAACGAGCACCAGCGCGACGGCCGCCATCAACATGAGGTACAGCGGGCTCTGCGTCAGACACACGCACAGGACGCAAACGAACATCCCCACCAGGCGCACCGGAGCCGAAACGCAAGAAAGGGCGCGGTCGACCATCGACCCGCCCTCGTGCGCGCCTCCACCCAGGCGAACCCGCTCAAGCAGGCTCGCCAGGTGCAGGACATTCTTTTGCATCACACGATGCCGAGCCCCCGCGGGCTCGTAACGTTCCTCGGCCGCAAGCCAACTAGGCAGCTCGGCTATTGCCATGAGCACCGCTTTCCTTGACCGTCAGCGAGACCAGGCGGAATGTGATGGTGAGCACCGCCACGCCAATCACGCCCGAAAGAATATACATCGCAGCCTGGCCGGCAAAGCCAAGGCCCTGCTCCTCGGAATAGGCCTGCAGATAATCGCCCGTGGGCAGGGCGTCGGCAAAGGTCGGGGTATCGAGGCCGACCGAAGCCTGCAGGCTGTCGTCGCCAGCCTCCTGAACGGCGGTCGCGGCGCCCTCGGCGTCCCACTCACCCCAGGCGTCACCCGTGGCCAGCAGGCCCAGCGGCGTGGCCACGACAAGCACGGCAACCAAGATGAGCGTGGGAATCAGGGAAGTCTTCTTGGCGGTACCATCGGCGGCAAGCTGGCCATCGGCGGCTTCGGGGCCGACGATAACGCCCGGAGCCGTCTTCTTGATAAAGCCGTAGATCGCGGCCGTCGCCACGCCCTCGACCACGCCGGCAACCAGCATATGCGGGATCAACATGGCAGGAATAGCCACGGACAGCGGGAAGGGGCAGTACAGCGGAGCGCCCGAAGCATTCGTAAAGAGCATGGGCTGAATACCAAACTCGATCGCCGCGCACAGGGCCGCCAGGCACAGACCGACCCAACCGCTCACGATGGCAGAAACCGAGGTGCCCCAGCTCTTGTCGTGCAGACGGCTGTTGAGCGCACGGAACACGATAGCAGCGACAAACGGCAACACAAAGGCCATGTTAAAGCAGTTGGCGCCAAACGACAGAACGCCGCCGTCGCCAAACAGCAGCGCCTGTAGCGCCAGAGCGACCGAGACAGCGATAGCCGCGGCCTCGGGACCCAGCAGCAGTGCGATGAGCGCGCCACCAACGGCGTGACCAGTGGTGCCACCGGGGAGCGGCACGTTGAACATCATGAGCAAGAAGGAAAATGCGGCGCAGATGCCCAGGAACGCCATATGCTCGCGATCGAGCGTGGCGCGTACCTTTTTGATGCAATGGACCCAAACGGGCACCATCGCCACCGCCATGACGGCATCGGTCTGCGGGGACAGATAGTTATCGGGAATATGCATGAGCCCTCTCAATCAGAACGTTGCGTGTTACGTTTCCAACAATCCGTAACACCGACTCAGCATACTAACAAAAAGGCGCACCGCCCACAACGCAGCACGTCCTTGCAATACGTACGTTATTAACCCAGGTCCACGCACCGCCCAATAAAGGGCCCATGCACTCCCAACTTTCCGGTCACCCGGAAGAAGGTGCGGTCCGCTCGCAACAAGGTTAACGCAGGAACCCGCCCCCGAGAGGGGTTTTCTAAGGCAACATCCCGCAGCCGCGAAGCGGCGAGGACGTTGCCGTGAAAACCCCGCAGGGGGCGGGTTCCGAACAGCAAAGATTACGAGCGGACCTCGCCGTTTACGCCCTTGCACACCTTGGTGACGATCTTCTGGTGCGCCTTTTCGACCTCTTCGCTGGTGAGCGTGTGGTCGTCGGAGCGATACGTAAGCGCGAAGGCCATGGACTTCTTGCCCTTGCCAATGCGGACCGGGTCGCGGTACACGTCGAACAGGCGCACGCCCTCGAGCAGCTTGCCGCCGGCACTGGCGATGCGACGCTCAAGGTCCTCGCAGGTCACAGCGTTATCGACCACGATAGCCAAGTCGTGCTCGACGGCCGGGTACTGCGAGAACTCGCGGTAGTTCTCCTGGTTACGGGCACCCTTGATCAGCTTGTCCAAATCGAGCTCAAAGGCGACGACGACCTCGTCGATGCCGCAGGCCTCGCGCGCCTCGGGGTGGATCTCGCCGACCCAGCCTAGCACGGTACCGCCAGACAGAACCTCGGCCGCGCGGCCCGGCTGCAAGAAGGCGTAGCCCTCGCCCTCGACGGGACGGAAGCGAACCTTCTCGATACGCAGCTGGGCGAGCAGCTCCTCCACGATGCCCTTGCCATAGAAGAAGCGCAGCTTGCGGTACTTCATGTTCCAGGACTGCTCGCTCCACTGGCCCGAGAGCACGCCCGCCACGGACTTGGTCTCCTTGGGCAGGCTGGCGTTCTCGCGGCCGTGGAACAGGCTGCCCACCTCGTACAGGTGCACGTTGGGCGTGCCGTGGGCCTCGTTGTAGGCTACCGACTGCAAAAGGCCCGGCAGCAGCGAGCGGCGCATCTCGGTCTGCTCGGCCACCAGCGGGTTCATGAGCACCACGGGGCAGCCGCGGCCCTCGGTGGGCATGCCGATCTTCTCCAGGTCGCCCGGGGCGGCAAAACCAAAGGTCGTGGTCTCGTTGAGGCCGCAGGCGCGCAGGATCTCGCCGACCTTGCGGGTGAGCTTTTGCTCGCGGGTCAGGCCGCCGATATGGTTCTTGGCAGCCGGGATGGTCGCCGTCACGCGGCCCATGCCCCACAGACGCAGGACCTCCTCGATCAGGTCGATCTCGCGCGGCAGGTCGGGACGGAAGCTCGGCGGGGTCACCATAAAGTCCTCGCCCTCACGCTCGACGGTGCAGCCCAGGCGGGTGAGCGAGCGCTCGATAAAGTCGGGCTCGATGTCGGCGCCGCAGATGGCGTGCACGCGAGCCAGGCGCAACTTGATGCTGTCGATGGTCTTGGGCGCAGGGAACACGTCCACGTAGCCGGGAGCGACCTCGCCGCCGGCAATCTGCTCGATGAGCGCGCAGGCCACGTTGGCGACGTCCACGCAGCCGGTCTCGTCGACCTGGCGCTCAAAGCGGATGGAGGCGTCCGAAATCAGCGACAGGTCGCGGCTGGTGTGCGAGGTGCGGCCGGCGTTGAAGCAGGCGCTCTCGACCATCACGTCGACGGTGTCGTCCTCAATCTCGGAATCCATGCCACCCATGACGCCGGCCAGCGCCACGGGACGCTCGCCGTCGGTGATCAGGCCCATGCCGGCGTCGAGCGTGCGCTCCTCGCCGTCGAGGGTCGTGAACTTCTCGTCCTGCTGGGCGGCGCGAACCACCACGCGCCGTTTGCCCTCACGCTCGGCAAAGGTGTCAAGGTCAAAGGCGTGCAGCGGCTGACCGGTGAGCATCATCACGTAGTTGGTGATGTCGACGATGTTGTTGTGCGGGCGCACGCCCAGGGCATTGAGGCGCTTGACCATCCAGTCGGGCGACGGGCCCACCTTCACGTTGCGCACGATGCGGGCGACATAGCGGTCGCACAGGCCCTCGTCGGCAATCTCGACCGAAAGCTCGTCGTCCGTCGCGCGGCCGGTCTCGGCCTTGATGGCGGGCAGCTCAACGTGGAAATCGCGGTCGAAGATGGCGCCGGTCTCGCGGGCCATGCCGATCATGGACAGGCAGTCGGGGCGGTTGGGCGTGATCTCGCAGTCGAGCACGGTGTCGCTGGAGCCCACATACTCGGCAAACGGCATGCCGCAGGGCGTATCCTCGGGCAGAATCATAATGCCGGAGTGATCACCGCCCAGACCGAGCTCGCGCGCGGAGCAGTTCATGCCCATGGACACGACGCCGCGCAGCTTGCTCTTTTTGATCTTGACGTCGCCGGGCAGCACGGCGCCGATCATGGCCGTGACAATGTGGTCGCCGGCCTCAAAGTTCTGCGCGCCGCAGACGATCTGCAGCGGAGCGGGGTTGCCGTCGGCGTCGAGGTTCTTGTCGCCCACGTCGACCGAGCACACATACATGTGGTCACTATCGGGGTGCGGGGTCTTGGTGATTACCTGGGCGGTCACCACGTGGTCAAAGGACTCGCCCACGGTGTCGATCGCCTCGACCTCGGTACCGGTACGGATATATTCGTCCGAAAGGGTCTTGGGATCCTCCGGAATATCGATCATGGTCTTGAGCCAGTCGTAAGAAACGCGCATGTAGCTCTCCTAGTTCTTAATCTCCGCAAGGGGAGGAATATCAAATGAAGACGTTCGCCTTAGGGTTGTCCAGGTACCCCAGGTTGGCGTGAAAGAGGAGCGACGCGTACTAAAGGTACGCGAGCGACGGTTTGAACGCCAAGATGGGGTGCATGGGCAAGCCTAAAATTGGTTGAGGAAGCGCATATCGCCTGTCATGAGCGTGCGCAGGTCGGGCAGGTCGTAGCGCAGAGCCGCGACGCGCTCGGCGCCAATGCCAAAGGCGAAGCCGGTGTACTTCTCGGGGTCGATGCCGCAGTTGATCAGGACGTTGGGGTCGACCATGCCACAGCCCAGGATCTCGATCCAGCCGCTGTGCTTGCAGAAGTTGCAGCCCTTGCCGCCGCACACGTGGCAGCTCACGTCCACCTCGCAGGAAGGCTCGGTGAAGGGGAAGAAGTGCGGGCGATAGCGCGTCTTGCGATCCTCGCCAAACATGCACTTAACAAAGTAGTCGAGCGTGCCCTTCAGGTCGCCAAAGGTGATGCCCTCGTCGACGACCAGGCCCTCGATCTGGTTGAACTGCGGCAGGTGGCAGGCGTCGGCCGTGTCGGGACGATAGACGGTGCCCGGGCAGATCATGTAGATGGGCGGCTTTTGCGACTCCATGGTGTGGATCTGCACACCCGAGGTCTGGGTGCGCAGCAGTACGTCGGACTCGCCGTGGGCGTGAGCCTCGGGGTGTGCGACGCTACCGGGGTTGTTGTCGACCACATAGAACGTGTCGCGAGCCGAGCGGCTCGGGTGATCCATGGGCGCGTTGAGCGCGGTGAAGTTGTAGTAGGAGGTATCGACCATGGGGCCGGACTCGACGGTGTAGCCGATGCCGCAGAAGATGTCCTCGGCCTCCTCGATGATCTGCTTGATCAGGTGCTGGTGACCGATCTGCGGACGGATGCCCGGCAGCGTGATGTCGACGGCCTCGTGCTCGAGTGCGTGCTTGAGGGCGGCGGCCTTCATCTCGGTGGTGCGCTCGTCGAGCATACCCTCAATCAGCTGGCGCATCTCGTTGGCGCGCTTGCCCATCACGGGACGATCCTCGGGGGCGAGCTTGCCCATCATGCGCATCAGGCCGGTGATACGGCCCTTGCGACCGAGCAGCTCAACGCGCGCAGCCTCGAGCTTGGCAGCGTCGTCGGCGCTAGTGACGAGCTCCTTGGCCTCTTCCTCGAGTTTGACCAGATCATCAATCAGACTCATGTCTTCCCCTTTCGTCTCTCGCGCATCCGCGCTCCGGGACGGCTGACGCCGCCCGACGTTGCGGATGCGCGGCCCGGTTCGGTAACAAAAAACCGTCCTCGGGCATGTGCATTGCCCAAGGACGGTTGAATTCCGCGGTACCACCTTGTTTGACCCGGCGGATGTCTGGCCCGCCGCGCCCACTCTGTGCCCCTTGTCGCGAGGCTCACGGCTTCCCTACTGGGGACATCGCCGCCGCCGGCCGCGCGCCCGTTGAGGTCGCTGCTCGGGAGTGAACGCTTGGCCCTTATCACCGCAGGAAGGCTTGCAGCCCATGACCTTCCCTCTCTTGCCGGCGACGCGGCGGGCAAAACCCTCTCCGTCAACGCATTGGGCTATAGGATAACACATTCTGCGAGCGTATCGCCGCGTTCCGTTTTGTTCGTGCTGGGTACAAGACAGGTAGCTGTGCAAACTGGCCGCACATCCGCCCGTGGCGCGCGGCCTGCGAGATCAAGGATATGGTATGGGAAAGAAACTCGATAAGAAAGCCAAGGCCGCCGTGGCCAAGACGCCCAAAGGCATGAAGGTCGATAAGGCCGTCAAAAAATTCCGCAAGCTCGAAGGCAAGCTGTGGACCCGCGAGTACCTGCTCAAGATTGCCGAGTTTGACGGCGCAACCATTGCTCCCGCCAACGGCGCCGCCGCCCGCGCCGACGCCATGGGCACCCTTGCCGGCGAGCACCATAAGCTCTTGACCAGCGAAAAGTCTGTCGAACTTGTGCGCTCGCTGGCACGTGAGACCGTCGCCGGAGGCAAGATCGACGACCCGCAGCTGCTCGACGAGATCCGCGTGCTCGGCCGCGACCAGCGCGAAGCGAGCGTCATTCCCACCGAGGAGGCCGAGGCCTGGACCAGGCTCACCTGCGAGGCCGACGCCGTGTGGCACAAGGCCAAGACGGCCAATGACTGGGCGAGCTTTGAGCCCTATGTGGATAGAATCGTCGCCCAACTTAAGCATCAGGCCGAGCTCATGGACCCCAAGCGCGACCCATACGATGTTTGGCTCGACCAGTACGAGCGTGGCCTTTCCACCAAGAGCTTCGATGCGTTTTGCGATGAAGTCAAGGCGACGGTCGTGCCGCTCGTGCACGCCATCGGCGAACGCGGCCAGCAGCCCGCTGCCGACTTTTTGCACGCCCGTGTGCCCGAGGCCGCCCAGCGCGCCATGAGCTTCGACCTTATGAAGCTCGTCGGCCTGGACCTGAACGACACCACGCTTGCCTTTACCGAGCACCCGTTTAGCGAGGGCTTTGCCGTGGGCGACGCGCGCATCGCGACGCACATCTACGAGGACGACTGCATCTCCAACGTCTACAGCATCATCCACGAGGCGGGACACGCCATGTACGAGTTAGGCGTCAATCCTGCCTATGCGCGCACCTGTCTTGAAGGTGGCACCTCCATGGGCATCCACGAGAGCCAGAGCCGCTTCTTCGAGAACACCGTGGGCCGCAGCCGCGCCTTTATGGGCCCGCTGCTCGAGGTGCTGCGCCGTCACGCGCCCGAGGTCTATGGCAGCGTGGACGAGGATACGCTCTACCACGCCGTGAACATCGCACAGCCGTCGCTGATCCGCACCGAGGCCGACGAGCTCACCTATCCGCTGCACGTTATGGTGCGCTACGAGATTGAGCGCATGCTGTTTGCCGGCGAGGCCACGGCCAAGGACATCCCCGCGCTTTGGAACCGCTTTATGGACGAGTACCTGGGCATTCCCGTTCCCGACGACACGCGCGGCTGCCTGCAGGATACGCACTGGAGCGGCGGCTCGTTTGGCTACTTCCCCACGTATGCGCTGGGCAGCGCCTACGACGCCATGTTCGTGCCGGCCATGTGCCGCGACGGCGTCGACCTTACCGGTGCCTGCGCGAGCGGCGATTTGGCGCCCGTCCGCGCCTGGCTGGGCGAGCACATTTGGCAATGGGGCCGCGCCAAGGACGCACCGGAGCTCATCAAGGGCGCCTGCGGCATGGACTTTGACGCCCGCTACTACTGCAGCTACCTGCAGGACAAGTTCACCACGCTGTACGAGCTGTAAAGCTTAAGCAACACGCCATCGCCAACGCCAACCTGTTGACGCCGATGTCCTGGTAACGTCAGCGAAAACGGCCCCAAGCGAGCAAGGTGACGTGAAATGAAAGGGCGCTGACCTTCTGGTCGCGCCCTTGAAATTGAACGTCAGATTGCCGCTTAGGGTCGTTTGCAGCGTCGAGCAGTTACGCGGTTTGGCAAAACCGCGTAACTACAAAGCTTCCAGTGCGGCGGCGATGCGTTTCATGGCGGCGTCGGCGGCGGCTTGGTCCGGAGCCTCAGCCAGCACGCGAATCACCGACTCGGTTCCGCTCTTGCGCACGAGCACGCGGCCCTCGCCCGCCAGCGCGGCCTCGGCCTCGGCGATTGCGTTCTGCACGCCCATGTTCTCGAGCGCGGCATCCTTGTCGGCCACGCGCACGGCAACCTGCGCTTGCGGCAGCAGCTTGCACGGAGCCGTGAGCTGCGAGAGTGTCTCGCGCTCGGCGCGAATCACTTCCATCACGCGCAGCGAGGTCATAATGCCGTCGCCCGTGCGCTCGATATCGCCAAAGATCGTATGACCCGTCTGCTCGCCGCCCAGGCTGAAGCCGCCCTCGCGCATCTTGGCGTACACGTGACGGTCGCCCACGCCGCTGGTCACGGCGCTCAGACCGGCAAGCTCCAGTGACTTGACCAGGCCAAAGTTGCTGGCAATCGTCGGAACCACGGTACCGCCCGAGAGTCGCCCGTGCTTGTTCAGGTACACGCCGCACACGTACAGAATCTGGTCGCCGTCGACCACGCGACCGCGCTCGTCCACGGCCAAGCAGCGATCGGCATCGCCGTCATAGGCAAAGCCCACGTCCAGGCCCTGCTCCACCACGTGGCGCTGCAGGCGCTCCATATGCGTGGAGCCACAGTCCACATTGATGTTAAATCCGTCGGGCGCGGCGTTGATTACGCGCACGTCGGCGCCCAGCGCATCGAACACCGGCTTGGCCACCGAGGATGCTGAGCCGTTGGCACAGTCGAGACCGATCTTGACGCCCTGCAGCGAAAAGTTCGCGCTCGCGATGAGCGAGGCAATATAGCGGTTGCGGCCCTGCATGTAGTCCACCGTGGCACCGATCTGGTTGCCCGTTGCCAGCGGCACCTCGCTCTTGCCATCGATATAGTCCTCGATGAGCTCCAGCACGTCCTCGTCCATCTTAAAGCCGTCGCTGTTGACGAGCTTAATGCCGTTATCGCAAAACGGGTTGTGGCTCGCGCTGATCATGATGCCGCAATCGAAGCAGCCCTCCACGGTCTGGTGCGCCACACCCGGCGTCGGGATCACGTGCAGCATATAGGCGTCCGCGCCGCTCGCGACCAGGCCGCTCACCAGCGCTGCCTCGAACATATAGCTCGAGCGACGCGTGTCCTTGCCCACGATCACGCGTGCCTTGCGCTCGCGGTTGGCACCGTAATACCAACCCACAAAACGGCCGATCTTGTACGCATGCTCTACGGTCAGCCCAACATTGGCCTCGCCGCGAAATCCGTCGGTGCCAAAGTACTTCATGCGCTCTCCTTACAAAATAGGGGCGAACAGATTGCCTGTCCGCCCCAAAATGGTACTCGATTATCTGCGCTACCAGAAAAACCCTACGCCGACGCGCTGTCGCGAGCCGCCTGGCATGTAGGAGTCTGACGCAGCGTAAGCGGCTTGTCCCCCGCCTCGGCCGACGTGGTCAGCGTATACGTGATCGTCGTCGTCTCGCCAGCATGCAGGTCAACGGTGCCCGAATAGAAGGGGATTCCATGCCACGTAGCGGCGCCAAGACCAAACTGGGTGCCCTCGACGGTCAGATCAGTAATGTTGCCGCCCGTCGGGGCAAACAACGAGACATTCAGACGCTCGTCGTCACGCGCGGCATCGGGTGCGCTCGCCGCAACGTAGTCGGGCAGCTTGCCAGCCTCCTCCTGCGTCATGATGTTCGTCAGAGTAACGGTGATGCGATACGAGCACGTGCCGTCGCCGTTCTTGATGCCCTGGCCGATCTGCGTGTCGGCGTTCAGATACCAGTCGAGCTTGGAGAAGCTCAGGTTGTTAAAGTAAACGCCGGCAACGGGATCGGCACTCGGATCATCCGGATCGGGCAGCGAAGCGTCAATGCCCGTCTCTTTGATGGCATTCTGCTCATCATCGTTTCTCATCCAAGCAATCAGACGGCCCTCTTCGGCACCGCGCTCGAATGCACCGACAAGCTTTGTAACGTCGACGTCACCGATGCCACCGAGAATCTTGTCGAAGGCGGCGCTGGCAACAGCCGCAAAGATGCCGTCCGATTCCTCGACCGGATAGTTCCAATACACATCGTGCATGAGAACCTTCGCCGCGTTGGTACCGTCGACGACCGTACCATCAGGCAGCGAGACATTACCGACAAGGCCCAGCAGGTACTGCAAGAACACCGGATCGATGCCGACGACGCCATCAACGTCCTGCCCATACTGGGACTTCCACAGCGCGGCGACACGCTGCGAGTTGCGGGGCCAATCAGGCGAATAGGTATTGCCCGAGTTGTACAGGTTGCTGTGGTTGCCGAACAGCGCCTCATCCTCTTCGTCGACGCTCTCGACTGCCTCATCCTCGCTGAGTCCAATGCGGGGAACAAACTCGCCAATCGACATCTGGCCGTCGGTGACCGAAATCAGGCCCTGCGAACCGCCAAAGCCGCCGCAGGCACGAATCTCGACGTTGTTCATGGCGTACACAAGGTAGTTGCGCGTCTGGCCGTTGGCGCCGAGCATCTGGGGAAGGACGGGGGCGACCTGCTCTGCCGCGTCGACCGCACCGTCCAAGGTGGCAAAACCGTCCTTGGCCTTATCGACCAGCTCGGTCACCTGGGCGATATGCGTATCGCCGATGCCCTGGACCTTTTTATTGGCGCTCTTGAACACCTTGGAGCTATCGGAGAGCGAATCGGCGACCGCCTGCAGCGCAGACACGTTGATCGTCCCGTCCTGGAACAGCTTGCCGGGCGTCGCCTGCGAAAGGTTATCGGCCATGGGGACCAGCGCGTTGCTCGAAACGTCGGACAGGGCGTCGATCATGGTGCGGGCCGCGGAGATATCGCTGCCGTACACCGGGACAAACGAAGCCATCGTCCACAGCGGGCTCGAGGTCTCCGATTTCATGCTAGTGCAGAGCTCGTCGATCTTCTTCGCGTCGTCAGGCAGCGTCGAAAAATCGCCCGACGTGACCTTGTCCTTAAGGCCACCGACGATCTCGACGGCTTCCTTTGCTTCACCCTTTACGGTCTTAGCCGAGTTAAGCAGCATAAAGCCACTTGCGCCAAGCGCAACGAGAAGCACCACGACTACGGCGGCGACAATGGCGCCAGTGTGGCGCTTCTTGCGCTCGCCCTTGCGATGGCGATGACGAACCAGGCCGTCCGAGGTCGAGCTCGACGAGGCGTCGTTGCCATAGTTCAGGCCAAAATCGTAATAATCTTCCTTGGAACCGGAGCCCTTAAACTCGGCACCGTTATCTTCCAAACGGGCGAACGTGCCGGTCTCGGAGGCACCCGTATAGATCGTACCAAGGTTGCCCGTAAGCCCCGCGCCACCGGCAGAGGGAGTATTGTTGGCGGCATTGCCGGCATTAATGTTGCCGGCGGTATTCGCGGCGTTGGCAGCGACTACGTTGTTCGCAGGTGTCGAAGGAGCCCCACTCGGCTGCGACGTGGGAGTCGCACCGCCCGCAAAGACATTCCCTCTTGCGCGACCGGTCTTTTTAGCCTTCTGAGACTGCTCGTACAGAGCGGTAAACATCGCCGTCTCGCCCGGAGACGTGCGCTTACCGGCGCTGTTCTGACCAGCTCCGCTCGGCATGTCAGCTTTTCCGGCCCCGTTCGAACGCGGCGGAACTGCAGGACGGCCGCTGTCGCTGCCCTTAAAGTGATTACCAGCCATAAAGAAATCCTCGCAATTGAGTCGCAATAGAAAAGTCCATAACGCTATTAGTTTATGGCATATTGAGCATCGACAGCTAAATTCCAGACACGGATATCAATTGGCGAAAATGTGGCACAACACCTTATCTGTCTTGGCGGCGGCGCCAGCTACACCGTAAGGAACATCATCACGATGATCATGGCGAAGCCGATAAGGTCGGTCGGCAAAAACACCGTGCCCAGCATAACAGCGCTGGTGATGGTCGCCGAGACCGGCTCCACGGTTCCGATCAAGCTCGCACGCACCGAGCCGATGTCCTTGACGCCCTGCATATAGAGCATGTACGCCAAAAACGAGCCCACGACCACAAACACCGCGAGCGCCTCGACGCCGGCGGCATCGAGCGCCGGCATATGGGCCCAAGGCCGCACGATGGTGCAGGTGATGATACCAGCCGTGAGCATGGCTGAGCCCGTAACGATGGGACTGCCGTATTCGGGCAGAATCTTGGCGGGAATCACCGCCATGCAGGTGGCGCTCACCGCGCACATAAGACCCGCCACCAGTCCGAGCGGCGAGATGCTCAGGCTCGTGGGGTCGCCGCCGGTGGCGATCAAAAACGTGCCGCCAAGGGCCAGGCCGATACCGATAACCTCGCGCATGCGCGGTTTGCGGTGATCGGTGATGCAGGTATATCCCATGATGATGACCAGCTGCAGGCACTGAAGGACCGTCGCGGTTCCGGCGTTGGTCAGGCGCACGGCCGAAAGATAGCAAAACTGGTTGAACAGCAGGCCAAAAGCGGTAAAGAGCAGCAGCTGCTTGCGATCAGCGGGCGTCGTCCAAAGCTTGACCAGGCGTGCGCGGTCGCGCGTGACAACCACAGCCATAAAGAGCAGGCCGGCGAGAATCTGACGCACGCTCATAAGCCACAGCGTATCGACATGGTAGGTATCGAACAAAAAACTCGCGCTGGTGCCCGAGAAGCCCCAAAACGAACCGCCCACCAGCGTAGCCAAGACGCCCGTGATCATCTTGCGCGTCGAAGCGCTGTTCAGGCGGTCGCGCCATGCGCGACGGGTGTTGCGGCTGAGCTCGTCGGTGCCCTCGGGCACATCAATGTTCGATATATCGGTCATCGGCACCGAAGCCCCTGCGCCTTCGACCTGCTCGACACACTCTTTGCTCATTCCACTCCCCCGAAACAGCCTGGAAACAATTCGGCTTACCTTACCACGGCGAAGTCACCAGCTGGAGGCTTGTCCGCTTATCGGTAGGACAATTCCGCAGGCGTCTTTCCATAGCTCGATACCGCAATGGCCTTGCATTATGCGACAGCCAAATCGCGGCAGCAGGCTCTTTTGAAATGGATGCGACAAAGCCCCCGAATTCCACAATGTAAGCGATTTTTAAAAATGTTCTTGCCACCGAGTTCAGGCTCCGTTATATTATCCCTTGCGCGCTTGCGCACCCTTGATCGGGCGTTTAGCTCAGGGGGAGAGCGCTTCCCTGACACGGAAGAGGTCAGAAGTTCAAATCTTCTAACGCCCACCAAATGTTCGCAGCTCAGAGGCTATGTCCTCTGGGCTGTTTTGTTTTATGTCGCCAAATCAGCTGGCAGCTCCAACCGCCCAAGCAACCACCCTGCCCATACACAAAACCGCGTCAGCGACCCAAGTGCCTATCCCGGCTGACTCCGCAGTCAATCAAAACCGCCCCAATAGTCACCGAGGCCGAGACCAACACATCTCGAACCCATCCAAGCCGCAACTTCTCAGCAAAACGCCGCGATGTCTGCGTCCTGCGGTATCCTTGAGCCACTTGCACCTGCAGCACCAAGGAGCCGCCATGCGCACCGAGCTCGATGTCCCCTTTTCGCACAAAGAAGAAGCCAAGGCGCTGGGCGCCAAATGGGACCGGACCAAGAAGATCTGGTATGTACCCAGCGGCGTCAACCCCGAGCCCTTTGCCGAGTGGCTGCCCGGTGTTGACCGATCCGACCCCTCAGCGCCGTATATATATCTAGTACTGGGCAAGCGCGAGTGCTGGAAGTGTCACAAAGAGACCTCGGTCGCGGCCTTCGGCATTCCCTATCGAACCGATAACGACAAGAGCATCGCCATCGCGCACACGCCCAACGAAGCCGGGCACATTGCCATCGACACGGCCAACACCAACGCACTCGCCATCGTGCCCGCTCTTGGCTGCGTGCCGGGCGAGATCCGCGACTACCTTCATAAGCGTTGCGGCTACAAGCCCGTAGGCGCGCGAGCCTCCAAAGCCCCGTCGCTCGGCAACACGTGCACCAGTTGCGACGCGCTGCAAGGCAGCCGCTATCTGTTCGAGGAGCCCTCGTCCCCGTTTGCCCTCACTGCCATCAACAAGCTGCCGGCACTGGAGTTTATACGCGTCGAAGTTGCCGGCGTCTTTGGCGTCCCGGCCACGCGTACCGACTTTGACCAGGCGCTCTTTACCTGGGCACGCGACCATCACGCCGAGTTCCACAAGCAACTCGGTGAGGGGATTTATTTGTAGAGGCAAAAGACACTCACAGCCAACTCCTCCGCATCACCTATCCCTCGTCGCCGGCGTCGTACACGATATCGAGGCCACAAACAGGGCATTTCTCCGGATACACCGGCATATGAACGCCCGTACGTTTCCTCACTTCGTCGCTGAACCTGTCACGTGCATCGATGAACCGAATGTCGAGACACGGTATTTGCGAGCCGCAGCAAGGGCAGGCGACGACAAACGACCCGCAATCAACTTCTACGCCCGGAAACATATTGTTGTCGATAAGGGCACACGGCAGTTTTCCGTACTTCCCCATCGCAATATCGCCTCGCCAGCTCATACATGCCCCTTCTCGCTATACAAATCAGGAAGAGCATGCACCGGCGGGCGGGCGCGAGATTGCATCGCCACGCGATCCGATCAAACAACACGATCGTCAAAGAATGCCAAAGCCAAATACGCTAATACGGCAGAAGCCCCGCCTTTTCACGCTTCTTTTCCGAGCGATCGAACTCAATGCGATGGGCCTCAAGAAACACCGTATCGGGTCGCCACTGACGCTCATTCGGCTGCCTTAGCGTCGCACCCGCAAAGGAAGCGTAGTCGGTCTTATCCAGCAGGTACGATCCGCACAGCCGATATTCGCCGCAAACAGGCTCAAACGAAATCAGGTGAGCATCAAATAGGGAATGAAGATCGCGCCGAAGCAGAATGCCGTTGCTGGCAACCTGCGATTTGGGTCCCGAGTAATTCTCGATATGTGCAGCCTCCAGAGCTTCGCTGACGCCGCAGTCCGACACCGCGCAACGGCCATCATAGGCGGCAACGAGCTGCCTGCGGAACCATTGCTGCCCCAATCGCTCGCGCCTTAACGCATAGCGGACCTTTTCGTCGTCGGTCACACCCTGTCCGGCAAACTCAATATCGACGGGTATGTGCTTCAGATAACTCATGTCGGGCGCAAAACGAGGGTCCGGTCCGCCTTTATGAACAGGACCGTGCAGAACAAACCATCCGTTTTCGGGCTCGAACCGCTCAACAAACGCAAGGCCGAGCACCTTATAGCCCACCTCGGTTGCAAATATGACTCCGACTGGGACGCCACATTCCATGCAGTTGAGCATTTTACGGTTGTAATTCTGGTCTCGAAAACCAACGGTACCCGGCGCTTGAACCGAGTACTTAATAACCCACGTACCATCGTCCAAATAGAGCGGAGGCACATCGGTGTAGAAGCTCTTTTTAGAGTTATGGACCGAAAGCGCAAAGATCTTATTGGGATCTTGCTTCACCCGATCCTGGCCCGGCCAGAAGATCCCTGAATCCCGCGTTACGGGAAAGAAGTCCGAGCCAATTCTCAAACGGTACTGATACTGAGGACTATCTTCCTTGGTGTGGTGCGGAAGGCTGGTCCAAACGCCGCCGCGCTGTTCCTCACCCAGAAACCACTCCCATGCCTCAACGTATTCGGAAGGCACGAGACTGCAGGCGCGGTCATAGCTTGGTCCATCCATCAACGGAACAGCAAGGTCAATGTCGTTCATCGCCAGCACCTACAACCATACGAACGCGAGTCATGCCCCTCAATAATATGGCCGAGAGTCAATTATTACGAGATCTCATTCCGCGATCGGCACATCGTTGATGCTCTCGGTTTGCCGCTGGCGTGCTTGTACCCCGCTACCCCACTTCCCTGTATACTGATGTAGCACGTGTTTCATCCGGGCTTGTTGGGCCGGATTGTTCATGGGAGGGTCT
Organism: uncultured Collinsella sp.; assembly: GCA_900542305.1. Lineage (GTDB taxonomy): Bacteria > Actinomycetota > Coriobacteriia > Coriobacteriales > Coriobacteriaceae > Collinsella. The sequence continues at coordinate 4,042 of UQMU01000012.1, read as the reverse complement.
TATGGCTGCTTCGAATCCGCCTAAGGGAAGCGTTTCTTCTTCGTCCATCAAGCCGGTTACGCGCAAGGCCGTGCGTTGCCAGCGCGAGGTCGCTTGGCTTGTCACGCAGGCGGCGGGCAGGCTTGTGGCGACCACTCAGGACGTCAATGCGCCTACGCCGAGCTTTGTGTTAGCGGCGGCGCTGGATTTTGTGCGCCAATTGGAGCTTGCCGCGCAGGATGCCAACGGCCACCTCGACTACCAGAACGTTATGGCGCCCGACCTGCAAACGTTCTGTCACATGGCCAAGTTGCCTGCCGCGCCCAATGCGCTTTCGGACGCAGGCTACATGTTTACGCTCTCGGGCGCGGACCTTATCCGCGACATCTATGCATACTGCAGCGAGCTCGCCGAGCGCCACGTCTTTGACGCGGCAGAAGTCAAACCGGGAAATGTCATCAAGCTGGTTCTCAGGCTGTTCCTGATAGACGGGTTCGGGGCCATGCCGGCGTAAGCCGAGTCTTTAGCATCACCGTCGACTGGGCAACAACCGCTTTACCTTAATGGACGCCAATCGAGGGTCGATTATTGGGTCGCCTCGTCCACTAACGCATCTATCCCACGCGCTCCGACAGTCGATACTTGCGGTTGCGGCTCGTCGCCGGCGCCGTGGGCTCGAGCTCGCCTTGAGCAATGAGCGCGTTGACGCGCGACCTAACCTGGGAAATTGTAAGCCCCGTACGTTCTGCCAGCTCACGCGTCCCCAGCTCGCCGTAGCGTTTGAGTGCCGCCACAATTAAGTCCCCGCCATGATCGATTTGCTCAACCTTCGCTCGGTAGAGGACAACCTTAAACCGGTCGAAACCGGGGCAAAACAATGGCTCGGCCAGACCTTGCGCACGCATGGCATCGAGCATCATTGGAATGCCCGACCCGTTACCCTCGGCAGGCGAGCCCGCGCCGTCGAGCAATGGGACAAGCGACATGAGCTTCACAAGCGTCGCATTGCGACATCGGGAGCTGCCGTCAAACAGGTTCTCGCGAGTCTTTCCTCCGTATAGGCCGCCGGGGTTCGTCACCTCGATACGGTCATCAAAGACGTCAACAGCGATCGACTGCCCACAGAACCGATCTCCGTATTCTCGGTGGATTACGGCGTTGGCGATTGCCTCGCGCAGGACTTCCTCGGGAATCTCCAGCGAGTCGACACGCGAGACGCCTTGGATCGTCGAGGTTCGCCGCAAATTCTTGGCGATTGCCGCGACGGCATCCGAGATCATTTCGCCCAACGTTCCCTCGCAGATCGTACGGTCCATGAACCTCAACGACCCCGCCGCGCCCTTCTGCGTTCCGGCATAGACCGCCACATCGATAAAGAGCTTGGGATAGAACTGCTGAGGGTAGGTGCCCACAACTAGGAGTCCAGCCTTGGTGACATTGCCCTGGGAATCAAGGATATTTAGGCGCTCCAGCTTCGTTTGTTTGTCCGGCGCGCCGCGCATTGCCCGGGGCGTCAACGAGAAAGCCCGATCTATCGTACGGTCGACCAGCGTCTCGTCGAGATTGTCCGCGCCCGCACCCGCCACCGCGTCCCGATCGCTCGGAGTCGCTCGACCGTATGACGCCAATGCGAGCACTTCGGTCGATGAAAGCGGGACATCTTTGTCATCGATGCGCTTGTAGCTGCCGCCCTGGGCGCCCCGCTCTATGACATAGCAGGGCTTGCTCGACGGATCGAGCTCCTCAATCGTAATGATGAGAACGATGACGCCCTGAAGCTCCACTCGCTCGATCGTGTATTTAGGCGGATTGGCCAGCTTTCCTCGACCGCCCGCATCACCCATGCCTGACACAAATTGGTTGAGCACTTTCTCGGTCTCGAAGTTCTCAACCGGGACAAAACCTGCGCGCTCACTCACTCCGAGCACGATAATTCCGCCGGCAGTGTTCGCGAATGCGCTCACCGTTTCCCACACATCGCGGGAAAGCGTCGTGGCGCTCTCCTTCACTTCGACGTTAAGATCATCCGAGCCCATACGCCTTAAAGACTCAAGCAGACCGGTCAGCTCGTTTTCGTTCATCTGCACGTCCTTTCGCTCGGTCCTGCGGAGAATGCCGCGGATAGATTTCCCTCGTCTCTCAGTTATCTCTCGTAATTATCTCTCATCTATCTCTCTATCTCTCGGCTTAGAGATAGAGAGATAGATGAGAGATGGAATGTCTACCATTTGCTTCATTTATACATATTTTTGCTGGTAGAACAATCGGTATTGAGACAATACGATGATTGCCTGTCTCTTTGATGCTCAGTTATCTCTCATATTTTTCTCTCATCTTCCTGTCATCTCTCATATTAGAGACGAATGAGAGACGAGAGATACGCGAGTGATGGACGAGCGAGGATTTTCGGACGGTCGGATATCGAGAGTGGATATTTGGACGGTTTTTGGGGCTTTTGCGGCAAATTCCGTCCAAATATCCACTCTCGTTCGATAGGTATCCGGAAATCCTCGCTCGTCCGTCCGAATATCCACTCTCGTTTGGCGAGTGTCCAATTTTCCACGCACGTGCGGCGGGCACGCGGGACCTATGCCCAATCCGGCTGCATCGTCTCCAGTTCGCCGCAGGGTCGCGGCCCCATATGGGTATACTCTCGTGGATTCGACTCGATTCGCCCCCGCTGGGGCGTCAAAGGAGACTGCATATGCCCACCACCTCAACCGACCCGCGCGCCGCAGCCGCTGCACTGCTGGTGCCCGGCACTACCTGCCACGGCTTTGTCGTCGAGCGCCGCGAGACCGTGCCCGAGCTCGACTCGGACGCTTACGTGCTGCGCCACACCGCCTCGGGCGCTCGCCTGCTGTACCTGGCGTGCGACGACGAAAACAAGGCCTTTGCCATTGGCTTTAAGACGCCGCCGGCCGATTCTACCGGCGTGTTCCATATTCTTGAGCACTCGGTACTGTGCGGGTCGGCCAAGTTCCCCGTCAAGGAGCCGTTTGTCGACCTGATCAAGAGCTCCATGCAGACGTTCCTCAACGCCATGACCTACCCCGACAAGACCATCTACCCCGTTGCCACCACCAACGAGCAGGATCTGTACAACCTGATGGACGTGTATCTGGACGCGGTGTTCAACCCGGCCATCTATACCAAGCCCACCATTTTTGAGCAGGAGGGCTGGCACTACGAGCTGGACCTGCCGGAGGACGCCGAGGGCGACAGCAGCTCCGCGAGCCTGCGCGAGGGCACGCTGCGCTATAACGGTGTGGTGTTCAACGAGATGAAGGGTGCGCTGTCCGACCCCATGAGCGTGCTGGACGACGCCGTCAACGCCGCGTTCTACCCCGACACCGCCTATGCACACGAGAGCGGTGGCGACCCGCGCGCGATCCCCGCGCTCACCTACGAGCAGTTCCTGGACACGCACGCGCGCCACTACAATCCTTCCAACTCCTACATCACGCTCTACGGCGACCTGGACGTGGACCGCGCGCTGGCCTTTTTGGACGAGCGTTATCTGTCGCAGCCGAGTGCTGCGAGCCGCCGCATGGACGCTGCCGTCGCCGCCGGCGAGGACCCGTCCACGCTGGCGCCCAATCCGCTGGGCGTGCAGGCACCCGTGACCTGCGAGTACAAGCGCGTCGAGATGGCCACCACGCCCGAGAACGCTCTGGTTGGCCTGGGCCTTGTGCTGGGCAGCGCGCTCGACCGCAAGCGCACGATCGCGGCGGATATCCTGTTTGAGGCACTGCTGGGCTCCAACGAAGCGCCGGTTAAGAAGGCCATTCTGGCCGCCGGCCTGGGCGGCAACGTGGTGAGCTACACCGCGGCCGAGAGCCTGCAGCCCTACGAGCTCATCATGCTGCAAAACGCACAGCCCGGCGTGGCGCGTGAGCTGCGCCGCGTGTTCCAGGACGCCTGCCGCGACCTATGCGAGCATGGCGTTCCGCGCGAGCGCCTGGAAGCCATCATCAGCAGCAACGAATACGACCTGCGCCAGCGCGACTAGATCGGAAGAGCGTCGTGTAGGGAAAGAGTGTAGATCTCGGTGGTCGCCGTA
>UQMU01000011.1 GCA_900542305.1 uncultured Collinsella sp. | reverse complement strand
GGGGTGGGGAAAGATGTTGAAAAATGGGGCGGTTCCCCATATTATTGATGACGTCGACAGGCGGGGTGGTTCCCCGCGTACGTGCCATCTGAGTAACCGAGGGGAGGGCGCACATGGGAATGACGGGTGCATACGAGCGCAATCTCGATGCAAAAGGTCGTCTGTCCCTGCCTGCACCCCTTCGCGAGGAGCTTGGAGAGCACGTTCGCGTGTTCAAAGCCCTGGATGTCGATGCTCTGTACGTGTTCTCTGCCGAGGCCTTCGATAAGTGGGTCGAAGGACTCTTCGCGGGTCGTGAGGGCCACGAGGGTTTTAACCCGCGTGACATTAATGACCAGAAGCTCATGAGGGCGATCAACAAGCGCACCACGTCGATGGACGTGGACAGCGCCGGTCGTATCGGTCTTTCCGAGTCTCTCCGCAAGCAGGCGAACCTCGACCGCGAGGTCACGGTTGTGGGCAACTACGACCACCTTGAGGTTTGGGATCGCGCCGCGGCCGATGAGGACGATGACGATGAGGCCCTGCTGGACCTCTTCTTCTCGTAAGGGCAAGGCACGGGTAACGGATGGAGCGTGGGATCTTGACACAAGAATATCGGCATGAACCTGTCATGCTCGGCGAAGTGCTTGAGTCGCTGCGGCTAAAGAGCGGCTCCGTTGTCTGCGATTGCACCCTTGGCGGTGCCGGCCATTCGGTAAAGATGGCCGCGCAGGTGGGGGAGACGGGCCTTTTGCTCGGCGTCGATCAGGACGACATGGCCCTCGAGGCCGCTGGCGCCCGTCTGGACCGCGAGGTTCCCGGCGTTCCGCACCAGCTGCTGAAGGGCAACTTCGGCGACTTGGACGAGCTGCTTTGCTCGGCCGAGGTGCCCGGGGTCGATGGCTTCCTGTTCGATTTGGGCGTTTCGTCACCGCAACTCGATATCCCTGGCAGGGGCTTTTCGTATAACGAGGACGCCCCATTGGACATGCGGATGGATCCGGGCAATAACACCTTAAACGCAGCTGAGGTCATCAACACCTATAACGAACACGACCTCGCCCGGATTCTACGCGTCTACGGCGAAGAGAAGTTCGCCTCGCAGATCGCGCGCGAGATCGTGCGCCGCCGTGAGCAAGAACCGATCGAAACCACCGGCCAATTTGTCGAGATCATCAAGGCGGGTATCCCGGCTGCCGCTCGTCGGCATGGCGGACACCCGGCCAAGAAAAGTTTCCAGGCCATTCGCATCGAGGTTAATCACGAGCTCGATGTGCTCGAACGAGGGCTTGATGCCGCCACCAGGTGGCTCAACCCGGGCGGACGTATCTGCGTCATCTCGTATCACTCGCTCGAGGACCGTATCGTAAAGAACCACTTTAAGGAGATGAGCCAGGGGTGCACGTGTCCGCCGGAGATTCCGGTGTGCGTGTGCGGCAACGTGCCGATACTCAAGGTCATCACCCGCAAACCCTTGGTTGCCCAGCCTGATGAGGTTGAGCGCAACCCTCGGGCGAGATCAGCCAAAATCCGCGTGGCGCAGCGTCTGTAGGCGCGACCGCGCGATATTGGACCTCCCGCTCGCACCATAAACGAAGCTTAAACACACTACCAACGTACTCGGGATGGGAGGCGGCATATCATGGGCTACAACACTTCAAGCGCAGCACTCGCCTATGATATGAACGCCATGCCCGCCTATCGTGAGACGCCGCAGGCCCCCGTTGCTCCCCGTGAGCAGCGCGCGCCGCGCTTTGATGTCTACACGGGCGCGGGCCGTCAGGCAAACCAGGCGGTAAGCCCGGTTTTCATGAGCGTTCTTAAAACGTTTTGCATCATTGCGGCTATCTTCATGACGATCGGCGTCGCCCGCGTGGCGCTCGCCGGCGTTACGGCCCAGGTGCTCAACAGCAACGCCGAGCTTACCAGCACGCTCGAAAAGGCGACCGATGAGAGCTCCGACCTGGAGGTCATGCATTCGGTCTATGGCGCCGACACGCGCATTCGCGACCTTGCGGGCGCTTATGGCATGGTGGAGCCCAGCGAGAGCGTTACACTTGACTTTTCGCAGGATGCAGCCGCGGGCGCCAACGCGACCGCGACCGCTCAGTAGCAAGACGGTAGCTGAGTATGACAAATGACTATCGCCGCGGTTCCGATGGGGGCCGCGGTTCTGGACGTCCCTCGTCGCGGGGACGTTCTGGTTATCAAGGAACGGGTCGGCAATCTTACAACGCCGGGCAGTCCCGTGGCAACGACCCGGCGTCGCGACTTCGCGGCTCGGGCGGCCCTCAAGTGCATAACACCAGGTCGCGCAAGAGTTCGTCGACCGAATGGCTCACAGGCGCACCTCTGCCTCGCCGCAAAGCCGTCATGGGCTTCATCGGGCTTGGCTTGGGCTTGGGCGTCTTTCGCCTTGCCGACTATCAAATTGTCGAAGCCGATAAACTGCGCGAGCGTGCCGATGCGCGCCGCCTGCTTGCGCAGACCCTCTATGCCAAACGCGGCACCATCTACGACCGCAACGGCAACGTGTTGGCGTCGTCGGTCGAATGTCGCAACATCGCCGTGAACCCGCAGCTTGTCGAGGATGTTGACAAGACGGTGTCGGCGCTGGTCAAGGCAACTGGAATCGATAAAAAGACCTGCCGCAAGCTCGTTGAGTCCGATGGAACCTGGGTGTATATCAAGCGCCAGGTGGACGAAGACGATGTTGCGGCGCTGGAGAAGAAGAACCTGCCCGGCGTGCTTTTTGAGCAGGCCATGAAGCGCGTATATCCATACGGCAATCTGGCATCGCAGGTGCTGGGTGTAGTGAATGTAGACAACGACGGCTTGACGGGTCTCGAAAAGCAATACAACAAGCTTCTGACCGGCACGAACGGTTCTCTCGTACGCGAGCGCGCGAGGGACGGCAGCTATATCGCGGGCGGTGCCTATAAAAAGGTGGCTGCGGTCGACGGCGTTGATATCGTGACGACGCTCGACGTCAATATCCAGCGTGCGGCCGAGGATGCCCTGGCAGAGGCAGTTGAGAAGACTAAGGCCAAGAACGGCTCGGCGCTGGTCACCGATCCTACGACAGGCGAGATTTTGGCAGCCTGCTCGTACCCGACCTACGACCAGACCGATCTGGAGAATGCCAAGACCGAGGATATGAATCTGCGCCTGGTCACCGACGCCTACGAGCCCGGCTCGGTCTTTAAGACGCTCGTGGCGGGCGCCGGCTTCGACTTGGGCGTCGTGCGATCGAGTACGTCGTTTGAGGTGCCGGCGAGCATCAAGGTGGGCGACGATACCGTCACCGATGCCGACAAGCGCGACTATGCCATGACCATGGATGTGCGCGAGATGATGCGCCGTTCGTCCAATGTGGGCTTTGTCCTGGTGGGGCGCAAGATCGGTGCCGACGACTTTGCCGCCTATGTGGACAAGTGGGGCATCGGTCACAGCTCTGGTGTCGATTTTCCGGGCGAGAGCCTGGGCATCGTCAAGGAGCGTGACCAGTATGACGGCGCCACGCTGGGATCGATGAGCTTTGGACAGGCGCTGTCCGTCTCGCCGATTGAGATCGCACGTGCCGTGGGCGGCATCGCCAACGGCGGCGTGATGATGACCCCGCACTTCTATAAGTCCAGCAAAGGCGACGAGAAGGACTGGGGCGAAGGCGAGCGCGCGATTTCTGAGGACGCCGCATCCCAGGTGACATCGTGCATGCAGACGGTCGTGTCCGAGGGAACGGGCGTTGGCGGCGCGGTTGACGGCTATGACGTGGCGGGTAAGACCGGTACGGCCGAACGAGCCGACGAGAACGGCGGCTACCTCAAGGAGAACTACATGTCGTCCTTTATGGGCTTTGCGCCGGCACAATCGCCCAAGGTGCTGTGCTATATCACGCTTGACGGAACGCCGAGCGGCTCAGATGCCGCTGCGGTGCCGTTCCAGTCCATTATGGCCAACGCGCTCGACGTGCTGGGTATCCCGCACACGAAGTAGGGGGTTACAATCTTTGGGGCGTGGTTTGTTGTCCCATATGAGGGGTGTTCACATGCCCTGCACCACGCATGCGCGGCGCTGGGATACAATACGCCGATAGCATTATTAGGTTTACAGGGGAGCTGCAATGATAGAGATCGCCGTCAACAACCTCGCGGCCGCAACAGGGGCCCGAACCGTGACGGGAGAAGCCGATCGGGTATGCCGCGGGTGCGTTATCGACTCGCGTCAGGTCGAGGAAGGGACGATTTTCGTCGCCTTTCCCGGTGAAAACGTCGACGGCAATGATTTTGCTTCCCGTGCCGTCCAGTCGGGTGCCGGCGCCGTCGTAATGACGCGTGAGCCCGAGGCCGAGCTGGTCTCGCTGGCGCAGGACAAGGGCTGTGCCATCTTGCTGACCGATGATCCCGAGGACTTTCTGCTGCGTTTGGCGCACACGTACCGTCTGGAGCTTGGCTGCCTGGTCGTTGGTATTACCGGTTCCATCGGCAAGACGACGACCAAGGACGTGCTCGCCGCCGTGCTCGCCAAGCGCTATCGTGTTTGGGCCACCAAGGGCAATTTCAATAACCTGATCGGCATGCCGCTCACGGTGCTTTCCGCTCCGGCCGATACCGAGGTCCTGGTGCTCGAGATGGGCATGAACCATTTCCACGAGATCGAGCGCCTGTCCCAGTCCGCCAATCCCAACCTTGCCATCGTGAGCAAGATCGGTACCTCTCACATCGGCATTTTGGGCAGCCGCGAGAACATCGCCCGCGCTAAGGCCGAGATTGTCCAGGGTATGTGCGCCGCTGGCGACTTCTTGCCGCTGCTGGTTTTGGGCGGCGAGGACGACTTTACGCCGTTCATTCGCGATACGTTCGCCCAGCCTGCTGGTATCGACGTGATGCTGGCCGGCGTATCGGACGATGATGAGGTCCGCGCCCGCGACATTCGTGTTGATGACGAGGGCCGTCCGGTCTTTACGCTCGATTTTGGCCAGGGTGAGACGATCGATACCATGCTTGCCATCCCCGGCGTGCAGTCCGTTCCTAATGCCGTTAAGGCCGCCGCGGTTGCCTATCGCCTGGGCGTGACACCCGAGCAGATCGATGCTGCCTTTAGGGGCCTCACGATCACCGGTCACCGCCAGGAGATCAAGCGCGCCAAGAGCGGTGCACGCATCATCGATGACTCCTATAACGCCAGTGCCGAATCGATGGCTGCTGGCCTCGACCTGCTGTGCTCGCTTTCGTGCGCGGGGTCTCGCATGGCTATCCTGGGCGAGATGGGCGAGATGGGCGATGAGGCTCCTCGCATGCATGAGCTCGTGGGCGCCTATGCCGCCGCCAAGAAGCTCGACATGCTGGCGTGCGTGGGTGGTGAGCTGTCCCAGCTTATGGCCGATGCCGCGCGCATGATGGGCATGGACGATGACCGCATCCAGGTGTTCTCCGATTATCAGCAGGTGCTCGACCGCATGGGCGGCGCGCTTGAAAAACATGATGTTGTACTGGTCAAGGGTTCCCGCTTTGTTGAGCTCGACCGCTTTGTGGAAGGTGTGTGCTAGCCCATGTTCGGCAATCCCTCGTATCCAACGTATCAGGCTTTTTTGGGGCTTGGCATCGCCGCTGCCATTGCGCTGCTGCTCATGCCGTGGTGGATCAAACTACTCAAGGTCGAGGGTATCGGCCAGCAGGTTCGTGCCGACGGCCCCAAGCGTCATTTGGTTAAGCAGGGAACGCCCACCATGGGTGGCGTTGTCATCCTCGTCGCGATCTCGCTGACCTGCCTGCTGATGGGCAAGCTCACCACCGAGCTCGTGCTTGTGCTGCTCGCCACGCTGGCGACCGGCGTGCTGGGCCTGATCGACGACCTGACCTCCGTTACGCATGGGCGCTCGCTCGGTCTGACGCCTCATGCCAAGATGATCGGCCTAACCATTATCTGTGTCACCTTTACGGTACTTGCCGTTAACTGGTGCGGTGTCGCCCCCGAGATTCGTTTTCCCGGCGGCCTGACGATTGACCTCGGTGTTCTTTCGACCACCATCTGCGGCCTTTCGTTCCCGTGGCTCTACATTGTCTTTTGCTGGCTGATGATTGCCGGTCTTTCTAATGCCGTGAACCTGACCGATGGCCTTGACGGTCTTGCTGGCGGCACCTCCATGATCGCCATGCTCGCCATGGCTGCCATGGCGTTTTTGCACGGAGACGTGAACCTGTCCATCTTCTGCACCGCGTGTGCCGGTGCCTGCTTGGGCTTTCTGTGGTTCAACTGCTATCCGGCGAGCATCTTTATGGGCGATACCGGCTCGCTTGCCCTGGGCGCCGCGTTTGCCTGCACGTCCATCATGACCAACACCGAGGTCGTCTCCCTCATCATCGGCGGCCTATTTATCGTTGAGACCCTGTCGGTCATGATTCAGGTTGTCTACTTCCACTTTACGCACAAGCGCGTCTTTCTTATGGCACCCATCCATCATCATTTCGAAAAGAAGGGCTGGGCCGAGACCAAGGTCGTCATCCGTTTTTGGATTATCGCTGCGGCCTTTGGCGCCGTTGGCCTTGCTCTGTTCTTCCAGTTGGGATAGTGGTCTTTCATGCCTCTTGCTGATGTCTTTAGCCTGCTCGTTTTGGGTCAGGGCAAGTCCGGTCTCGATGTCGCCCGCTGGGCGCTGGCGCATCCCGAGCGCGTAAACGCCGTTACCGTGTATGGCGGCGGCACCTCTGAGCCCAATGACGCCACGCGTGCGCTCGAGGCTGCTGGTGCGTCGTTTGTCTATGGGACCGAACAAGTCGAGGGCGCCTATGACGTATGCGTGACGTGCCCGGGCATCTCGGAGTTCTCGGGCTTCTTTAAGGCCGGGCGCGAACATGCCGCTCAGATTATGGGTGAGCCAGAGTTTGCCTATCGTCTGTCGCCCGATAACTGGATTGCCATCACGGGCACCAACGGCAAGACGACCACCACGTCGCTGACTGATTATCTGCTCAAGGTTGCCGGCGAGGCCAGCGTAGCTGTCGGCAACATCGGCGAGCCGCCGGTCAACGAGATTGACGGCCGAGCCCACAACGAATGGTTTGTGGCTGAGCTCTCGAGTTATCAGATTGCTACGACCACCGAGCTCCACCCTCGTGTGGCAGTGCTGCTCAACATCACTCCCGACCACTTGGGCTGGCATAAGAGCCATAAGAACTATGCGCTTGCCAAGATCAAACTGTTTGACAATATGGTCGATGACGATCTGGCGGTTGTCGACGTCGAAGATGCCGGCATTCACGAGTTCGATGAGTACATCTACACGCCGGGTCGTCGCATCTGCAAGGTTGCCTTTGACGAGCCAGAGGGTGAGGATGTCGCCTTTGTGCGCGATGGCAAGATGATCGTGCGCCTGAAGGGCGTCGAGACCCCGCTCATCGCTACATCCGAACTCAAGATCTCGGGCCATCACAATGTTATCAATGCCCTGTGCGCTGCCACGGTTGCCCTGGCAGTCGGTGCCGATGTCGATGGTGTCCGCCGCGGTCTGGCTTCGTTCCAGCCGCTCGAGCACCGCGTGGAGCCGTGCGGCGAGATTGACGGAGTGCGCTACGTCAACGATTCCAAGGCGACCAACACCGACGCGGTCGAGAAGGCACTGACGGCATTTCCCGATGACGACGTGATCTTGCTGCTCGGCGGCCACGATAAGGGCACGCCGCTCACGGACTTCGCGCGCGTTGTTATGGATAACGTGCGCTCGGTCGTCTGCTTTGGCGATGCGCGCGAGCGCTTCACCGCCGCTATGGACGAGGCCGATGTCGATGGCGATGTGGATATCGCCCAAGCGGATGACCTACGCGATGCCGTGGACGTTGCCCGTTCGCTGTCGAGCCGTGGCGACGTGATCTTACTTTCTCCTGCCTGCTCTTCGTTCGATGAGTTCTCGGGCTATGAGGAGCGCGGCCGCGTGTTTAAGGACTATGTGGCCCAGCTTGCCGCTGCGGCGAAATCGCAAATGGAATAGGGGTTGCCGGTGAGAGAGGAGAGCCCCCGACAAGGTATGAGGAGGCCCGACTCGGACCGTGCTTCCTCGCGGCGCAGCACACCGCGTTCCGGTCGCGGCGGGCAGTCGTTTAGCGAACGCTATATTGCCGGCGTTCCCGCCCGCATCATGCGCCCCCGTCTGATATTTATGGCCTGCCTGTTTACTTTGGTGTGCTTTGGTCTGCTGATGGTGTACTCGGCGTCTTCGGTCGAGGCGCTGCACGAGAATGGCTCGGCGACGTTTTTCCTGGGTCGACAGGCCGCGTTTGCCGTGGTTGGTGTTCTGGCGCTGATTGCCATCGTGCGCGTTTTGCCGGACAGCTGGTTTGGGGAGGATGTGCTTAGGATCTTCCTTATCGGCATGATAGGGCTACTGTTTCTGGTGTTCTTGGTGGGCAGCGGCAGCCGTGGCGCCACGCGCTGGCTCAACATCGCCGGTATTCAGTTCCAGCCTTCCGAGTTTTTAAAGCCATTTGCCATTGCGTATTCGGCCATCATGCTTGATCGCTTCTTTTCGCCCGGTGGCAACATCAACGAATTCCTTCGCAAGATGGGCATCTACCTGGGTATTTCGCTCTTTCTGATCTTTATCCAGCCCGATTTCGGTACTGTCCTGATCATCCTGTTGACCCTCATGTGCATGGCGTTGTTTGCGGGTCTCGACCCCAGATTTATCATCGGCGTGCTAATCTTCGGCATTCTCGTGATCGTGATTGCACTTGTCGCAGAGCCGTACCGTATGGTGCGTATTCAGGTTGCCTTGAACCCTTGGGCTGACGAGTATGGTGACGGCTATCAGGCCACGCTTGCCATCATGGCCTTTGCCTCGGGCGGTCTGTTCGGCCGTGGCATCGGCAACTCAACCATGAAGTACTCGTATCTGCCCGAGGCGCACAATGACTACATCCTGGCCATCATTGGCGAGGAAGTCGGCTTTGTCGGAACCGTGCTGTTCTTCTTGGTGTTTGCGATGCTGATCTACTCGGCGTTTCGCATTGCCGAGCAGGCGACCGATCGTCGGGGCGCGCTTATGGCGTCTGGCTCCGCGGTCATTCTCGCGGTGCAGTTCTTGATTAACGCGCTGGGCATCCTCAACGTGTTTCCCATGACGGGTAAACCGTTGCCGTTTATTAGCTACGGCGGTTCGTCGATTATTGTGTCGCTCATGCTTGCCGGGTTGATCCTGCGCGTTTCGTACGAGAGCGCCCGCCGCGATGAGTATGACCGCCGCCGTGAGAGCTTTGCCGTTATGGACGAGAGCACCGCCGGCGTAGCCCATGTGCGCGGTGAACGACCTTCGCGTAGCGGCTTTACCGTTCTGGATGGTTCTGCATCCGAGCCGGCAGCTCGTCCACGTCCGCGGACGGCTCCGCAAGGTCGTCCTCAGCGCCCCAGCCCTCGCAACGCGGGCGGCGGATATAATCGAATCGATTTGAACTCGGACCCGTCGGCGCGTCTGCGCACCGACGACCAGGGACCGCGTGTACGAAGGGACTACCATGACCGATAAAATGACCGTTGCTATTGCAGCCGGCGGCACGGCAGGACACATTAACCCCGCGCTCGCCCTGGCCGAAGAGCTGCGTGACCGTGGCCATCACGTTGTGTTCGTGGGCCAGTCGCGCAAGCTCGAGGGTCGTCTGGTCCCCGAGTCTGGGTTTGATTTTGTGCCCATTACGGTCACGGGCTTCGACCGCTCCCGTCCCTGGACGGCGCTGACCTCGCTGTGGCGTGTCAACAAAGCCAAGCGTGCGCTCGCCAGTCATTTCTCAAAGGTCGGCAAGCCCGATGCTGCCATCGGTTTTGGTGCCTATGTCGAGGTTCCGCTGCTGGGGTGGTGCAAGGGCGCAGGCGTTCCGTATCTGCTACATGAGCAGAACTCTGTTCCGGGCCTGGCCAACAAGATGATGAACTCCCACGCCGCCCGCGTGTGCATCTCGGTGCCGGCAGCGCGCGCGGTCTTTGAGCGCGAAGGTGACCCTGACCACGTGCTCATGACCGGCAACCCCGTACGTCGCTCGGTGATCGAGGGCGATCGCGCTCGCGGCCGCAAGGCACTTGGCGTTCCCGAGGACGCTACGCTGCTGCTCGTCTTTGGCGGTTCACTCGGCGCCCAGCACCTCAACGAGCGCGCGGTTTCGCTCAAAAATGAGCTGCTTTCGCGCAAGAACCTCTATGTGTTGCATTCGACGGGTGCCGACGGCTTTGAGGAGACCGAGCACGCTTTGGCGCTGACGCCCGAGGAGGCGAAGCGTTATCGCGTCCAGCCTTACATCGACAACATGGGCGATATGCTGGCTGCTGCCGATTTGGTGCTCTCGCGTTCGGGCGCATCGAGCGTGGCCGAGATCGCTGCGCTCGCCGTGCCCTCGGTGCTCGTGCCGTATCCGCATGCGACGGCCGACCATCAAACCACCAATGCCCGTTATCTGGTCGACGTCGGGGCCGGCGTGCTCTGCGCCGATGCCGATATCGACGGTTCTGCCTTTGCCGATGAGCTGCTGCACCTGGTCGATGACGCGGCGGCGCGCGACGCCATGCGTCAGGCGGCGCGTGGTCTGGCTCAGGAAAGGGCCGCCGCTCTTCTGGCCGATGCGGTAGAGGGTTTGCGTTAGTTAGACGGGATATCGTCGGTCGCCCTCGCGCTGATGCGGTAGGTGCGGTACAGTTAACGGGTTACAGGCAGTGTTTACGCAAGGAGTACACGAGCACATGGCTGATTCCCAGACTGCAACCTCCGCGCCCGAGTTTAAGAGCGCCCACTTTATCGGTATCGGCGGCGCCGGCATGAGCGGCATCGCCCTCGTTCTGCACGAGCGCGGTTATGCCGTTACCGGCTCCGATCTTAAGACGTCACGTTATATCCGCCAGCTTACCCGCGCTGGTGTGAAGGTGCACGTGGGCCATGAGGCAGCCACGATCGACGAGGTCAAGCCCGACGTGGTTGTTGTCTCCACCGCTATTCCGGAGTCCAACCCTGAGCTCGTGCGCGCTCGCGAGCTGGGCATTCCCGTGTGGCCCCGTGCCAAGATGCTCTCTGCTTTGGGCCATGGCTACACTACCGTCGCCGTTGCCGGCACGCATGGCAAGACCACCACGTCTTCGATGTGCGCCACCATGCTCGACCGCATGGGTCTGGATCCGAGCTTCTTGATCGGCGGCATCGTCGAGGGCTATGACACGAACGGCAAGAACGGCTCGGGTGACTACTTTGTCGCCGAGGCCGACGAGTCCGACAGCTCCTTCCTGTTCCTGAACCCCAACGTGGTCATTGTGACCAACGTCGAGGCCGACCACCTCGATCACTACTCGGGTATCGAGGAGATCGAGGCGACTTTCGCCAAATTCATGAGCCTGGTGGGCGAGGACGGCACCGTCATCGTCTGCGGCGAGGACCCGCATCTGGTCGAGCTCGCCAAGTCGACGGGCCGTCACGTGCTTTCCTACGGCTTTGCCGAGAGCAACGACATCGTCTGCGTGCACCCGGATGTCAAGGGCATCCAGAGTGACTTTATCGTTCGCTTTGAGGACGGCACTGAGCACGCTGTGGAGATCAAGAGCAATCCCGGTCGCCACAACATGCTCAACGCCACGGCCGTGCTCACTGTCGCCCATGTCTTGGGCCTTGACATCGACGCCGCCGCCAAGGCGCTCTCGAGCTTTGAGGGCGTCCGCCGTCGCTTTACCCACGTGGGCGATATCGATGGCATCACCGTGGTCGATGATTACGGCCATCACCCCACCGAAATCAAGGCGACGCTTGCTGCCGCTTCGTCGCTGGGTTACAAGCACGTCGACGTCGTGTTCCAGCCGCACCGCTATTCGCGCCTGCAGGCCCTGTGCGACGACTTTGCCGATGCATTTGCCAATGCCGATAAGCTGCTGCTGATTGATGTGTTCTCGGCTGGCGAGATGCCCATTCCGGGCGTCACCTCTAAGATGCTCGCCGATACCGTGCGCGCCAAGCATCCTGGCAAGGAGGTCGTGTACTGCTCCAGCCGTCTTGAGCTCAATCAGGAGCTCGAGCAGATGGTGGGCGGGGGCGACCTGCTGCTCACCATGGGTGCCGGTGACGTTACGACCGTCGGTCCCGAGTTTATCGAGTATCTGACTGCCAAGAAAGACGCTTAAGTCTAATGGGTCTGTTTAACGCCGTCATGGCGCTCTCGGGCATGATCGACACGGATGTGATCGAGGACGAGCGCCTTGCGCGTCATACGAGCTATCGTATCGGCGGCAAGGCCGACCTCTTTGTGACGTGCCATAGCTATCATGCCCTCCGCCGCGCCGTGGCGGTGCTCGATCGCGAGCAGGTGCCGTGGGTCATCATCGGCAAGGGCTCCAATCTGCTGGTTGCCGATGGCGGTTATCGCGGTGCCGTCATTTCGCTCGGACGTGAGTTTCAGCGCACGGTTATTGCCGATGACGGTTGTACGCTGACGGTCGGTGCGGGCGTGATGTTTGCGCGCCTGGTCAACGATGCCCTGTCGCGTAGCCTCTCGGGCCTTGAGTTTGCCGTTGGCATTCCTGGTTCGGTCGGCGGTGCGATATCTATGAATGCCGGCACACGGACCGAGTGGATTGGCTCGCTGGTTGAGGATGTCGTAACGTTTGACCCGGCATCCGGTATCAAGCATTATGCGGGGTCCGAGATCACTTGGGGCTACCGCGAATGTAGCCTTCCCCGCAATGAGATCATTCTCGAGTGCGTGCTCAAGCTTAAACCGGCGCCCAAGGCCGACATTCGCGAGCGCATGGAACGGTACCTGACGAGGCGCAAGCGTACGCAGCCCATGGGTCGCGCATCTTGCGGGTCGGTCTTTCGTAACCCGCCCGATGCGAGTGTGGGCAAGCTTATCGAGGATTGTGGATTAAAGGGTTTTTCGATTGGCGGCGCGGAAGTTTCGCCCGTTCACGCTAATTTTATCGTTAATAACGGAACTGCCTCGGCCGATGACGTTGCCGCGGTTATCAGACATGTGCACGGAAAGGTGAGGGAGGCGTATGGCATCGAGCTCAGACCGGAAGTTAAATTCCTCGGCTTCTAGAGCATCGAAACCCACCTTCCGCCGCGCCGGAGGGCGTTCCGGCGCGCCTGCCAAACCTCAACGCAATACCGTCGCGCACTCTAAGTCTGTCGGGCATGCACGACAGGCCGGGCGTCCGGTCGTCGGCTCTCAGCTCGGTAATCGTCCGGCCGCAAAAAAGTCCTCGCGTCCCTCGGTGACGTCAAAGCCTGTTATGGGCGCCAGGCCTGCCCGTCCCATGGCAACTCCTAAGCCCTCGACGGGAACTAAGGCGGCGCGTCCGGGTCGCACGCTGGGCGCATCGAAACCGCGCTCGCTGACATCGGTGCCGGCTACCGCCAAGAAGCCTTCGGGTAAAAAAGGCGTCAACCCGTTGTCTTCACTTGGGGCGATGGCAAATAAAACGTCAGACGCCGCTTCTCTCGTTACAGGCAAAGGCAAAATCGCGGGCGGCGTTCTGGCCGTCTTGGCCGTGCTCGTCGTCGTTGCCGTCGTGGTGATCAACTCTGGATTGTTTACCGCCACTGATATTCAGATTCAAGGCAGCGAGCATGTGACGAAGCACGATGCTATCCAGCTGATCGATTTGCCCGAGGGAACGTCGCTTTTTAACGTCGATCCCGACCAGATTACCGAGGACCTCAAGCAGAACCCGTGGGTCTCGGGCGTGGATGTCCAGCGTCAGTTCCCGCATACGCTCATCATTACGCCTATGGAGCGCAAGGTCATTGCAATTGCCTATATCAGCTCCGATGACCTTGCCTGGGCCATCGGGGATGATGACACCTGGATCGCCCCGCTGTCGGCGTCGGTCGAAGTGGACGATCAGGGCAACGTCATCACGACGGGGCAGGGCTCAAATACCCTGACCGGCATTGATGCCGCGCTGGCGCTCGCTAAGCACTATGGCGCGGTGCTGTTGACTGATGTCTCGGCGGATGTCGCTCCGGTTTCCGGCCAGGCGGTGAGCTCCAAGGCCGTTAAGGCCGGCTTGGATTATGTGCGTGGTTTTTCGAGCGAGTTCTTGGGACAAGTCAAGGATATTTCCACGCCTTCGGTCGAAGCCATCTCGGCAAACCTCAATAACGGCATTGAGGTGTCGCTGGGCGATTCGAACGATATCGTCAAGAAGGAGCGCGTGGTCACCAAGCTGCTTTCGCAGGTAGAGGGCGTAACGTATATCAATGTGCGCTCTCCGGGTAACTATACATTTAGGAACGCTCCGACCTCGTAGCGCTGGTTGATGCTTTGTTGAGGGGCCATACCACGCCGTTTATCTGGTTTGTTTGGTTTTCACGGTCAATTATTTGACTGATACGTTCATAATGTGCAAACATAATACGGTTTACCTTTGCATTTACTTTCAACCTGAAGGTTAATGTGCGCAGGGGTCGACCCATGCTATGGCTATAACCTTTGTTCGGAGGACCGACATGCACGAGACAGAGATCAACAACTACCTTGCCGTCATTAAGGTGGTCGGCGTCGGCGGCGGCGGTACCAACGCGGTCAATCGAATGATCGAAGAGGGCATCCGCGGCGTCGAGTTTGTTGCCATCAACACCGATGCTCAGGCACTCGCGATCTCTGATGCCGATATCAAGGTGCACATCGGCACCGACCTTACCCGCGGCCTGGGCGCCGGCGCCAACCCCGAGGTTGGCCGCAAGGCTGCCGATGAGTCCCGCGACGACATTGCCGAGGCGCTCGCTGGCGCCGACATGGTGTTCATCACCTGCGGCGAGGGCGGTGGCACCGGTACCGGCGCTGCTCCCATCGTTGCCGATATCGCGATGAACGAGGTCGGTGCGCTGACCGTCGCCGTCGTGACCAAGCCCTTCACCTTCGAGGGCCGCAAGCGCAAGAAGAGCGCCGAGGAGGGCATTAAGACCCTCTCCGATTGCGTCGACACCATGATCGTCATCCCTAACGATAAGCTGCTCGACATCGCCGAGAAGAAGACCACCATGCTCGAGGCCTTCGCGATTGCCGATGGCGTCCTTTCCCAGGGCACCCAGGGCATCACCGACCTCATCACCGTCCCCGGTATCATCAACCTGGACTTCGCCGATGTTAAGACCATCATGAAGCAGGCCGGTACTGCCATGATGGGTATCGGTACCTCTTCTGGGGATACCCGTGCCGTCGATGCTGCCCAGCAGGCCATCTCCAGCCCGCTGCTCGAGAGCTCCATCGATGGTGCCACGCGCGTGCTGCTCTCCATCGCCGGTTCCAAGGACCTGGGCATCCAAGAGATCAGCGACGCCGCCGACGTTGTCGCCAATGCCGTCGATCCCGAGGCCAACATCATCTTCGGTACCGTTGTCGACGAGTCCCTGGGCGACCAGGTGCGTATCACCGTCATCGCTACGGGCTTCTCCGACTCCAACGTCAACCGCCAGGACGAGCTCTTTGCTGCTCAGCAGTCTCAGAGCAAGGCCGCTGCCTCCGCTGAGCCGCAACGCACCGCTCCGGCCACCAGTCCGGCTCAGGCCGCTCCGACCCGCAACGTTGGTGGCACCGAGCTTCCTAACTTCGGCAACGATCAGTTCGAGCTTCCCGACTTCCTGAAGCGCGGTAGCTTCTAGTTCGTTTTTCTCAACGACTTGCAAGGGGTGCGTCCGATTGGGCACGCCCCTTTTTTGTTCTGTTTCGCCTTTGTAAACGAAAGCCTCCAATCTCCTTACGTTCCCTTTACGTTTGCTCCTTACCGCTGCGGGTATCCTTTTTGATGAAGTATGCAGCCGTATGGCACGGACTGCTGCGGCGTCGCCGCAATACTTGTGTTATTAGGAGGCTTTAGTATGGCAGCACGTGCGGACAACGTTTCGCGTGTCGACCATGATGGAGTTACGTTGGTGGAGGGCGCGACATCCGATGTTCGCTTTGCCTTCACCGAGCGCGCCGGTGGTGTTTCCGAAGATGCGTACTCCTCACTCAACTTGGGCTCGCATGTTGGCGATGACCCCTTTGCTGTTCAAGAAAATCGTCGTCGTGCGCTCGAGGCTATGGGTGCCGCCGAGTGCGAGCACAACCTGCTCGTTCCCAATCAGGTCCATGGTGATCATATCGTTGCGGTGACCTCGAACGGCGCCGATGACCTTGAGGACGTTCGCGAGCAGATTGCCGAGGGCTGTGATGCCATCGTCTGCACGGCGCATAACGTGCCCGTGCTGCTCTGCTTTGCCGACTGCGTTCCCGTGGTGCTGGTGGCCCCCGGCGGATTTGCCGTGGTGCACTCCGGTTGGAAGGGCACGATTGCACGTATTTCCGCCAAGGCGTGCCAGGCGCTTTGCGATGCTGCCGGTTGCGATGCGAGCGACGTTTCCGCCTATATCGGCCCCCATATCTTGGGTGACGAATATGAGGTATCCCAGGAACTCATGGATCGCTTTGCCGCCGAGTTCTCTTGCATCGATGCGAATACCTCTCGCATGCTTGATCTTTCCGCTGCCATTCGCGAGGCGCTGGTAGATGTCGGTGTCGACGCGGATAATATCGTGGATACCCAGCTTTCGACCGTGCGTCAGAACGACCGCTTTTATTCCTACCGTAACGAGGACGGCACCTGTGGGCGCCATGCTGCGATCGGCGTGATGCTATGAGAAAGATCGTATCGGTTCTGAGCGCCGCTGTGCTTACGCTTACGCTGTGCGCCTGTTCTTCGGGATCTTCGACCTCTTCCATTACCGTGGCCGGCTCCACGACCTGCCTTCCTATCGCCGAGATTGCGGCCGAGGGCTTTAAGGAGGAGACCGGCATCGACGTGCTCGTTTCCGGTTTGGGTTCTTCCGCTGGGATCGAGGCCGTCAGCGCCGGCACGGCCGATATCGCCAGCTCCTCCCGTGGACTCAATGCCGACGAACAGGATCTGGGCCTGACTCCCATCGTCATTGCCCACGACGGTATTGCGGTCATCGTGAACGACGATAACCCCGTCGATAACCTCTCGACCGAGCAGCTCCGCGATATCTACGCCGGCAAGATCACCAACTGGAAAGAAGTCGGTGGCGAGGACCTGAGGATTCAGGTCATCAACCGAGATGAGGCGTCCGGCACGCGTGAGGCCTTTCGCACCATCGTGATGGACGGCACCCCGTTCGATCGCCGCTCGGCCGTTCTTTCGGGCACGGGCCAGGTGCGCGACGTGGTATCTCGTTCGCGCGGTGCCATTGGCTACATTTCGCTGGGCTTCGTCGATAGCCTCAACGCCAAGACCTCGGTCAAGGCCGTCTCGGTCAATCATGTTGAGGCGTCCGAGAAGACGGTCGCGAGCGGCGGCTATCCCATCTCGCGCGACCTTTACTTCTTTGTGAAGGGTGTGCCCTCGCAGCGGGCGCAGGATTACATCGACTACGTGACGTCCGAAAAGATGGACAAGCAGATTCGCGAGGCGGGCTTTATTCCCGTCACCAACGACGAGAAGGGGAGTGAGTAGCATGGAAGCACAGGAAAACTCCCAGACTGAGCAGAATGCTCAGGCGCCCAAGAAGCGCGAGCTGGCGCTCGTATCGCGCAGTACCTATATCAAGGAGAAGGCGCTGAAGTGGATCTTCTTTGCCTGCGCGTTCTTGGCGGTCGTTACCGTCATCTTGATTTTTGTCTTTACCACGTACTCGGCGCTGCCCGTCTTTACCGACATCGGTCTGGCGGATTTCTTTAGCTTTACGTGGGCGCCCTCTGAGGGCCACTACGGCATCTTGTCGCTGCTTGCCGGCTCGGGTCTGGTGACCGTCGGTGCGCTCGCCATGGGCGTGCCGCTGGGCGTGGGTACGGCCGTTTACCTGGTCGAGATTGCCAGCAAGCGCGTGCGCAAGCTCATCAGCCCTGCCGTCGACCTGCTGGCCGGCATCCCTTCTATCATCTACGGCTTTTTCGGCATGATCATTATCCGCCCGTTTATCGCACAACTGACCGGTGGTCTTGGTTTTGGTGCGCTGACAGCGTGGTTCGTGCTCGCCATCATGATCGTCCCTACCATCACGACGCTTACCATCGATGCCCTCAATTCCATTCCCATGGGCATTCGCGAGGCATCGTATGCCATGGGTGCTACTAAGTGGCAGACCATCTATAAGGTCGTGCTACCTGCCGCCAAACTGGGTATCGTTGATGCCATCGTGCTGGGTATGGGCCGTGCCATCGGTGAGACCATGGCCGTGCTCATGGTCGTGGGTAACGCTCCGGTTATTCCCGACAGCATTGCGAGCCCCATCTCGACGCTCACGAGCCAGATCGCGCTCGACATGAGCTATTCCTCGGGCCTGCACCGCTCGGCGCTGTTCGGCATGGGCGTGGTCCTGTTTATCATCTCCGCCATGCTGGTGGGCATCGTCCGTCTGATTTCCAAGAAGAAGAGGGGGTAGGCTATGTCCGATTCCGTTGACACGACGGTCGATACGACCTCGTCGCGCGAGCGCATCAAGCGTGCCCTTTCCCACGGTAAGAAGGGCCGTATCAACAAGGACCTGTCAAACAAGATCATGCTCGGCGTGTTCCGCGCCGCGGCCTGCATCACCACGCTTGTGCTGGTCGCTATCATCGCCTACGTGGTTGTTAATGGCTTACCGCATATTTCGCTCGACTTTATCTTCGGTTGGCCCCAGGGTGTCAACGCCGAGGGCGGCATTTGGCCTACGATTGTCTCGACCATCTACGTGACGGCGCTCGCCATGCTCATCTGTACGCCGGTCGCCGTGCTAGCGGCCGTCTATCTGGCCGAGTACGCCAAACAGGGCAAGGTCGTCGAGCTCATCCGTTATGCTGCCGATGCTTTGGCCTCGGTGCCCTCCATCGTTATGGGTCTCTTTGGCTACGCCTTGTTTGTCGAGGCCATGGGCCTGGGCCTTTCGATGGTCTCGGCTGCCCTGGCGCTGGCGCTTCTGATGCTGCCTATCGTCATGCGCACCACCGAGGAGGCTATTCGCGCCGTTCCGCGCTATATCCGTTGGGGCGCGTACGGCCTGGGCGCTACCAAGTGGCAGGTCGTCTCCAAGATCGTGCTTCCTTCGGCCTTTGGCCGCATTGCCACGGGCATCGTCCTTGCCATCGGCCGTGCCATCGGCGAGACCGCCGTGGTGCTCTACACCATGGGCCAGGCCATCAATCTACCTATTTCGCCGCTCGATTCCGGTCGTCCCATGACCGTTCACCTGTACCTGCTTGCCAACGACGGCATCAACATGAACGCAGCCTACGGCACTGCGCTCTTGCTGATGGTGATCATTTTGGCCTTCAACCTGTTTGCGCGCTTCCTGTCGCGTAAGCGTCGCTAGTTAAGGAGTCCCATGTCCGTTTATCAGTCCGCTCCCGCGTTGGAGCAAGCGGCCATTACGGCCAAGGATTTCAACTTTTGGTACGGTGACTTTCATGCGCTGACGGGGCTTGACCTCAACATCGCCAAAAACGCCATCACCTCCTTCATTGGCCCTTCGGGCTGCGGCAAGTCGACGTTTTTGCGCTGCATCAACCGCATGAATGACCTGATCGAGGGTACGCGCGTCGAGGGCACCATGACGCTCGACGGCAACGATATCTATGCCGAGGGTGTCGACCCGGTCGACCTCCGTCGCCGCGTGGGCATGATCTTTCAGCAGCCCAATCCGTTTCCCAAATCCATCTACGAGAATGTCGCCTTTGGCCCTCGTCTGCAGGGCGTGACTAGCAAAAGTGACCTCGATGACATCGTGGAAGAATCGCTCAAGCGCGCCAACCTCTGGAAAGAGGTATCCAATCAGCTCAACAAGGATGGCTTGGCGCTCTCGGGCGGTCAGCAGCAGCGTCTGTGCATCGCGCGCGTGCTTGCGGTGCAACCCGATGTCCTTCTGATGGACGAGCCCTGCTCCGCCATCGACCCCACGTCCGTCTCTAAGGTCGAGGATTTGATGGCCGAGCTGGCGCCCGAGATGACGATCATCATCGTCACGCATTCAATGCAGCAGGCAGCTCGCATTAGCGACTACACCGCATTCTTCTTGCAGGAAGTTGCCGGCGAGCCCGCTACGCTCATCGAGTATGGTCAAACCGACGCGATCTTCACCAGCCCGGTGGACTCGCGGACGGAAGACTATATCACCGGCCGCTTTGGCTGATCGGTGCGACTAGTCCCAAGCCGATCGGACCTGGTCCGGTGCGTATTCACTGTGCGGGCGGCATGACCGCACCCAACTGATTGGAGTGAACCATGCGCAAACTGTTTTCCCGTCAGCTCATCGAGGCCCGCCACGAGATGCTGAGCATCTACGAGGCCGTCGATCTGGCCCTCCACGATGCCGTGAGGGCCTATGTTACCGACGACCGCAAGCTCGCCACCAAGACCAAGAAGCGCACGCTTTCGATTGACGCACGCTGCGCCAACCTGGAGGCCGTCTGCTACAACCTGATTGCCACGCAGTCACCGGTCGCCTCCGACTTCCGCTTGCTGCAGACGATCATCTACGTCGACTTTAACCTGCAGCGCATGACCGATAAGGTTCGCCAGATTTGCCGTGCCACGCGTCATATGATCAAGGCCGACATCTCGCTGCCCAAGGAGCTTGTCGGCACGGTCGAGGCCGAGGCTGAGGCCGTCTACCAGGTGCTGGGCTCTTCGCTTTCTGCGCTCGTCACCAACGACATGTCCATCATCTGCAACTTGGCCGTCGAGGACGAGCCAGTGCACGCCGCCTACGAGAAGTTCTTCCGCACCTTTAACCGTATGGATACGGGCGACTTTATGGACGACGACAGCAACTATGACGACCTGCGCCGCGCCATCATGGTATCGCGCTATCTCGATCGCATCGCCTCGATTTCCATCGATGCCGCCTGCCGTCTGACCTTCCTGTTGACCGGACAGCGTATGACTGCCGGTGATATCGCCTGCACTGATGAGGATGAGCTCGAGAGCATGCGCGTGCCTTCGGGCGAGGGTGTTATCATGAGGCCCGCCGTCGATGCACGCTACGTTGCCAAGGTGCCCGTTAACGAGGTCAGCGAGGGTCTTCGCTACCTGCTCGATCATCTTGAGGATGAGGACGATGGCGAGGACGACGAGGAGTAAGTAACCCCGTTCGTCGAAAGATTGTAAATACCTAAGTGAGCGCGGCCTTGCACATGCGGGGCCGCGCTCTTGCGTTAGCATGGGACTACTTGTTTGGCTGTCAGCGGAGGCGATTGGCAATGGATAACTATTTGGACTTGATGCGCGCTCGCCGCGAGCAGATTCTGGAACGTTTTTATGCGGCGCTCGATCGCGCGGGCCGTCCCCACGACGCCGCGAGCCTCATTGCCGTGTCCAAGACCGTTGGTGTCGATGAGACCGTTGCCGCCATCCAGGCGGGGTATCGCCATTTTGCCGAGAACCGCCCGCAGGAGCTGGTTCGCAAGCTCACGGGTCTGGCGGAGCATCCGGAGCTGCCCGAGGTGCGCTTCGATATGATCGGCAACCTGCAGACCAATAAGATCAATGCGGTGCTGGGCTCAGCCGAGCTGATTCACTCGGTGGGTTCGCTGCATCTGGCGCAGGCGATCTCGAGCCGTGCTGTCCGCAAGATTGAGGCAGGCGAGCTCGCCGGCCCCCAGCGTGTGCTCATTGAGGTCAATGTGAGTGGTGAGGAGTCGAAGGGAGGCTTTTCGCCCGATGAGATTCGCGCCGCCGCGGGTGAGCTTGCGGAACTTGAGGGAATTTGCGTGCAGGGGCTTATGACTATGGCGCCCCGGGGGAATAAGGATGTGGCACGCCGCACCTTTGCGGGGCTTCGTGAGCTGAGGGATGAGCTGGAGGCGGCGCATCCCGATTTGAACCTGCCTGAGCTTTCCTGCGGCATGAGCGAGGACTTTGAGCCTGCCCTTGAGGAGGGCTCTACGCTCGTTCGCCTGGGCAGGGTAGTATTTAGCCCGGAGTTTGCAGTAAAATAAGGCTCTGAAGTGCGCACTGATTATCGGGGCGCCTGCACTAAACCGCGAGAGGACACAACCATGGGCTTCCTTGACGAGATTAAAAATAAGATGCACCTGGGCGGCCAGCAGGGTTACGACCAGGGTTATGGCCAGGACGACGACTACGGCTACGATGACGGCTATGACGATAGTTATCAGGGCAACGGCTACAGCGGTGCTTCGGGCGAGGGCTTCTACACCCAAGACGAGCCGAGCAACGGCCTGCTTGGTCAGACGCGCCGCGGTGAAGCTGAGTCGGTTGCCGTGTATACGCGCTCCGGTCAGCTGGTCGGCGATGACTCTCGCCATGCCACAACGTATAACCCGCCTTCGCGCTCGCAGGACAGTGTTGCGAGCGGTTATCGTCCTGGTGCCTATGACACGCCGTCTAGCTACGCCGAGAACACCCGCGCCCGTGCCGCCGCTGCGCCCGCGCCTGCACCGAGCGATGCCTCGGCCTATGCGAGCAATATCATCAACGCCACACCGCAGCTGCCGGCCTATGTCCTGCGCCCCGAGAGCTATGACGACGTGGAGACCGTGGTGCGCCGCGTTCGCACCAAGCAGCCTGTCGCACTGATTTTTGTGGGCGTACGCACCGAAGTTGCCAAGCGCGTCTTGGACTTCTCTTACGGCTTTGCCTGCGGTCTGGGTGCCACGGTCAAGGAGGTGGGCGACCGCGTGTTCATGGTGCTGCCCGCCGGTTGCGAGGTCAAAGATTCCGATCTCAAGAAGCTTCGTGCGGACGGCTACCTTAAGTAAAGACAAGACGAGGAGATTCCCATCAACATCTACACTATCGTCCAGCTGGTCAACACGCTGTTCAACTTCTATTCCACGCTCATTGTCGTCTACTGCTTTATGACGTGGATTCCCATGAAGCAGGGTGGTTTGCTTCAGGATATTGCCGCGGTGCTTGATAGCGTGTGCGGTCCGTGGCTCAACCTGTTCCGTCGTTTCATCCCGCCGATGGGCGGTATCGATTTTTCGCCGGTCGTTGCGATTATTGCGTTGCAGTTGGTGCAGAGGCTGGTTCTGCAGCTTCTTATAGGTATACTCGTGTAGAACTGACTTAGTAACTTACGTCGGGCGTGTAGCGCCGAGGCGATGAAAAAGGAGACTTGTTATGGCTATTACCCCTGCAGACATCCAGGCTCAGACTTTCTCTGAGGCCAAGCGTGGCTACGATCCTGCCGAGGTCGACGTCTTCTTGGAGACGCTGTCCTCTGAGGTTGACGCTATGCTCGCTAAGATCGTCGACCTTAAGGGTCGTCTGACTGCTACCGAGCAGCAGCTTGCCGATGCGCAGGCTCAGCTTGCCCAGGCTCAGGATGCCCCCGCCCAGGCCGTTCCTGCCGCCCCCGTGGCTGCTCCCGCCCCTGACTTCTCCGCTCAGGAGCGCCAGATTTCCGCTGCCCTGATCGCTGCCCAGCAGACCGCTGAGACCATCGTCAACGATGCCAATGAGAACGCTGAGCGTATTCGCAACGAGGCTGACGCCAAGGCCCGCGAGGTTATCCGCCAGGCTCTGACCGAAAAGCAGGCTGAGCTCGAGGAGATCGATCGTCTCAAGGCTTCTCGTGAGGAGTTCAAGGCCGAGTATCTCAAGCTCATCCAGCACTTCATGGACGATGCCCAGAACTCCTTCCCGGCCGACCTCATGGCCTCCACGCCGGTCGGTTCTGCCGCTTCTCCTGCGGTGACTGTTCCCGCCGAGCCGCTGCCCGTCGCTGACCCGGTTGTCCCCGTGGCCGATCCCTTCGCCCCGATCGACAACTTCGCTGCCGACGACCTGGACTAACATTCGGCCTACAATTTAGTGCCTAGAAAGGACCCGCAGCTTGCGGGTCCTTTTTTATGACTGTACCGGGGCGCGCAACATAAAAAACCGAGCCCTGCACATAGTGGCGCAGAACTCGGCGAACCGGTGAGCGGTCAAGGATAGGTTTTAGGGCATGTCCCAAAATCTACTTGAGGAGGAAGTCGGAGAGGGGAATGGTACGGGCCTCGCGATGCTCGGGGTCGGCGATGTGGTCGGCAGGATATCCGCAGACGAGCATGTGATAGGGATAGACGCCCTCGGGCAGGTTGAACTGCTCCTGTGCCACCTCGGGCTTAAAATGGCATACCCAGCACGTTCCCAGGCCCTGCTCGGTGGCCTCCATCATCATCTGATCGCACACTATGGACGTATCGATTTCACTGGAATTCATCTGGTCATACGGGCGCACCCAAGCGTCTTCGGTAACGTTACAAATAAGGAAGATGAGCGGAGCGCCAAAGATAGATCCATCACGAGCAAACCGAGGCTGACAAGCAGCAGCCTTCTCCAGAAGCTCAGGCGTATCCAGCACCATCACACGAGAAGGATGATTATTACAAGCAGAAGGAGCAATCCGCCCAGCCTCAACAATGGCATCCACAACAGCTTGCTCAACAGAACGATCCTGAAATTCACGACAAGAATACCGACCCCGAGCCAGATCCAAATAAGACATACAAGCCCTCCAACAATTAAAAATCAAACAAACCCAAAGTAACCCAAAGAGTACCCAAAGCGGCAATCAGCCAATCGCTCATCGAATACCAAAGTAAAACCCCGAGCAATCAAGGGCCATCACAGCAAAGGCCCCACCACGCTCAACCCCTCAGCCAAAGTTCCCAATGGTGGTACGTAAGGGAGCGGGCCCGACCACTAATACCTTTTGAACGACTCTGCTTGCAGCCGGAGTGAAAAAGGTATTAGTGGTCGGGCCCGCGACCGGTGGGATACGTACCCCCAATTAACTGTTCTTCATGACAATCGAATCCACAACATCGGCCACATTCTCGCAGCAGTCGGCGCAGTACTCCAGGAAGGCGTAGACGTCACGCCAAGCGATGACCTCGAGCGGATCCTTGCCGTTAACGTGCAGGTTGCGCATGGCGTTGATGTAGAGCTCGTCGGCCTCGGACTCGATGGTGTTGATCTGGATGACCAGCTCGCGCAGCGTTTTGGACTTGCGGTAGTTGGGAAGCTCGACCATCAGGTCTTTCATGGCGCGGCAGGCGTCAGTCACCTTGTGGGCGATGACGATGGCGTCGGGATGGATGCTCTGAATGTTGGTGAAGTAGACGCGCTGCACGACGCCCTCAATACGGTCGAGCACGGTGTCGAGCGCGCAGCTCATCAGATCCAGATCCTCGCGCTCGAGCGGGGTGATAAAGGCGGTGAGCAGGGCGTCTTCGAGCTCGTGGTGCTTCTTGTCTGCCGCATGCTCAATCGCATGCATCTCCTCGAGCATGTCGTGGATCTGCGCGGGATCAAAGTTCTCAAAAATCTTGATGAGCAACTCTGCGGCCTGGACAGCAAGGTCGGCGCAGGCGACGTAGTTGTCAAAGTAGAACGAATCGGGTTTCTTTGCCATGGGTGGGTCCTTTCGAGGCGAAGACGGGTGGGCGAAGCATTGCAGTCCGGATGGACGCTCGGTTTGACTAGAGGAACATCATGAACAGCTTGGCCATGACAAAGCTGATGAGTCCGCAGGCGGGGAAGGTGAAGAACCAGGTGAACATCATGTCCTTGACGACGCCGAAGTTGATGGCCGAGAGGCGCTTGACGGCACCGACGCCCATGATGGCGCAGGTCTTGATGTGTGTGGAGGACACGGGGATGCCGGTAAGGGTGGCAAGCAGCAGGTTCGCGGCGCCCGCGAGGTCGGCGGAGAAGCCCTGATACTTCTCGAGCTTAACCATGCTCTGGCCGACGGACTTGATGATGCGCTCACCGCCCACGCTGGTGCCGATACCCATGGTGGCCGAGCACAGCAGCATAATCCAGATGGGGATGCCGGCATCGCCGACGCTGGTCTGGCCGTTTGCGAAGGCCACGCCTAAAAAGAGCACGCCGATGAACTTCTGTCCATCCTGCGCGCCGTGCATAAAGCTCATGGCCGCAGCGCTCGCGATCTGAGCGTATTTAAAGAAGACATTGGCGCGTCGCCTGTTGGCGGCGGCGAAAAGAATCGAGACGAGTTTGCACAGGACCCAGCCCATGACAAAGCCCAGGCCGATGGAGAGCGCCAGGCCGTAGATGACCTTCATCCACTCGTGGACGTTGACGCTGCTCGCGCCGCCGAGGGCGATAGCGGCACCGGTCAGGCCGGCGATAAGGCTGTGGCTTTGCGAGGTGGGGATGCCAAAACGCGACGCTGTGGCGCCGTAGACGACGATGGAGAACAGTGCCGCGCACAGGCAGGCGAGCGCCATGGTGCTGTTTCCGCCAAAATCGACGATATGTGAGATGGTGTTGGCGACGCTCGCATTAAAGTGCGTCATGATGAGCACGCCGAGGAAGTTGAATGCGGCGCTCATGAGAATGGCGGCGCGGGCGGGCATGCAACGCGTAGTGACGCAGGTCGCGATGGCGTTGGGCGCGTCGGTCCATCCATTGACGAAGATGGCGCCCAACGCGAGGATCACGGTGACGGCAAGGACTGGGTTCGACACAATTTGGCCGAGGAAGGTTGAGAACGTTACGTCCATATATGGGCTTTCTCGAAGTTTGCAGACACGTTACAAAAACATGATAAATCGTATCACCTCCTACGGGTTTCTTTGCCGAGTTCTGATGGGAGAAGTAATTTTTTGGCACTAAAATTGAATATTAGCCCTGTTGACCGTGGGTGTTCTTTTTGCTATCACGCCATGCGGACACGCGCGTTCGCTCCGACACTCCAAAACCACAGTCTGTTCGCTTTACAACATGCAAACATGCGTTCGATAATAGGAGGCATGGAATATCGACAGACAGATGGCAAAACTCGGCGCGTGCACAAGCAGTATGTGGACGTCGTGGCTCGCATCCTCGCGGGCGGACAGGTCGTGCCGGTCACCGTCTGCTGGGTCGACGGTCGTTGCTTTACGATTGACGAGATTGTCTCGACCGCTGGGTTTGGCCTGACGGTTCACGGCATCCGTACGGCAACCTATAAGGTGCGTTTTGGCGGGCACGCGACCGAGTTGTATCTGGAGGACCAGACGCGCGAACGACCAGATGGCTCGCAGGCCCACCTGATGCGTTGGTGGGTGTGGGCATTCGACCGTACGCTTGAGGGCGAGCGCCGTAGGTAAGGACGCACGGCGTTCGGGTACAATGACAGGAATCTTGTCAGCTACTGCGCCGTTATTTGTGGCGCTTTTTGAAAGGACGAACCTATGAACGATATCCAGGGCTATCAGAACGGCCCCGTCGAGAGCGGCGCAAGCCGCGCCAAGGAGATGTCGCCGCGCGCGTACAATCTCACCATGTCTGCCCTGATCTTCTTGGGCTTTTGCGCCATGGGCGCCGGCGCCTACTTTACGAGCACCATGTCGTTTGCGCGCATGATGATGAGCGGCGCCGCCTTGCCGCTGGTCTTTGGCTCGTTTATTTTGACCATCGTCGGCATGGTTATGATGTCGGCTGCTGCCAGCAAACAGTCCGTGGGCCTGTCCCTTGTGGGCTACGTAATCTTTGCGAGTACCTTTGGCCTGACCGCGTCGTTTGGCCTTGCCAACTACGACCTGCCCACCATCAACACTGCCTTTATCGCCACGGCCGCCATCACCTTTGTCTTTGGCGCCTTGGGCGTGACGTTCCCCAAGTTTTTCCAGCGCGTATATGGCATCGGTTTTGGCATTCTGCTCGCCACTATTCTGGTTGAGATCGTGCTGATGTTCATGGGCGTCTCGCAGACCATCACCGACCTGATCGTGATCGTGGTGTTCGCCGGCTTTATTGGCTACGACACCTATGTTGCCACGACAGTGCCGCCTACACTGCCCAACGCCGTGCTTATGGCCTCTAACCTGTTCGTGGATATTATCAACGTGTTCCTGCGCATTCTGAACATCCTCGGCCGTCGCGACTAGTGGCGAATTGCGGCGGTGCTTGCCGTGCATGCAAATCGATGCGAAAGGCGGTCCTTCGGGGCCGTCTTTTTTGTACGCGACGGGGTATCATGGATGGGAAAAGCCGATAGCGGCAGAGACCGAGAAAGGTGACCACTTATGGCAGACGTCGACAACAGGAACCGTAACCGCAGGTCCAACCGAGCGGGTCAGCCCAATCCCAAGCGCGAGGCCCGTGCCAAGGCCGCCGAGCGTCACGTGGCAACTGTGTCCGAAGCGTGCGCCAAGGATATCGAGCGTTCGCTTGCCGGTGTTCGCGAGTTTGACGGTATGCCTGCCGGCTTTGTCTCGGCGATGAAGGCCAAGGTTCAGAGTGCTGTGGCCACCGAAGAACAGGTTGCCGAGGAGTCTGAGGCCGCCGAGGCCGAGACCGCTGAGGTTGCGTCCGCCGAGACCGAGGTTACGGCCGAGCCTGCACACGCAGAGGAGGCCACGGAGACCGAGTCCGCGCCTGCCGCCGAGGAGCCCGCTCCGGTCCTGCCCGAGGTCACCGTGCTCGACGCCTCTGCCACGCAGGCCATTCTGGATAACGGTCGTGGCTATGCGCAGTTCTGCGACATGGCCGTGCTCGCCTTTGCCTCGTTCACCAATCCGGGCGGTGGCTATATTCAGGGTTATCTGGGCCAGGAGGCCACGCTGTGCGCCGATTCGTATCTGTACAACGTTCTCGATAAGCAGCGCAAATGGTACGGCGAGAACCGTCGCCGCAACATCAACTGCGAGCTTTACCGAAACCGTGCGCTGGTGGTGCCTGCGGTGCGCTTCGACCGCAACCACGTGCATGCATACGCCGACGTGATCGTGGCCGCCGCGCCCAACGTTAAGCGCGCCCGCCAGGAGTATCGCGTGAGCGACGATGCTCTGCTGGATGCCCTGCGCGACCGCATTCGCTTTGTGCTTGCCATCTGCGACGAGCTAGGTCGCGAGAAGCTCGTGCTGGGCGCTTGGGGCTGCGACAACAACGGCTTTGACGCAGAGGCCGTGGCCGAGCTCTTCCGCAAGGAGCTCGCGTCGGGCGACTTTAAGGTCAAGCAAGTCTTCTTTGCCGTGCCTTCTACGCGCTGGGATGAGGATTTTGCCAAGTTCGAGCACGTGCTGGCAAACTTCCCCGAGCGCAACGAGGAGTCCTATGCCCAGGTTGCCGCTCGCGCTGCGGCAGCTCGCGCCGCCGAGCAGACCCAGGCTGCTACCGAGGATGATGAGGACGAGGACGATTGGCGCAAGTACCTGTAATCGGTACGTGCTGACAGATAGGTCGAGCCGGCGGGAGAGGCTGCTTCCGTCGGCTTTTTACTGAGCGAGGGGCTTACGATGAAAAACGTTCTATGCTTTGGCGACAGCAACACCTATGGTTACGATCCGGCGGGCATGCGCGACGGCACCGCGGTGCGCTATGCGCAGGATGTGCGCTGGTGCGGCGTGGCCCAACGTGACTTAGGCGAGGGCTGGCATGTAATTGAAGAAGGCCTCAACGGCCGCACGACGGTACGCGACGACATGTGCCATCTGGACACCAATCTTAACGGCATCCGCGCACTTCCGATGCTGCTCGAGGCCCATAAGCCGCTGGACGCCATTGTGATCATGCTGGGCACCAACGACTGTAAGACGGTCTTTAACGTGACAGCTTCCGATATCGCCCGTGGCGCCATGGCGCTGATTCGCGCCGTCCGCGCGTTTCCGTGGACCGACGCTGCGCCTTGTCCACGCATTCTGCTGATGGCGCCTATCAAGATTAAGCCGCAGATCGCCGACGTATATATGACCGATTTTGACGAGCATTCCGTAGAAGCCTCGGAACATTTTGGTGAGTACTACGCGCATGTGGCTGAGCAGTTTGGCTGCGACTTTTTGAATGCAGCCGACTTTGCCGAGCCGGGCGATATCGACTATCTGCATATGATGCCCGAAAGCCATGAGAGCCTGGGTCACGCCGTGGCAGCCAAGCTCCAAGAGATGCTCGGAGAGTAGCGCGACCCCAAACCACCACAGAAGTTCCCCTTGCGGCGGCTTGTTTCGTTGCTTTGTCTCGATCTGTAACAGTTGTAAGGCCGAAAACGGGCTAGATGTTACAGATTGAGATTATTTAGGTCGATATCGGTCGTTTGTCTCGATCTGTAACATCTAGGGTCGATTTCGCCGAGTTACTGTTACAGACCGAGATTATCTTCTCAGCGGAATTTGAATGTCTCAATCTGTAACAGGTGGGCCGAAAAATGGACTCTAACTGTTACGGATCGAGATGTTTGTGGGAACCACCGCAAGGGTGCCTGTCCCCTTTGCGGTGGTTTTGGGCTGTGAATCTTAATACTGCCACATGTGGTTGACGGGGCCGGAACCTTTGCCCATGTCAAAGCCGGCGGCGAGAGCGCCGGTTAGGTAGGCCTTGCCCGCGTTGACGGCATCGGCAAGATCCATACCCTGGGCCAGCGCGCAGGCGATGGCGGACGAGAGCGTGCAGCCGGTGCCGTGTGTGTTGTCGGTCTCGATGCGCTTGTGGCGGAACCACGTGGTGAGTGGATCTCCCAGATGGTTGCCCTCGTCATCGAGTGGCGCGGGTTCGGCCAGTACATCGTTGGCCTCGTTGACAAGATGTCCACCCTTAACGAGGGATGCGCAACCAAAGCGGCGGGTGAGGAGCATGGCAGCATTTTGCTGCGTGCGCTCGGAGTCGACCTCGTAGTCGAGCAGGGCCATGGCCTCGGGAATATTGGGCGTGATAACCGTCGCTAGCGGGAACAGGCGGAGGGTGAGCGCCTCGGCGGCATCTTCGGCAATCAGCCGCGCGCCCGAGGTGGCTACCATGACGGGGTCGACTACCACGTTTGTCGCGTTCCAGGCGCTCAGGCGGTCGGCGATAACATCGATAATCTCGGCAGAGGAAACCATGCCAATCTTGACGGCGTTGGGGCGGATATCGTCAAAAACGGCATCGATCTGCGCCGCGACAATATCCGGGGAGATGTTCTGCACGGCGGTGACGCCCAGGGTGTTCTGTGCGGTGATGGCGGTGATGGCCGTCTCGGCATACAGGCGGTGCGCCGTGATGGTCTTGATGTCGGCCTGAATGCCGGCGCCACCGCTGGAATCGGATCCTGCGATGGATAGAACGGCAGGTACCTTACTGCGATCCATGTTCGCTCCCTTGTTCGGTCGGAATCAAATGGGTCTATAAGCCAGCATTATAAAGATGCCCGGGCCGACTCTATGTCGAACCCGGGCGGGCGATGCAATCTTTACGCAAATGCAAGCAAATGTTCACACGTCAACAATTGACAGGCACCGGCTCGCCGCCAGAAGCGGCCGCGTCGACAGGGCTAGTCCTCCATGCCAAGGTCGATCGTGGTGCCCTCGAAGATCTTGTTGACGGTTCGGACGGCGCACATCTTGCCACACATGGTGCAAGTGCCCTCGGTGGCGGCGGGGGACTCCTCGTAGCGCTTCTTGCCCGTAACCGGGTCGAGCGCGCACTTCCACATGGCGTCCCAGTCGAGCTTGCGGCGTGCCTGGCCCATCCTGTCGTCCATGTCGCGGGCGTGGGGCACCTTCTTGGCGATATCGGCGGCGTGTGCGGCGATCTTGGTGGCCATGAGGCCGTCGAGCACATCCTGGGCGTTAGGCAGGCATAGGTGCTCGGCCGGTGTCACGTAGCACAGGAAGTCGGCACCGGAGCTGGCGGAGATGGCGCCGCCGATGGCGGCGGTGATGTGGTCGTAACCCACGCCGATATCGGTCACCAGCGGTCCGAGCACATAGAACGGAGCATTGTGGCACAGGCGCTTCTGCAGTTTCATGTTGGCGGCGATCTCGTCGAGCGCCATGTGACCCGGGCCCTCGACCATGACCTGGACGCCGGCGGCCCAAGCGCGCTTGCACAGCTTGCCCAGCTCGATCATCTCAGCGGTCTCGGTGGCGTCGTTGGAGTCGTAGAGACAGCCCGGGCGGCAGGAGTCGCCGAGCGAAATCGTCACGTCGTACTCGTGGCAAATCTCGAGCAACTCGTCGTAGAACTCATAGAACGGGTTCTCGTTACCGGTGACCTCCATCCAGCCAAACAGCAGTGAACCGCCGCGGCTCACGATGTTCATCAGGCGGCCGGTCTCCTTAAAAGTCTTGGTGACCGACTTGTTGATGCCGCAGTGGATGGTCATAAAGTCCACGCCGTCCTCGGCGTGCGCGCGCACGACCTCGAACAGGTCGTCCTTGGTGAGCTTGACCAGCGGCTTTTCCATGTAGCCGATGGCATCGTACATGGGGACGGTGCCCACCATGAGCGGCGTCTCGTCGATGAGCTGCTGGCGGAACTGGCGCGTCTTGCCCGAGTTGGAGAGGTCCATGATGGCGTCGGCGCCGTAGTCCTCGGCGATCTTGACCTTCTTCCATTCCTCGGCGGCATCGGCCTTGTCGCCCGAGATGCCCAAGTTCACGTTGACCTTGGTGGAAAGGCCTTCGCCGACACCAAAGGCGCGCATGCCTTTTTTGATATGCACGATGTTGGCGGGGATGGCGATGCGGCCGTCGGCCACGCGCTCGCGGATGTACTCGGGGGCGCGATGCTCGCGCTCGGCAACCTCCTTCATCTGCGGCGTGATCTGCCCGGCGCGGGCGAAGTCGATTTGCGTGACGAGCTTGGGCTCGGTCTGTGTGCTCATTGGCACGGCTCCCTTCGTTGGCATTACCCATATCAGGTTTGCGGGTCAGGGCGGGCGCGCCCAATCTCAGCCTGCCGTCTTGTCCTGCAAGCCCCCCGTTTATGTAATGGGCTCAAGTATAGCTCGAATGGGTACGATTGGCCTAACGAGCGTGCCCGTGAGGAGGCGAACATGGAAGACAAGCATCTATATCGAGAGATGCAGTGGGATGTGTCGACCGAGGAAAGCCGTGCGCACCATGGCCTTGTCGCGATTGGTTTTGCGGTGCTTGCCGTGTTGGTGATTGCCTTTTGTATTTGGACGTTTGGCGGTCGCGGCGGCGCTGCCTGGGAGTTTGAGGCTGATGATAGCCTACCGATTATGACGGTGAGGAGTACTGGCGGTAATGCCAATACGCTCGCCGTTCCGGGCGATTATTGGTACCCGCGCGATGAGTTTGTGCAGTTGCAGCTGAGTGGTGGGTCCATTCCAGGTGAAGAGCTCGAGCGCGTGACGTTTGACGCGGCACTCAAAACGCTCACGGTGAAGCTCAAAGATCAAGGAGATGTGCCCACGACCATGGATATCGCCCTGACGGAATGGCGTCTGGAGCCTCCGACGGGTGTTGCGGTGTCCGAGGTTGAGCACGTCAAGATTGTCTATCAGGACGGTTCGACAAACGGGATTGCAAAGGCCGATGGCTTGGCGGAGTAACGGGGTGTTTGGAAACGGCGGGCCTATTGTGCCTGCGCGTTCATGAAAACCAGGGTGTTTTTGTCTGAAAGCTCGGGGATGTGACGATAGCCGATGTTGAATGCGGTAAGTTCGCTTGCATCCACGAGTTTGTTTTCTGCCATCCAGCGCACCATGGAGCCGCGCGCTTTTTTGCTGGCGGTCGACCGTTGGATGGGCTTGCCGTTGCGGACGCCTTCGCCAAAGAGACATGTGACGACCGTGGCATCGGTGGTGAGGCGGGTCAGAACGGCTTTGGCGTATTCCACGCTGGCAAGGTTGACGATCGTAGCGTTGGAGTCTGCCGGAGCGATAGCCCGTGCGAGCCTGTCGCCCCAAAACGCGTAGAGGTCTCGGGCGCCGTCGACGGCAAGCTTCGCGCCCATCTCCAGCCGATACGGTTCAACGGCATGGAAGGGGCGTACGCATCCGTAAAGGCCCGAGAGGATCCAGAGATGGTTTTGCAGCCAGTCGAGCTGTGCGGCATCCATGACCTCGGGCTCCATGCTTTGGTATTGGATGCCGTGGTAGGACATGACGGCGGGGGAGATTCGACGCGCGATATCGGGATCGGTGAGGTCGGCATCGCTCAGGACGGGCATAAATTCGTGAAGCGTATCCAGGCACGTTGTAAGCAGCCTGTCGCTCACGTTCCATAGTGTCTGCAGGCCGCCGCTGCCTTCATCCCGTTCGATATCTAGCAGTGCGCGGTGGAGGCGAGCCGTCTCGTGCGCAAAAGGCGGAATGCCCAGGACTTCAAAAGCATCTTGGGCCGCGCGCATCTGTTTGGCGGGCGAAATGATGACCTGCAGCATGGACTCTCCTCTGCCAAAAAAGGAAGTTGCGGTGGAATACGGTCTGTTTTGGCCGTGTATGGGCCAGTTTAGTCCGTATTTCACCGCAACTGATGAAGGGTTGGTTAGGCGCGCTCGAGGAAGGCCTTGTAGCCGCGGTAGGCCTCGTAGATGTCGGCCTTGTTGGCGACCTCCCACAGGGCGTGCATGGACAGGACGGCAACGCCGGAGTCGATGACGTTCATGCCGTACTTGGCCATGATGTAGGCGATGGTGCCGCCGCCGCCCGCGTTGACGCGACCGAGCTCGCAGGTCTGGAAGTCTACGCCGGCCTCGTCCATGATGTCGCGGACGAGGGCCACATACTCGGCGTCGGCGTCGTTGGAGCCACCCTTGCCGCGGCTGCCCGTGTACTTGTTAAAGCACAGGCCACGACCCATAAAGGCTGCGTTCTTAGTTTCGAACTTGCCGGCGTAGCCCGGGTCGAAGCCGGCGGACACGTCAGAGGAGAGCATACGGCTGTGGGCGAGTGCGCGGCGCAGGGCCAGCGGGCTATCCTCGCCGGCGAGCGTCATGATCTCGGCGACGGTGTTCTCGAAGAAGCGGCTCGTCATGCCGGTGGCACCCACGGAACCGATCTCCTCCTTGTCGACGAT
Source organism: uncultured Collinsella sp. (assembly GCA_900542305.1). Taxonomy (GTDB): domain Bacteria; phylum Actinomycetota; class Coriobacteriia; order Coriobacteriales; family Coriobacteriaceae; genus Collinsella. Next base: position 22,520 of record UQMU01000011.1, on the reverse strand, counting down.
GAGTGTGATGCTCGTGCGCTCCACGTTGGCGACGTCGATCTGGGCGAGCATGGACGGATAGGCGCAGACACGGTCGTCGTGGCCATAGCCCAGAATCATGGAGCGGTCGAGGCCCATGTCGCGGGCCGGGCCGGCGGGCACGACCTCGATCTCGGCGGAGAGGAAGTCCTCCTCCTCGACGTCGTACTGCTCCTTGAGGATGTCCAGGAACATCTGCTTGACGGGCTCCTTGGGGGCGTCCTTGTCGTCCTCGTCAAACTTGACGGGGCGGCCGCCTACGATCACGTCGAGGATCTCGGCATCGACGGCGTCCTTGGCAGGCTTGGACATCTGCTCGCTCGAGAGGTGAATCAGCAGGTCGGAGATGGTAAAGACCGGGTCGTCCGCCTTGTCTCCGATGTTGATGTCGACGGTGGTGCCGTCCTTTTTGCAGATGACGCCCACGAGTGCGAGCGGGGAGGCTACCCAGTGGTAGCTCTTGACGCCGCCGTAGTAGTGCGTGTCGAGGTAGGCCATGTCGCCGGCCTCGAAGGCGGGATTCTGCTTAAGGTCCAGGCGCGGCGAGTCCACGTGGGCGCCCAGGATGTTAAAGCCCTGCTCGAGCGGGGCGGTGCCCAGGTTGACGAGCATAAGGTCCTTGCCGTGATTGGCGGCGTACACCTTGTCGCCGGCCTTGAGCGCGCGGCCCTCGGAGATCACGGTCTCCAGATTGACGTAGCCCGCCTCCTCGGCCATCTTGATACCGGTCTTGACGCACAGGCGCTCGGTCTTGTTCTCGCTCAAAAACTGCTTATAGCCGCGGCAAAGCTCCTCGAGCTCTTCGATCTGCTGTGGCGTGTACTTTTTCCATGCGCAGGGACGTTCCATGACGCAGGCTCCTTTCGGATCGATCGTGCTGGTTGATGTACCGTGAGCCATCGTATCACGCGCGGGCCCGCGGCGGCAGGGAAGCCTGATGTGCGGTGGCCGCGGGGCGGGGAGCGTGTAAACTGGTGTGAGCAAACCGTGCCCAGCCCAAAGCGAGGTATTCAATATGTCTGACAAGCGCCGCACCTTTGCCGTTATCGACGGCAACTCGCTCATGCACCGCGCCTTCCACGCCGTGCCGCCGACCATGAACGCGCCGGACGGTCGTCCCACCAACGCGATCTTTGGCTTTTTGAATATGTTCCTCAAGATGATTGACGCCTTTAATCCCGACGGCGTTGTTGTGGCGTTTGACAAGGGCAAGCCGCGCGTGCGCATGGAGATGCTGCCGCAGTACAAGGCTCAGCGCCCGCCCATGGACCCCGATCTGCACGCACAGTTTCCCATGATTAAGGAGCTGCTCGCCGCGCTCAACGTGCCGATTTTGCAGTCCGAGGGCTGGGAAGGCGATGACATTCTGGGCACTATGGCGCGCCTGGGCGAGCAGGCCGGCTGTGACATGCTGCTGGTGACCGGTGATCGCGATATGTATCAGCTCGTGACCGAGCACGTCAACGTGGTCTCGACCCGCAAGGGCCTGTCCGACGTGGCGATCATGACGCCCGAGAGCGTGGACGATCTGTATCACGGCATCACGCCGGCACTCGTGCCCGACTTTTATGGTCTGAAGGGCGACACGTCCGATAACATCCCCGGCGTGCCGGGCATCGGCCCCAAAAAGGCGAGCGCGCTCATCGCACAGTACGGTAGCCTGGACGAGGTCATCGCACACGCCGACGAGGTCAAGGGCAAAATGGGCGAAAACCTGCGCGCGCACATCGACGACGCGCTGCTGAGTCGCAAGGTGGCGACCATCCGCACCGATGCACCCGTTGAGCTCGATTTTGAGGCGACGTCCTTCCCGGCGTTTTCTGCCGATGAGGTTTCCGCGGCGCTGGGTACGCTTGGTATCACCGCCATGCAGAACCGTTTCTTGGCACTGATCGGCGGCGAGGGCGGGGCTGCTGCCTCCAGTGTGTTTGAGATGCCTGCGATGGTTCGCGCGGCCGCCGGCGATGCTGACGCGCTTGGTGCCGTTGCGGCTGAGATCTCCCGTGCGATTGGTGCCGGTGAGTGGGTCGCCGCCGTGGTGGACGACGACAAGGAAGAGGGCGCGCTCTTTGGACTGACGCGCACGCTGTGGCTGGCGACGTCCAAGGGCCTGTTCGCGCTCGAGGAGGGCGACAGCGGTGCGGCGGCTGAGGTCGAGGGCTTCAACTTCGCCCACGGCGTGATTGCCGGCGTGCTCGCGCGTCTGTTTATGGAGGGCCGCGTGGCGAGCCCGGACATGAAGGCGCTGTTGCACGAGCTTTCGCCCATCGATTCCTCTGAGCCCGAGCTCATGGATCCGCTGGCAGCCGATTCCACGCGTATCTTCGATACCGTGGTCGCTGCCTACCTGCTGGATTCCGACCGCTCCGAGTTCGATGAGGCATATCTGGCCGATACCTATCTGCAGATGGCGCTGCCTGCGGCGCGCGGCGCGGAGGGTGCTGGTGAGGACGCTCCTGCGCCCGCCGCTCGCACGGCGGCCTTAACGCTGGCGCTGGTCACACCGCTGCGTGACCGCATGGCCCGTGAGAATGCCGCCAACGTGTTCGATGGCATCGAGATGCCACTCGTGCCGGTGCTTGCCAAGATGGAGCGCGCGGGCATGCTCGTGGACCCCGACCGCCTGCGCAATCTGTCCGAGGGTCTGGCGACCCAGATTGCCGAGGTTGAGCGCAGCATTCGCGACCTGGCAGGTGACGAGACCTTTAATATTGGCAGTCCCATGCAGCTGTCGCACGTGCTCTTTGATGTGATGGGGCTTCCGACCAAGGGCCTCAAGAAGACTAAGCGCGGCTACTATTCGACCAACGCCAAGGTGTTGAGCGACCTTGCCCGCGACCACGAGATCGTGCGCCTGATTTTGGACTGGCGCGAGAAGTCCAAGATTAAGTCGACCTATCTGGACACGCTAGGTCCGCTGCGTCGTGGCGACGGTCGTGTGCACACCACGTACAACCAGACCATCACCGCGACGGGGCGTCTGTCTTCGAGCGACCCGAATCTGCAGAACATCCCGACGCGCTCGGAGCTGGGTCGTACCGTCAAGACGGCGTTTTCGGCAGGCGAGGGAAGCGTCTTTTTGGCGGTGGACTACTCGCAGATCGAGCTGCGCCTGCTCGCGCATCTTTCGGGTGACGAGCACCTGGTGCGCGCCTTTAACGAGGGCGAGGACTTCCACGCCGAGACGGCGGCGCGCGTATTTGGTGTGCCGGTGTCCGAGGTGACTCCCGACCTGCGCAGCCGCGCCAAGGCCGTGAACTTTGGTATCGTGTACGGCCAGCAGGCCTACGGCCTGTCGCAGTCGCTGCATATCTCGATGGCCGAGGCGCGCGACATGATCGATCGCTACTACGAGGCCTACCCGGGCGTGCGCACGTTCCTCGACAATGTGGTGGCGCGCGCCAAGCAGGCGGGCTATGCCGAGACCATGTATGGCCGCAGACGCCATATTCCCGAGCTCAAGGCCAAAAATCCGCAGCTTCGCGGCTTTGGCGAGCGCACGGCCATGAACCACCCCATGCAGGGCACCGCCGCCGACATCATCAAGATCGCCATGGCCCGCGTAAGCCGTCGTCTGGAAGAAGAGGGCTTTGCCGCCCACATGATCCTACAAGTCCACGACGAACTCGACTTTGAGTGCCCCGTCGACGAAGTCGAGCGCCTAACCACCATGGTCCGCGACGTCATGGAACACGTAGTAGACCTCCGCGTCCCCCTAATCGCCGAAGCCAGCACTGGCATAACCTGGGCGGACGCCAAATAGGGAAACGCCCATAAGGCAGACTGGCCTACAGCGCAAGCCTCCACATACTTAAGATTTGGGACAAACACTACTGATTAATTTGTCCCACAGTAACCAAAACAGAAGGGTGCCCCTCAACAACAAGAGGCACCCTTCATTCAATTAAATTCAGCCAAGTATCTAGACGCCCAAGACGCCATCTTGGCGGCAAGCAGGTGAACCTAGGGCCTGGGCGGGCGGCAGGGGTTAACTTTTCGTAGATTCCGCACGCAAAGAAAGCCACTTAATGTGGCTTTCGTCTTGCGCAGGACCTGACCGAGCGAAAAGTTAACCCCTGCCGCCCGGCCAGACCCGATGGGATGGCTAGCGAGCCGCCAAGATGGCGTCGATGAGCGTCAGTACGCCCCCGTCGTTGTTGCTCGGAATGCGCCACTTAGCATGCGCGTTCATATGCTCCTCGGCATTGTCCACGATAAAGCTGTGACCGACGCGCTCGAGCATGGGGATGTCGTTGTAGGTGTCGCCCACGGCGGCGGCATCGGCGATATCAATGCCGAGCTGCTCGCACAGGTGCGCGACGCCGGCGCCCTTGTCGACGCCCAGGTTCATAAAGTCGATCCACTCGCGCCCGGCGTTGGTGACGTAGAGCTTGTCCGAGAACTCGGGGCTATAGGTCTCGCGGAAAGCGGGCTCGGCGTCGTAGCCGGGGAAGAAGACCGAAATCTTGTTGGACTCGAAATCAATGCCCTCAAAGCTGTCGACGTAGTTGATTGTGTTGTAGTAGACGCTGATCTCGTCATGGTATTGATGGTCGCGGGCAAGCACGTAGAACTCGTCGAAGCAGCACAGGACGGGGACAGCGCGAGGATCCTCCGAGGCACGGCTCAAGACCTGCTGATACAGCTCCACGTCAATATTGCTCTTATAGATATAGCTGCCGCGATAGATCACGCACGCTCCGTTGTCGGGACAAAAGGCGAGGCGGTTTTTGATGCTCTCGAACATCTCCTCGAGCTTGGGGGCGGGACGTCCGCTGGCGGGGCAGAATACGATGCCGGCGTCGGCGAGCTTGTCCAGGCGCTCATCAAGACCCTGTGGTAACACGCGCTCGTCGGTCAGTAACGTCTTGTCCATATCGACGGCGAGAATCTTAATGTTTCCGATATTGGCGTCCGATTCGTAAGTTTGCATAAAAGCGAGCCTTTCGTTTCGAGTTTGTTTCAGACGTTATAACCATCAACTCGTAGTCGGCCGTATTTTCGCAGGATTGGCGCGCATTTGCATCACTATTCACAAACTAATGAAAAAACTTTTCAGAAATTTGAATTTGTCGCTTGTGCTGCGGGCACTTTAGCGTAATATAGCGACCATCGAAAACGGAGACGGAAAAACAACCGCTTACCGAGGAAAAGGTACCGTTTGCGATATTAGAATTGCGCCCGGCGATAGGTGAAAGGAGAGGCAGATGCAGTTCGTAAAGATCATCACTACTGCAGACAATGCCATCCGACGCCAGCGCGCAATTTCCCGACGACGATAACAATCGTCTCTGTCCTTATGGGGCGTAACGCCTCAACAGAGTCATTTTGAGGTCGTTGGGTTTTAGCACGACATTGCTGCATGTTTCTAGGGCATGTATGTGCTGATTTTTGCTATTTAACCTGATATTGCACGGTATATGACCTTGAAATGACTTGCAACTGACCGATGTTCTAACTAGCTACCAAGGGCGAAAGGAAACAGCCATGAGCAAGGAAAAAGTCGTTCTCGCATATTCCGGTGGTCTTGATACATCCGTATGTGTCAAGTGGCTCCAGGACGAGAAGAATCTCGATGTCGTTTGCGTTTGCGGCAACGTGGGCCAGGAGGAAACCGGCCTGGACGCCAAGAAGCAGAAGGCGCTTGACCTTGGCGTTCTCGATTGCCAGGTACTCGACCTGCGCGACGAGTTCTCCGATGAGTTCCTGACTAAGGCCATCGCTGCAAACTCCATGTACGAGAACAAGTACCCGCTGCTCTCCGCCCTGTCTCGCCCGCTGCTCGCCAAGAAGCTTGTCGAGGTCGCTCACGAGTTTGGCGCGACCTACGTCGCCCACGGCTGCACCGGCAAGGGTAACGACCAGGTCCGCTTCGAGGCTGCCGTCAAGGCCCTCGACCCTGAGCTCAAGGTTATCGCCCCGGTTCGCGAGTGGGATCTGAAGTGCCGTCCCGACGAGGTCGCCTATGCACACGCTCACAACGTACCGGTTCCCGAGGGTGCCAACGACAACCCCTATTCCATCGACGACAACCTGTGGGGTCGTGCCATTGAGTGCGGCCACCTGGAGGATCCCTGGAACGAGCCGCTCGACGACGCTTGGGTTATGACCAAGAATCCCGAGGACACGCCCGACACCCCGACGTATACCGAGATTGAGTTTGAGGCCGGCAAGCCCGTCGCCGTCGACGGCAAGAAGATGAAGCTCTCCGAGATCGTCATCGCCCTCAACAAGATTTCGGGCGACAACGGCTTTGGCCGTCTCGACCTGGTTGAGGACCGTCTGGTGGGCCTCAAGAGCCGCGAGTGCTATGAGGTTCCCGGCGCCCTGACGCTCATCACCGCCCACAAGGCGCTCGAGGACATTTGCGTCGAGGGCGACTTGCTCAAGACCAAGATCAAGCTCGAGCAGGATTGGGCCACCGCCGTGTATAACGGCCAGTGGTACAGCCCGCTCAAGAACGCGCTCGACGCCTTTATGGCCGACACCCAGAAGTTCGTGACCGGCACCGTCCGCCTGAAGTTCTTTAAGGGCAACTGCCATGTCGTCGGCCGCAAGAGCCCCTTCAGCCTCTACGACTACGGTCTGGCTACCTACGACCGCGACACCACGTTTGACGAGAAGGCCAGCGCCGGCTTTATCGAGATCGATACGCTGTCGCTCAAGACGTGGGCAAAGGTCCAGGGTCCCAGCTCTGCCGCCGCCCAGGCCTAAGGCTTTTCCTTCCCTTGGTATCCGCGCGGCCCATCCGCGTGATACAAAACGGGCGCACGGGGTCCCTACCTTTCGTTATGCTTGCTGACACTTCTTAACATCGGTGGCCCCTACGTTCCGCCCGCATATATGACGCCGCGCTTGCGGCTGAGTCCGAGCCCCGCCGGGGTTGTCCGGCGGGGCTCCTTCTATCAATTTGGCGGCTCTGCGCCTATATATATGAGGAGTATCCATTATGTTCAATGCTATTGCGCATGCTTTACTTGCCCTCGCGCCCGAGCTCGATACTGTAAACGTCGAGGACGTCCCTATGAGCCTGAAGGCCTGGATCGATGGTTCGCAGGGCAACATCCGGAGGGAGACGTTGGGCGCCAAGTGCATGGTGCGTCACTTCTTTGCGAATTAGCTACATGGCCCCGCGCACGGTGGGGAATATGCAAAACTAGCGGTTGAAAAATCGCTTTAGCGATATGGCGTATTGCTTTGGGCGCTTGTTTTGGTATTTGGAGAAAGGAGACGGTTCCATGGCTCTTTGGGGCGGTCGTTTTGAGGCGGGCGTGGCCGAGGTCACGCAGGAGTTTGGTGCGTCGTTGCCGGTCGACAAGCATCTCTATAAGCAAGATATTGCCGGCTCTAAGGCACATGCCAAGATGCTGGCCGCCCAGGGCATCATCAGTGCCGAGGACGAGCAGGCGATTGCCGAGGGCCTGACCGGAATCGAACAGGATATCGATGCCGGCAACTTCACCTTCGATATCAACGACGAGGACATTCATATGTCCATCGAGAGCGAGCTGACGCGTCGTATCGGCGAGGCTGGCAAGCGCTTGCATACTGGGCGTTCGCGCAACGACCAGGTGGCGACCGATACGCGCCTGGGCGTCAAGGCGCTGGCCAAGGAGCTCATGGAGGCCAATCTAGAGCTGCGCCATGTGCTGGTGGATGCGGCCAAGAAGTACGACAAGGTGATTCTGCCGGGCTACACGCATATGCAGCACGCTCAGCCCGTGCTGCTGTCGCATCATCTGCTGGCGTATTCCTGGATGTTCGCGCGCGACTTTACGCGCCTGAAGGCCGCCTTTGATGCCGCCGACAACTGCCCGCTGGGTGCTGCCGCGCTTGCCGGTACGAGCTATCCGCTCGATCGCCAGATGACGGCTGCCGAACTTGGCTTTTCGGGCGTGATTCCCAACTCGCTCGATGCGGTTTCCGATCGCGATTTTCTGCTCGACCTGCATTACGCCGGCTCCGTCATGGCGATGCACCTGTCGCGTCTTTCCGAGGAGATCGTACTGTGGTCGAGCTCCGAATTTGGCTTTATCACGCTTTCCGACTCGTACTCCACTGGCTCGTCCATCATGCCGCAGAAGAAGAATCCCGACTTTGCCGAGCTTATTCGCGGCAAGAGCGGCCGTGTCTATGGCAACCTGGTGCAGCTGCTCGTAACCATGAAGGGCCTGCCGCTTGCTTATAACAAAGACTTGCAGGAGGACAAGGAGGGCGCGCGCGATACCGCTCACACGCTCATGCAGTGCCTGTCCGTTATGGCCGGAATGATTTCGACTTGGACCGTCAACGAGGATGCCATGGCGCGCGAGTGTGGCGTGGGACACCTTGCCGCCACCGATGTTGCCGATTACCTGGCTAAGCGTGGCCTGCCGTTCCGCGAGGCGCACGCTGTGGTGGGGCATCTGGTCCTGATGTGCGAGAAGCGCGGCTGCAATCTTGAGGACCTGCCGTTTGAGGTGTTCCAGGAGGCAAGCCCGCTCTTTGAGCGCGACATTACCGAGGCGCTCGACATCCCGTCGATTGTCGCCGCGCGCGCGACCGAGGGAGGCACCGCTCCTGCCGCCGTTTCCGTGCAGCTGCAGCGTGCCGAGGCACAGCTCGTGGCCGACGAGGGCGTGTTTGGATCGCTGACCAAGGTCGTCGAGATGGGTCACGGGGTTAATTAGCTTATTGGATGCGTCTGTCTGGTGTGTTCATCATATCTTGCCTTTACGGGTGCCCGCTACGGTGGGCGCCCGTATTTTGTTGCTATGGGGGAGGGGTTTGTCGAGAACTTCTGTAGGACCTTTGGGCAGGTTGTGAAGGGGGTACGTTCGCGGGTGGCAACCGACCGTCTGCTCTGTTCGGTGCGGTTGATAGGCGGTCGGATGGTACTCTAATCGGGCTTCGAAACAGAAGTGACACATATGGAGCGCTTTAATAAATTGCAGCGTTTCAATAAACAGCTTTTTGTTTAACTGCAGCTAAAACTCTGTTACGATGCAGTCCAGGCGGGTGCCGGAATGGGACTTGGGCACGCGCGAACCTACTTGAAAGGCTACTTTTATGGCTATCGAGAAGACCTTCATCATGATTAAGCCCGACGCCGTGCGCGACCGCAAAATCGGCGAGATCGTTGCTCGCATTGAGCGCAGCGGCCTTGTCATCGAGCGCATGGAGATGACCACGCTCGAGCGCGCTACCGTCGAGGAGCACTACGCCCATCTGGCCGACAAGCCCTTCTTTGGCGGTCTCTGCGACTTTATGACGAGCGGTCCGGTCGTCAAGATGGTCGTTTCCGGTCTCTCCGCTGTCTCCAAGATGCGCACCCTTATGGGCGCTACCAACCCGCTTGATGCTGCCCCCGGCACCATTCGCGGCGACTTCGCTGTCGATGTCAACGCCAACGTGATCCACGGCTCCGACTGCCTGGAGAACGCTGAGATCGAGATCAAGCGTTTCTTTGGCTAAACCAGCTTTGACTCCTTAAAGCTGTTAGCGTGTGGCTTGGGCGCCGCGGGATTCCATCCGCGGCGCCCTTTTATTCCAAAATCTATGAAGGGGCCCGCTCGGACATGAGTTCCGAGCGGGCCCCTGCTGTTAGCTTGTGGCACTGAGTAGTTTAGGCTTCGTCGACGACCTTGAGGCCGCGCGTGTGGTCGATCTCGTTGAGGAGGTTAACGCGACGCTCGTGACGACCGCCCTCAAACTCGGCGTCGAGCCACTCGTCGACAATCATCTTGGCGAGCTCGGAGCCCACGACGCGGGCGCCAAAGGCGAGCACGTTGGTGTTGTTGTGCATGCGGGAGAGCTTGGCGCTGAAGGGCTCGGAGCATACGACGGCGCGAACACCTTCGACCTTGTTGGCGGCCAGGCTGATGCCGACGCCGGTACCGCAGATCAGGATACCCAGGTCGACGTCACCGTTGGCCACGGCCTTACCCACCTTGTAGCCGGCGATGGGGTAATCGAAGCTCTCGGAGGTGTCGGTGCCAAAGTTCACGACCTCGCAGCCGCGCTCCTTCAGGTGCTCGGAGATGATGTTCTTGAGCTCGACGGCGGCGTGGTCGTTACCGATACCAATCTTCATGAGTGGTTCCTCTCTGGTCCGTGCGGCGGAATTGCTAAAGGTTTTACCGCGTTCGACTGCATGATAGCGCGACTTTTGTGTAAACGCTCGGGCGTTTTTTGGTCAAACGCTTTAGCGGACGCGAACATCAGCCCATCACGAAAAATGCCGCCAATTTGCTTCTGGCGGCCGTCTGCCGGAACTCGACTTGCGGTTTTTGGTGCCTTGTTATCAAATGGAGAAGTTGATACTTGCGAGAGCAACCCGTTATACATGTAGGAGATACCTATGCCTACCGATTCCATCCGTGATGCCGCGTTTTGTGATGTTTTGAACCGCGAGCTTGTCTGTGCGCTCGGCTGCACCGAGCCCATTGCCGTTGCCTATGCGGCGGCGCTGGCGAGCCAGACGCTCGGTTGCGAACCCGAACATATGGATGTTGCCTGCTCAGGCAACATCATCAAGAACGTAAAGAGCGTGACCGTGCCCAACTCGGGCGGTATGCACGGTATTGAGGCCGCGGCCGTGCTGGGTGCCGTGGGCGGTGACGCCAAGAGCGCGCTCGAGGTGCTCGAGAGTGTTGGCGATGCAGACCGTGCTCGCGTGACCGAGCTGCTCTCCGATGCCGACTACTGCGATGTGTCGCTTGTCGAGGGTGTGCCCAACCTCTACATTAAGGTGACTGCCACGGCCGGAGGTCATACTGCGGTCGTCGAGATCACCGACCATCACACCAATGTTACGTGCCATACACTCGATGGCATTCCGATGTGTGGCAAGTCGGCGGGGGAGTGTGCCGCCTGCGCCGAGCGCATCGTGGCCGAGCGTGCCGCCGATACGCCCATGTCGATTGAGTCTATCATTGACTTTATCGAGGACGGCGACATCGAGGGCGCCCGCGCTGCCGTTGAGCGTCAGATTGAGCTGAACGGCGCTATTAGCGCCGAGGGCTTGGTGAACGCTTGGGGCGCCGAGGTGGGCCGTACGCTGCTGGGCGCTCGCGCCGACGATGTCGCCTGCCGTGCGCGTGCGCGTGCGGCCGCCGGGTCTGACGCCCGTATGAACGGCTGTGCGCTACCGGTCGCCATTGTGTGCGGCTCGGGCAACCAGGGTATTACCTGTGCGTTGCCCGTTATGGAATATGCCGATTACCTGCGCTGCGACCACGAGCGCCTGGTGCGCGCCGTGATGCTGTCTGATCTTATTGCCGTGCATATCAAGAGCTATATTGGTGCGCTCTCGGCGTTTTGCGGTGCTATTTGCGCTGCGTGCGGTGCCGGCGCGGCGATTACCTGGCTGTGCGGTGGCACGCGCGAGCAGATCGGCGCGACGGTCTCCAATACGCTCGGTAACGTGGGCGGCATCGTGTGCGATGGCGCCAAGGCAAGCTGCGCCGCTAAGATTTCCGCTGCCGTTGATGCGGCGATTCTGGGCCACGATATGGCCATGCAGGGCCGCGGCTTCCGTGCCGGCGAGGGCCTGATTCAGGATACGGTGGAAGAGACGATCGCCAGCATGGGCTATGTGGGCCGCGTTGGCATGAAGGATACCGACGTCGAGATCCTCAACATCATGATCGGCAAGACCATCGTCGACTGCTAGGGGCTCTGGGGCACTGCATCTTATTGTTGAAACTATCGCGCTTGTGGCTGTAAAGCACCTGTCTGCATTGCGGACAGCGAGGATCTCGCGGTATGTCACCAGGTCGTTCTCGCGCTTGATGCGCTCGAGGACGGTCGCGACAACAAGCGCCGCTATCGCCGGCAGGAACGCCGCAGCCGCGGCGACGCCGGCGCCCCAGGTGCCCTCCATCCAGTTAAACGCCGGCGACAGTATCAGTGCGAACGCCACCGCCAGCAACGCGAGCATCAGCACGGCCAGCCATAGCATCCGCGTTCCCATGCGCTTGCGATCTCTTTCGACTGCCTCTTCCATAACGGTCACGTCTCCCTTCACGAGCGTGTCTATGGAGGTGCCGAATAGGATGCTCAGCATGAGCAGGCTCTGAACGTCCGGATACGTCTTGTCCCGCTCCCAGTTCGAGATCGTCTGACGCGACACGTAGAGTTTCTCGGCGAGCTGTTCTTGGGAGAGCCCCATCGCCTCGCGCCTCGTCTTTGCTCACCGGCACGTCGAGCGTCTCACCGAGGGCGACGAGTATCTCCGCGTCGGGCACCGAGAGCCCGCGTTCCCATTTGGAAACCGTCTGCCTCACCACGTTCAGCTTGAGCGCGAGCTCCTCCTGCGATAGCCCTTTCGATTTCCTGAGGGCCTGGATGTTCTCGTTCAGCATGGCGGATCCTTTCTCTCGCCCGGTTCCTACGTTACCGCAATGCTGCCCGCAGATGGCCCGTTGCCGCAAGCAACGGGTCGTAACATCGGCGGGGACCGTTTGAGTTCACAGGTGATGCAAGCTCCTAATAATTTGACGTCCATTCAATCTACCTGCGGTTTGCAACCATAGGGTGCCTGCAGGTTGCGTAAAATGAAGCCTCAAGTTGGTGGTTTCCGCCATGTGGCTACCGTAGTGTGTAAGTCGCCGGCAGGAAAGCACCGAACGCTGGGATGCCGCGCCCGCGCCGTCGCCGTGAGCCAAGATCACGACGCCCGCGTGCCCGCTTCCAGCCAACGAGAGGACCTACTATGAGCTTCCGTACCAACCTTCAGTATCTGCGCGCCGAGCGCCATATGACCCAGGAGCAGCTCGCCATGCTGCTTGGGGTATCCCGCCAGTCCGTCACCAAGTGGGAGGCCGAGAAGTCCTACCCAGAGATGGATAAGCTCATCAAAATGTGCCAGATTTTCGAGTGCTCGCTCGATGACCTGGTGCAGGGTGACGTGTCGCGCCGCGCGGCCGTGAGCCAGAGCGCCGCGGATGGCGTGCAAAACGATGGGAACGCCGTCGTCCGCGTCGAGGCTCCGCACGGGCGGAACTCGTTGTCCGACATCGGATCCGCCTTTGTGCCCGCGATCCCCGTCGGTCCCAACACGGATGTATGCGGCTATGACGAGCACATGGTCGCATTTGCCCGCAAGGTCGCACTCGGTGTGGCGCTCATCATCCTGGGGGTCGCCGCCGCGGTCTTCACCGATGAGGTCCTGCACTCAGACGGAATCGTCCTCATGGCGTTGTTCGCGCTCGTTGCCGCTGGCTTGGGATTCCTTATTCCATCCGGCATGGAGCACGCGGCTTTTGTGGAAGCCCATCCGTATGTTGCGGACTTTTACACCGCAGAGCAAAAGGCGGCAGAGCGTCGTCGTGCTTCGATCGCGATCGTTTCGGGTATCGCGATCATCCTTCTTGGCATCGCCGTATCGGCGCTGTTTGAGGTGGAGGCGAACGTCCAGGTATATGGCGACACGCTGATGATGGTCCTGGTCGCCGTCGGTGTTGGGGTGATTGTCCACTGGGGCATGCTGTGGGGCCGCATGGATGTCGCGGAGTACAACAAGGAGTGGCTCGAGACGGTCGAATTGAGTGCGGAGGAGCTGTCGCAGCTGGATCCCCAGAGCCGCGAGGCGTATCTGCGCGCGTGCAATCCCAAGTATCGCCGTACAGCGGCGCGCAAGAAGAGGGCTTGCGTCGTGATCATGCTCGCCTCCACCATCATCGCACTCATCTGGCTGTTCGTCGGTGCTGCCATGGATGCGTCCGAGGGGATCGGCGGCCTGTTCTGGCTCCCGTGGGTCGTCGGTAGCTTGGGCTCCGCTATCGCCCTTATCGTTATCGACGATGACGATGAGAATGATGCGGCTGCATGCGGCGATAGGGAGTAGAGGCGTTCGAAGACATCCGTCTGAATGAAGCGGGCGGCCTCGGGTGTGCCGGGGCCGCCCGCATTTTGCTGGGTGGTGCTGTATTGCCGGCGTGGAGCGGGCCTCAAGCTAGTGCTTGCCGTCAATTTGAAGTCTTCGGCTGCGGGCACCTTCGAGTCCGCATCACGAGCGCAACGCTGGCGCCCAAAGCGCTGATTCTTGACGCGCGTGATGCGGACTTCGGCAGATGCTGCCTCTAGTTCAGCAGCCCCCACACGGCAAAGCCGAGTGCTCCGCCGATGGCGGCTGCGGCGAAGAAGGTCAGCAAGTCGTACGCCAGTCGGTGCTTCGTCGGCCACGCGCGGCGGGGGAGTGCCCGCGGATCGCGCTCGATGTCCGCCTCGCCGTTCATGAAGGCGAGGATCTCGCGGTATGTCACCAGGTCGTTCTCGCGCTTGATGCGCTCGAGGACGGTCGCGACAACAAGCGCCGCTATCGCCGGCAGGAACGCCGCAGCCGCGGCGACGCCGGCGCCCCAGGTGCCCTCCATCCAGTTAAACGCCGGCGACAGTATCAGTGCGAACGCCACCGCCAGCAACGCGAGCATCAGCACGGCCAGCCATAGCATCCGCGTTCCCATGCGCTTGCGATCTCTTTCGACTGCCTCTTCCATAACGGTCACGTCTCCCTTCACGAGCGTGTCTATGGAGGTGCCGAATAGGATGCTCAGCATGAGCAGGCTCTGAACGTCCGGATACGTCTTGTCCCGCTCCCAGTTCGAGATCGTCTGACGCGACACGTAGAGTTTCTCGGCGAGCTGTTCTTGGGAGAGCCCCATCGCCTCGCGCCTCGTCTTGATCTGGTTGCTGATGTCCATCGTCACCTCCCGGTCGTGAAGGAGCGTCCCGCGAACACGCCGGGTGCGCTATCGAATCTGTTGTACATCATATGCGGCAAGGCTTGCCGGGCGCTGCAAAAACTGTTTTGCACGGGGTTTACCTGCATGATTGTTGCTGCGATGGCTTAGCGATGTTGTCGAGCAGTCATCCAAGTGTACAGGCCCATGGCGGCGTAGCCGATTGCGGTATAGGCAACCCCATGGAACGCAAGGTCCTGGCTGCCCTCGACCTTGAGGGGAAACAGGACCGCGGGTCCGATTCCGAGCGCCGCGGGTACCCAGAAGAGCGTCCTCGCGGAGTTTGCGGCGAGCAGGCCGAGGGCGATCGCAGTTACGGGGAGCACGAGGTAGATCAGCGCCATCATGGCGATCATACCGGCATCGGATGGGACGAAGCTCACCAGGAGGGCGGGGATTGCCCAGCAGGCGCCAACGATTGCGATCAATGCGATGAGGGACGCGCGTACGGTGACGTTCATGGGGCACCTCCTAACGGGAATCGCCCCCATTCTGGCATACATCTTCAGAATGGGGGCTAAGGGGGATACCATTTCGGGGAACGGGCGCGTACCCGCGCTTTTAACTCAGCATCTTGGCGAGCATGCCGATGCCGACGCCCACCAGTCCGCCGGCGATGGCGCCGATGATGATCTGCACCGCGTTGCGCGTGCCCTTGACCCAAGGGTTCATCTCGCGCTCACGGCGCCCCTCGAGCGTGTCGCGATCGACCTGCTCGCCGCGGCTAAACGCCAACACCTCGCGGTACGTGACGAGGTCGTGCTGCTTCTTCATGCGTTCCATATACACGAACGCCACGAGCATCACGACGAGCGCCACGGCGGCAAACGCCGCGGTGGGCGCGATGTGCATGCCCCAGCCCCATTCGAGCTGGAACGCCGCCCACGCGCTCAGCACCAAAAACACGACCGCGCTCACGACCGTGATTGTGGAGAGGGCGTTGTACTTCTTGACCGCTTCGTTCATTACCTGTGCCATGGTTTCCACATCTCCTTTGATGAGGGAGTCCAAGGTCACCCCGAACACGTTGGAAAGCAGCAGCAGGCTCTGGACATCCGGATACGTACGGCCGCACTCCCAGTTGCTGATGGTCTGGCGCGACACGTAGATGCGCTCCGCCAGATCGTCTTGGGACAGTCCGAGCTCCGTGCGATGCTCCTTGATGTGCGAGCCCAGCTCCATGCGTTTGCTCCCTAGAGGGTCGGGGTGACCCCTGTCGAGAGCCACCATGTCATTGACGCGAGCATCGTACCATCAAAGGTCTTTATATTTGACCCCCACGGGGCAAAATCGAGCTGTCAAAAGGCTTTATATACGACATCTAGCTGGGAAAAGAACGGTCCCCAAAGGCGGATGCCTCCGGGGACCGGTTGGTGCGTATAGAGGGGGCGAGCTTGCTTTGGGTTGGTGTTGGCCCCGCCGTTCGGCTCGACTTTGGAGCGGCGGGACTCAGCTCTGCCTCGACCGCGGCGCGGGGCGCGGCTTTGTCCCGACGTCGGCAGCGGCCGAGCCCTGTCTTCCAGCTTAGCCCTCCTCGCCTTTGGGTGCGTCCTTGGACGAGGGCTCTTTCTTCGGCAGCCTTCCCGCGCGTTTGAGGGCGTCTCGCAAGATCCATTCCACCTGACCGTTGGCGCTGCGCATCTCATCGTCCGCCCAGCGTTGGACGGCCTCCCAGATAGCGGGGTCTATACGGAGTGGATACTGCTTGCGTGCCATGACGTGCCTTCTTGTCGAATGTGCAATTCTGCACCCGTCCCAAATTACTCATTGGTGTTGGGGTTAGTACAGCGAGCCTGCGTTGAGCACCGGGTGCGCCTCGGATTCACCGCAGAGCACCACCATGAGGTTGCTGGCCATCTGCGCCTTGCGCTCGTCGTCCAGCTCGATGGTGCCGCCGGCGGCCATCTCCTTCACGGCCATGTCGACCATGGAAACCGCGCCCTCGACGATCTTCTTGCGCGCGGCGATGACGGCCTCGGCCTGCTGGCGGCGCAGCATCGCCTGGGCGATCTCGGGGGAGTAGGCAAGATGGGTGAGGCGGGCGTCGTCGACATCCACGCCGGCGGGTGCCAGGCGCATCGCGAGCTCGCGGCGCAGGGCTTCGGAGACCTCTTCCACATTGGCGCGCAGCGTGATGGCGCCGGCGGCATCGGACTCGTCCTCAAGATGGTCGTAGGCGTACACGCTCGCCACGTGGCGCAGCGCCGTCTCGGCCTGCATGGCGACATAGCTCTGGTAGTCGTCGACGTCGAAGAGCGCCTTGGCGGTATCGGCGACGTGCCACACCACGACGGTTGCGATCTCGATGGGGTTGCCCATTTTGTCGTTGACCTTCAGGCGCTCGCCATTCAGGGTGCGCACGCGGGTGGAGATAGTGGTGGGGTTGCCCTTGGCGGCCTTCTGCGCCGCGGCCTTGGCGGCCTTGGAATCGCTCATCTCGAGCTCGATCATCTCGCCGATCCCGGCCGATCCGCCCATGCTCTTGCTAAAGAACGGGTTGGCCCAGAAGAAGCCCTCGTCGCGGACGGTGCCCACGTACTTGCCGAACAGGATGCACACGCGCGCCTGGCCGGGCTGCAGCGAGAAGAATCCGTTGAGTGGGATGAACCACAGGCAAAACGCGAGGATGCTGAGGCCGAGCCCCCATCCGTAGACTGCGGGCGCGTCGACGCCGTCGGGCGTGCTCGCGAGCCCGATGGTGCTCCAGATAAAGAGGCCGATGATGACGATGAGCGCCACCGCCACGGCGACGAGCATGCCGTAGCCCGACTTGGCCTTGAGTTGCTTTTCCACGCTCATTGTGAGTTCCTTTCATGACTGCGCCGGCGTTTGCGTGACGTCCCCGGCGCCGCGCTCCAGATTGCGATGGGGAGGAGGCGAGTCCCCGAGCAGTTCGTGCGACTGCTGATTGCATTGTGATATCACATTGAGACCAAGTCAAGGAGAATCGGATGCCGTCTCTCATGGCATAAGTGGTTCGGGGCGCCCGGCATCTACGCTCCGTAGAGGTCTTCCTGTTGCATCTTGGCTCGCAAGTCCCTATAATAGCTCCACTCACGGCTGAAGGTTTACCTCTAGATTTGGAAAGGGGAGCTGCACCATGCTTGCTTCCATGAGGATTTGGCTCTAGCCACGGTCGCGTGAGCGACCGGTACTTCGCTGCATACCACCGATCGCATCAAAGGATTATTCCATGACACAACCGAATCCCTGCGCTTCTTGGAAGCGCTCGCTCGCCATCGTCTGGATCGGCGAGTTCTTCTCCGTGCTCACGAGCTCCATTCTGCAGATGGGTCTCATCTGGCACGTCACCCTCACCACCGGCTCCGCGAGCGCCCTGTCGTTCGTGAGCCTGGCGGCCTTCTTGCCCATGGCGCTCCTCGGCGCCTTCGCGGGCACCATCGTGGACCGCACGTCCATCAAGCGTCTCATGATCGGCGCCGATCTCTTCATCGCGGCCGTGAGCCTCACGCTTGTCTTCGGCTCGCTTCGGGGCGACCTTTCTGTCGCCGTTGTGGCGGCGGTGCTGTTCGTCCGTGCGCTGGGCAGCACGCTCCATACGCCCGCCTTCAACGCGCTCACACCGCTCATCGCCCCGCCCGAGGTGCTCGGCAAGCTGGCGGGCATGCTGCAGTTCATGCAGTCGGGTAGCTATATCATCGGCAACGCCATCGCCGCGGCGGTCTACCCGGCGTTTGGTCTGACTTTCATGATCGCGCTCGATGTCGCCGGGGCGGTGCTCGCGAGCATCGCGGTGGCGACCTCCGGCATCAAGACGCCGGCGCCCGAGCGCCATACGCCCGAGGAGAACGCCGAGGCGTCGCACCGCGCGGTGCGGGCCTTCCTATTGGAGACGGCCAACGGGTACCGCGAGCTCAAGCGCCATCACGGTCTGTTCGCCATGCTCTGGATCGGCTTCGCCTTCTCGGTCCTGTTCTCGCCCATATCCGCGCTGTTCCCGCTCATGGTGTTCGACCATTTTGGGGGCACCACTACGCAGTCGGCTATCGCGGAGATCGCGTTCTCGGTCGGCATGATCGCGGCGAGCGGCTGGATCGGGGCGACGGGTGGCCTTAAGAACCGCGCTCTTTCGTGCACGCTGGCCATCGGCCTCTTCGGAGCGGGCACGCTCGCGGGCGGCCTCGTGCCCCCTTCCGCGCTCGTTGTGTTTCTGGGGCTTACGTTCGCGATGGGGGTCTCGAGTCCGCTGTACAGCGCGCCGCAGATGGCGCTCATGCAGGAGCGCGTCGATCCCGAGTGCATGGGCCGCGTCTTCGGTCTGTACGGAGCGGTCTGCAGCTGGGCTATGCCCGTGGGGCTCGTCGCATCGACCTTGTTCGCGGACGCCATCGGCGTAAGCGCGTGCTTCGTGCTCATCGGTGCTGCAATGGTGATCCTAGCAGGCATCACCTGGGCGATCCCGAGCATCCGCAAGATTGGGTAGCGCTCTGGCGGAGTGCGTTTCGTTTCGGACGGCTCGTAGGGTCGCTGCGACGTGAAGGGTGGTCGACGGTGCGCCTGCGAGGGCGCCGTCGACCACCCTTTTGTTTAATTCGTCTGGCCCGGCGCCGATCATCATCTGTTCGCCGGGCGATTGCGATGCCGCCGCTTGCCGATACGCGGCTCCTTACGTTGTGCGCATCCCATCGTTCTGGCAGCGTTTCCTGCAGTTAATCTCCAGAGCTCGAGGCGGTGGCCCCTATGAGTAATCTGCTCGAATCCATTCTGCGCGTCGGTATGACCGTGTTCATCGTCGGCCCGCTCACTGCATGGGTCGCCCGCCGCGGCGCGCGCGAGCGCAGCGAGGCAACGGACAGCCTCGATTGCTTCACGGTGCGCATGCCCGCAGCCATCCGCACGATCATCGCCTGCTGCGCCGTCGCGTTCGAACTGCTCATGCTGGGTGTCTACGTCTGGCAGGGCGTCTCGCTGGGCGAGTGGGACCACGAACTTGTGTGGTTCGGTCATGCCATGGCGCTCGCGGGTATGGCTATCTGGGCCTTGCTGAGCATCCCGCGTATCGACGTGGACGGTGGGCGCATTCTCTCGCGTAACGCCTTCGGCATCCGCAAGGAGACGACGTTTGGCAACATCACCCGTGCAACGCTTCACGCGCAGATGATGAGGATCGACCTGTTCGAGGGCGACCGGAAGTTCTGCTCGATAAGCCTCGAGGGGGTGTGCTCGCTCAACCTCCTCGCCCGTCTGGAGGAAGAGGGCATCGAAGTCTCGGACGCCGTCGACGGTCCCATGACCAAGGCGGGCCTGTGTTGGTCTGCCATCAACCCGTTGACGATTGTTTTCAACGGCATGGCCCTCGTCTTCTCGCTCGTCCTCGCCTTCATGGCGGTCTTCACCGACGAGGGTGCGTGCCTGCTCGTGCTCATCCCGTTCCTGTTCCTGTTCATAGGGGGGGTTCCTGCCCCTGCTCATGCTCGGCATGCCGGCCCGCGGCATCCTCGAGATCGGCAGGCAGGAGCGCGCGCTCGGTTTCTCCTTCTCCGAGGAGATGGCAAGCCGAGGTGCCACGGGTACTTCGCTTGTCGATGACGATTGGTTCATCGAGATCAGCAACGCCCACGTCGTGGCGTTTCGCCGCGATTACCTCAAGAAGATCACGGCGCACGAGAACAGCGAGAGCGGCGACCGCTGCACGGTGACCACGAGGGGTGGTCGCAAAATCAAGGTGTATGCAAGCGGGCAGCACGCTCGAGGACCTGCGCACGTGGTTCAAACAGGGTGCCAAGGTCAGAAGCACACTCGACCGCGCGGGGGACGCACTCGAGGCGACCGTTTGATTGGGTTGCCTGCCAAGGATCCAAAACGGGAAGGGGCGCTGTCGGCGCCCCTTGTCATACCAGGCCCGCTGGCCAGCGAGAGGCCTGCAGGTCGACATGTCCGTTGGCGAGGAAGGCAACGCCTTCGTCCTCGAGCAGTGTGCGCTGCGCCTCGGGCCCACCGAAGGCGAACCCCTCCGCGAGGCGTCCGTCGGCGAATACGATGCGATGACAGGGGATGGTGCCGGGTTCCGGATTGACGTGCAGGGCGTATCCCACGTATCGGGCTCGACGGGGCTCACCAACGAGCTTGGCGATCTGACCATATGTGGCAACCATGCCGCAGGGCACCTGGCGTACCATGTCGTATACGCGGTTGAAGAATCCGTCGGTGTCCCGGTCTGCCATGCCGCCCTCACTTTCAATCGATATCGCCATTGTAGTCAAGAAAGGCGCCCCACATGCGCGGGGCGCCTTTCCAAAGAGGTGTTGCGCGAGGGGAGGGAAGGCGCAACGTTCGTGTCGAAGGTCTTTAATTCGCCTGTGCCTTCATTAAGTTAACTATAGCTAATTCTCTGAGACCCAAGTCGTAGACCGACGAGCACACAGCCTCTCCATAAGTTAATCAAGGGTTACAAATAGAAAGACACAGTGACATGTGGTCGTTGGGGTTCAAGGAATCGCTCGATGAGTTCGGAGAACGCACCCTCAGTCCCAGCCGTTTCAAGGACGACATCGCAATACGGCCGCACGTCGTCGGTGACATTCGCCACGCCGACGCCCAGTCCCGCCGCCTTGATCATGGAGAGGTCGTTTGCGGAATCACCAACGGCGATGACCTCGGACATCGGAATTCCCAGCATATCGGCAAGGCGCGTGAGCCCCGTCCCTTTGTCAACGCCTGCGGGCATGAGTTCGAGGTAGCGCTTGGAGGAGAAGGTGATGTCAACGCCGAGTCGCTCGGCCATCGGCGCGAGCTTGCGGCCCAATTCCTGCAGCTCATCGAAGTCCCAGTCGACGTACAGGATCTTCACGATGCCACGGCCTTCAAGGAATGAGAGGTCGGGATGGTCAGATCCGCGAAAATGAGTGACCCCGGTGATCGATTCCAGATAGTCGCGCTCCCGTGTGGGTGCGTCATTCACGAACACGTGGCCGTCGGCGACGTTGACGTGCATACAGAGTCCGAGTTCGAGCCCCTTTGCATAGATCGCGTTCGCGCATTCGTTGGAAAGGCCGCAGGTGGTGAGCGGGGTGGGGTCTCCCACGCGGTTGATGAAGCCGCCGTTATAGGAGAGCACATAGCCGTCTTCGATCAGCTCGCGGGCCTCCCCCGAGAAGTTGTCCATGATAGAGGAATACCATCGCCCGCTCGAAGGGACGAACAGCACACCGAGCTCCCTCATGCGTTTGAGTGCTCGGAGATTGGACGCCGGGATGGCGTGGTCGGCATCGAGAAACGTCTCATCCATATCGCTGGCAACAAGTCGGTACATGCAATCCCCCATACAACGTAAAAAACGAGGCGGGCTTATTATCGCCCACCTCGTAAGACCTTGGCTATGTCGAAGGCGTGGACACGTGAAGATGGCCCATTCGCGTGTCGCGGCGCGTTTCCGCGAGCCGGATGGCTTAGTACACCATTCCCATGGCTTCGCGTACCTCGGCGAGCGTCGCCTCGGCGACCTCGTTGGCACGGCGATTGCCCTCGCGTAGGACGTCCTTGACGTAGTCCATATCCTGGACCAGTTCCTCGCGGCGGGCGCGGATGGGGGCAAAGTACTCGTTCACGCTTTCGGTGATGTACTTCTTGAGCTGGCCGGAGCCGCCCATGCCGATCTCTTCGGCGATCTCGACCTCGGAGCGGCCGGTGCAGATCGCGGCGGTGGAGAGCAGGCCGGATACGCCAGGGCGCGCCTCGGGGTCGAACGTGATCATGCGCTCGCCGTCGGTCTGGCTCTTCTTGATGCGCTTGGCCGTCTCCTCGGCGGTCATGGAGATG
>UQMU01000010.1 GCA_900542305.1 uncultured Collinsella sp. | reverse complement strand
ACCGCAGGAAGCTTGGATACGCCTAGGCGCGGTCCAAGAAATCGTCCGCACCCCCTTATGGCCCCTGTAGTCCGTATTTCACCGCAACTATTTGTAAGGTTGGATTTTGATGCCGTTGGGAGGGTCGTAGCGACCGTCTACCGAGAGTGGAATTATTTTTTGAAGCTCTGACCTGCGGCGTCAAGTTTTTGGTCAGCTTTTGGCAAGGCCTGCGGACGGAGGCATGCGATAGCGTAATGGTATTCTCTCCGCCGTGATGGTTATGGGGTTGGCCATGCTCGATAAAGGCAAACATTTTCCGCAGTCATATGCAAGAATGCTATTCTCGGCCGTTGGAATTCATCAAGATGGACAGCTGCTTATAACAATTGATCCTTGGGATGAACGCCGTGCGCGCGAGCTTATGCAGGAAGAGCTCATGCTTCGTCTTTACAACCATGTGTATGCGGATCCGGTCTATTGGAATAATCTTGGGGTTGAAGATCGCATCTTTCAGCTGGCATCCGCTATTGCGGTCGTTGAACCGGATGCTGTGTTTTGCGGATCGACGGCAGCGCTGCTCTACGGCATCGGCTCGGCGTATACGCTTCTGGATAAAGTGCAAGTACTGCTGCCACGGTCTACAAGGCGTGATACGTATGAGTTCGTTGAATACAAGCGCTGGCGGGCGGGCGAAGTGTGGCGGCTAGGTCTGTTTACACTGACGGATCCGTGTCGAACGGTTGTTGATATCGCTCGAACGAGCGCCTTTCGCTATGCGCTGGGCTATGTCGATGGCTTGGCCCGTGAGTACGATGTCGAACGCGAAGAACTGCGAGCATACGCGCAGGCAAATTGCCGAGGGTTGCATGGCATCGCGCGTGCTTTTGACGTTTTTGAGTATATGGACGGCAGGTCAGACAATGGCGGCGAGTCTGAGGCGAGAGCAGCGATGATTCTCGCTGGGGTTGCCGCGCCCGAGCTTCAAGTTGAGATAACGCGACCGGGAAACGCTGGCTATTATCTAGCAGATTATGGCTGGCAGATGCCAGACGGCTCATGGACGCTGGCAGAGCTGCATGGGCTAGGCAAGTTTGAAGACGAGGCTCAAAATGATCCAGAGCGGGCGGCGGCAAAAACGTATCGAGCGGCCCTCATGCGCGACGCGAACCTTCGCGCCATGGGCCACAATGTCATTCATTTCAAACTCTCGGACACCTACGACGTGGAATCGTTCGGTGCCATGATGCGCGGCTACGGCATTCCGACAACAAAACCCTACGTCGACTCCCGATAGCGAAATCGTTCGCGGTCAACCTTCAATAAGTTGCGGTGAAATACGGACTGTTTTGCGGTTTGACCAGCAAAAACAGTCCGTATTTCACCGCAACTTAGGAGGGGATGGGGTTAGCTGCGGGGGCGGTGACGGAGCTTGTCGATGGTGGAGTCGGTGCTTCGGCTGCGGGCTTCGGCGGCGCGGTCGCGGGCGTCGGCGGCGGTTTGGCGCTGGCGGCGGTAGTCGATCATGCCTTGGATGATGGGCTTGCCAAAGCTCACGACGTCGTCGTTATAGATGGCGGTTCGGGCTGCGAGGAGGCAGTCGGTAAAGTCCATATGAGTCTTGCCAAAGAGTTTGATGGCAAGGGCGATAACGGTGGGCTCGTCGACCATGACGTCATCGAGCAGCTTGGTCATGGCCGTCGCAATCTCCACGCGCGGGACCTTGTAGACGTCGCGCAGCGTAACGGCGACGCGTGTGATGATCTCGGGGTAGACGCGAGCGGTGCGCGTGGCGATGACCTTGGCGGCGCGCGGTGACAGGACCTCGTCGTCGTTAAGCAGGTAGCGCAGGATGACGGTCTCGTCGATGATGGTGCTACTCATGGATATCTACTTCCTCGGGACCCAAAACCGACTCATCGCTTTCTGTGGCTAGGTATTCAATCCAGGCATTGCGCTCCTCGGCGCGGCGATTGGGGTCACCATATGCTTTGAGCGATCCATAGGCGGCGGTGCCGTCCTTTGAGCGCACGGCGACCGGCTGAAAGGGGAGCTTGCGCATCAAAATGCTTTGCGCGACAAATAAGCGGACAGCCTCGGCGAGCGATGTGCCCCTGGCATCGTAGAGATGCTCGGCATGCTGCTTGTCTTCCTCGCGAATGCGCACCTGCAGGATGGCTCTTTTTTGAGTCGATGACATCACTGGTCCCCTTAATGAGCGTGCAATATAGTCGGTCAAATGCGGCATGTGCCGATACTTGAGCATCTTATAACGATTACTTTATTTCACTCAAGTTGATAACCATAAACACGAATACAAGCGTAGTACATCCAAAATGAGAGCGCATAAAAATCTCTGAGGCGTACGCATGTAATACACTCACCTTTATAGCTTATAGAGAATAATCCCAACCTGCCAAAACCCCTGCAATACACCCGTATTGCAGGTCGTATGCTCAAGTTTGCCACCTGCAACTGCGTATATTTAACCTGTATATCGTTGGAGGAATTCTATCGAAGTGCCTGTTTCGCCGCATGCACTCGATACGCCGATGCCGGACCACGGGCGGTCCGGGGCAACGTCGACAGGGTCTCTCCGGCATGGGATTCAGGAGGGAGTGAACAACATGGGCAATAAACGAGTCGTGGCTGATTCTTCACGCTGCATTGGGTGTCAAACCTGTATGGCGGCGTGCATCGAGGCACACGATATTCCCGGCAACATCGCCGCGCCGCGCCTGCGCGTGACGCGTACGTACGAGATCTCCGCACCGGTGGCTTGCCATCATTGCGAGGATGCCCCGTGCGCGAAGGCCTGTCCTACGGGCGCCTTGTTCTTTGATCCAAAGAACCATCGCATCGGCGTCAACGAGGACAACTGCATCGGCTGCAAGAGCTGCGTCATGGCATGCCCCTTTGGCGCCGTGAGCGTGGCGACCACGCAGGTCCCCGTCTTGATGGGTGACGTGCGAGTGGGTTCGCAGACTAAGAGCTTCGTGCTCAAGTGCGACCTGTGCGTGGACCGTCCCGGCGGTCCGGCGTGTGCCGAGGCGTGCCCGACCAAGGGCCTCACCCTGGTAGACGAGGAACGTTTGGCGGAGCTGACTGCCGAGCGTGCCCGCGCCACCATCGAAAACGAGGCGTAAGCGTCGGGCGACAGGCCCAATGATTGTCAAATAAGTACCGAGTATTCGGTAGCAGAGAAAGGAAGGAGGGTGTCATGGAGAAGCATAAAGTGATTTGCCCGTACTGCGGCGCCGGTTGCCAGTTTAACCTCTTGGTCCAAAACGGCCAGGTCGTGGGTACCGAACCGCTCAACGGCATCACCAATCAGAGCGAGCTGTGCCTTAAGGGCATGAGCGGCTACGACTTCATCAACGACACCAAGATCTTGACTCCTCGCGTACTGCACCCGATGATCCGCCGCACTAAGGGCGCGGATCTTGAGCGCGTAAGCTGGGACGAGGCACTGGATTTCACCGCATCTAAGATGCAGGCCATAATTGACGAATATGGTCCTAACGCTGTCATGACCACCGGCTCTTCGCGAGGCGGCGGCAATGAGGCGAACTACGTCATGCAGAAGTTTACGCGTGCGTGCATCGGCGCCCACAGCGTGGACAACTGCGCCCGTACTTGACACGGCCCTACTGTCCTCGGTCTGATGGACACGGTTGGTTCAGGTTGCATGTCATGCTCCATCCCCGGTATGGAGGATGCGGGCTGCATTTTCCTCTTCGGCTATAACCCTGCCGATTCGCACCCCATCGTCGCAAGGCGTATCGTGCGAGCCAAAGAAAAGGGTTGCAAGATCATCGTCGCCGACCCGCGCCATATCGAAACCGCGCGTATCGCCGATCTCTACCTTCCGATCAAGAACGGTTGCAACGTCGCGTTCCTCAACGCCTTTGCCAACTGCTTGGTCAACGATGGCCTCTACGACAAGGAATTCGTCGCCGAACACACGAACGGCTTTGACGAATGGTGGGAGACCATCAAGAACTACACTCCCGAATCCGTACAGGACATCACGGGTGTCGAGCCCGCGCTGATCCACCAAGCTGCCGAGATGTACGCCACGGCGAAGCCCTCTGCCATCATTGGCTGGGGCATGGGCGTATGCCAGCAGAAGCAGAACCTGAAGACGGTGCACACCATCGCCTCCATCGCCTGCGTTGCCGGCCAGATCGGCAAACCCAATTCCGGTCTCGCGCCCGTGCGTGGTCAGAATAACGTCCAGGGCTCCTGCGATATGGGCATGCTGCCCAACCTGTACCCTGGCTACCAGAAGGTCACCGACCCGGCAGTGCGTGCCAAGTTTGCCAAGGCTTGGGGCGTGCCCGAGGAAAAGCTCCCGCTCGAGGAGGGCTACAAGCTCACCGACCTGGGCCACCTGGTCGACGAGGGCAAGGTGCACTGCTTCTACAACTACGGCGAGGACCCGGTGCAGACCGAGCCCGATTCGGCCGGTATGCGCAAGACGCTCTCCGAGCTGGATCTGTTCATTTGCCAGGACATCTTTATGACGCAGACGACCATGCTCGCCGACGTCATCCTGCCCGCTACCTCTTGGGGCGAGCACGAGGGTGTCTTTACCGCATCCGACCGTAGCTTCCAGCACTTTGACGCGGCTGTTCCGCCCAAGGGCGAGTGCCGTCACGACTGGGAGATCTTCGCGGACCTGTCTACGCGCATGGGCTATCCCATGCACTACGACAACACCGAGCAGATCTGGAACGAGTGCATTAGCCTGTGCCCCAACTTTGTGGGCGCGACCTACGAGAAGATGGCTCCCGAGGGCGGCTACGCCCAGTGGCCGGTCAAGAGCACCGATGTGAACGACCACGGTACGCCCGACATGTTCGCTGGTGGCAAGTTCACCACCAAGGACGGCCGCGCCAACCTGATGGCGCACGACTGGGAGGCGCCCTCCGAGCTTCCCGACGATGAGTACCCGCTCATCCTGTGCACCGTCCGCGAGGTCGGCCACTACAGCTGCCGCTCGATGACCGGCAACTGCAAGACGCTGGCGCTACTTGCCGACGAGCCCGGCTTTGTCCGCATGAATCCCGCGGACGCCCAGGCACGCGGCATCAAGAATGGCGACATCGTCTCGGTCCACAGCCGCCGTGGCCAGGTATATAGCCGCGCCGACATAAGCGATCGCATCAATAAGGGCACGGTCTACATGACCTACCAGTGGTGGATCGGCAAGTGCAACGAGCTGACCATGCACAAGGTCGACCCGGTCTCGCATACGCCCGAGGACAAGTTCTCCGCCTGCCAGGTCGACGCTATCGCCGACCAGGTCTGGGCCGAGGGCGAGGTCGAGCGTCAGTACACCGAGCTCAAGCAGGCTCTGGTGGACGCCGCCGCTCCCCAGGACGTTGAGCCCGGCGCCGCCAAGTTCGACGACGAGACGCACGTGAACCAAATCGTGTAGTCACGTTCTCGTTGGCTATTTGGGCCGGGCGTCCCGTACGTTCGGGAGCCCGGCCCGTTATTTTGAAAGGAAGTGGGGATGAACCGCTTCATCGACATCAACCCGGAGAGGTGCATCGGCTGCGGAACATGCCAGTCCGCCTGTGCCGACGCCCACCGGATGCAGGGTCTTCAGGATACGCCGCGCCTGGCGCTCGTGAAGACCGGCGGTATTTCGGCCGCCCTTGCCTGCCACCATTGCGAGGGTGCCCCCTGCGCCGAGGTTTGCCCGGTGAATGCCATCGAGCACGATGGCGATCGCATCCACGTCAAGGAGCAGGAGTGCATCGGGTGCAGGCTGTGCGCCATCGCGTGCCCCTTCGGAGCCATCCATCCCGATGGCACGTCTATCGCCGGTGTCGCAGGCATGTGCGACCCGACGCCTTCGTATCCTAAGTCCCTGAGCAGCCTGCTTACGTGGGCTCCCGGCCAGTACACCTGCGCTATCAAGTGCGACCTGTGCGCCTTCGATCCGGACGGCCCGCATTGTGTGGCGGCGTGCCCCACCAAGGCGCTGACCGTCATGGGCGGCGCGGCCGATCGCGAGCTCGACGAGGCCAAGCGCCTGCGCTCGATCGAAAACGGTCCGGTCGTCGACGTTACCGCTGTGGCCCAGGGCCTGTCCGAGAAAGCAGAAGGGAGCGTAAACAATGGATAGCATGACGCTGTTTATCGCATCGCTTGCCGTCTCGTGCATCGGTGCGCTCGCCTCGGTTCTGCTGATCAAGGCCGATAACGCCGCCAAGACCGCCGGCTGCCTTATCGGCGCCGTCGCCGCGGTGCTTTCGTTTGTGGCCGGTATCCAGGCCGTGCTGGGCGATGTCACGTCGGTCGACACCATCGTGTTCTTCCCGTTTGCCCATTTCCAGCTGCTGCTCAATCAGCTGTCCGGCCTGTTCGTGGCGCTCATCTCGGTGCTCGCGTTTGCCGGTTCGATCTACGGTCTCAACTACTTTGATGAGTACCCGGGCAAAAAGGGCCGCGCCGGCTTCTTCTTTAACACCTTCGTGGCGTCCATGATGCTCGTCATCACCGCCGACAACGTGTTTTGGTTCCTGGTCGCCTTTGAGCTCATGTCGCTGACCTCGTACTTCTTGGTCGTGATCGAGGAGAACGAGAACTCCATCCATGGCGGTTGGCTCTACTTTGTGATCGCGCACGTGGGTTTTGTGCTCATCATGGCGAGCTTCCTCACCATGACCAACTTCGCCGGTGGCTCGTTTGCCTTTGCGGATTTCCGCGCTACGCAGTTTAGCCCCGCTGTCGCATCCGTGTGCTTCGTGCTCGCCTTCTTTGGCTTTGGCGCCAAGGCCGGTATCATCCCGCTGCACGGCTGGCTGCCCAAGGCACATCCCGAGGCGCCGTCCAACGTGTCGGCCCTCATGTCCGGCGGCATGATCAAGATCGGTATCTTCGGCATCCTCAAGGTGGGCCTCGACCTGCTCTCCGCCTCGGGCGTTCAGGTCTGGTGGGGTCTTATGGTTATGGTCTTCGGTGCGATCTCGTCGGTCCTCGGCGTGGCATTCGCCCTGCAGGAGCATGACATCAAGCGCCTGCTGGCCTATCACTCCGTCGAGAACATCGGCATCATTCTGCTCGGCGTCGGCGCTTCCATGGCCGCCATGGCACTCAACTCGGTCGGCATCGCCGTCCTGGCTCTGATGGCCGCCCTCTACCACACGTTTAACCACGCGATGTTTAAGGGCGAGCTGTTCTTGGGCGCCGGTGCGCTGCTGTACTCCACGGGTACGCGCAATATGGAGAAGATGGGCGGCCTGTTCCGTCGTATGCCGGCTACGGCCATCTGCTTCCTTATTGGCGCGCTTGCCATCTCGGCCATCCCGCCCTTCAACGGCTTTGTGTCCGAGTGGTTTACCTACCAGTCGCTCTTTAACGCCGCCATGCAGGGCGACAAGGCCGTCATGATCGTGGCTGTGTTCGCTGCCGTCGCGCTGGCCATTACCGGTGCGCTGGCTGTCACGTGCTTCGTCAAGGCCTATGGCGTCTCCTTTGCCTCCGCGCCCCGCTCCGAGGCCGCGGCCAATGCCAAGGAGGTTCCCGCCCCCATGGTGTTTGCGCAGGGCCTGCTCGCGGCCATCTGCGTCGTGCTGGGCATTGGCGCTCCCGTGATCGCTCCCGTGCTGGTCGATGTCGCCGCGTCCGTGCTGCATCCGTACGGTGGCGTGTTTGCCGCCGAGGGCATGGAGCTCATGAACCAGTACTCCGGCGCTGCCACCTCCACGCCCGCGATCGCCATTGCGCTTGTGGTGCTTGTCGGCCTTGCCTGCGGTTATCGCAAGCTCAAGACCGTCGGCAAAGTGCAGAAGTCCCAGCCGTGGGCATGTGGCTATGCTCCCAACGAGCATATGCCCGTCGTGGCCACGACCTTTGCTTCCGAGGTGTCCTGGTTTATGCAGCCGCTCTACACGCTGCGCGACCGCTGCACGGCCGTCTGCTGGTCCATCGCGCACTTCTTCCAGAAGCTCACCGGTGTGGCCGAGGCTGTGGAGCCTGTACCCGACAAGGTTCTCGTCGATGCCCCGCATAAGGGTGTCGAGAAGCTCGCCGACCTCGCGACTAAGCTCGAGGGCGGCAACTACAGCATCTATATCTGCTACATCGTCGCGGCACTCGTGGTGTTCCTCGTGCTCGCCGTGCAAATGGGTTAAGGAGGGGAGAGCATGAACAACATCGTACTTGCCGTTCTGCAGGGCGTGGTCGTCATGGCCGTCGCACCGTTCTTCTCCGGTCTCGGCCGCGTGATCCGCGCCAAGATGCACAACCGTCGTGGCCCCAGCATCATGCAGGACTACCGCGACCTGGCCAAGCTCTTTGCGCGCCCCGAGTCCCAGAGCGAGGATGCGAGCTTTGCGCTGCGCATCATGCCGCCGCTGTTCTTCGCCGTCGCCTTTATGCTCGCGATGGGTCTGCCGCTCTTTACGGCACAAAGCCCCATCCCGGTCTTTGGTGACGCCATCACCATCATGTACAGCCTGGCGCTCGCCCGTTTCTTCTTCGCCCTCTGCGGTGTGGATTCGTCCAACGCCTACGCCGGTATCGGCGGCGTCCGCGAGCTGCTCATGAGCGTGCTCATCGAGCCGTCCATGCTGCTGGCACTGTTTGCCGCCGCCCTGGTGTGCGGTTCCACCGACATCGCCACCATGGGTCAGCACATCATGACGGGCGCCATCGACGCGCCGGTCGCCGTGATCCTCGCCGGCATCGCCTTTGCGATCGCCTGCTACATGGAACTCGGCAAGTTGCCGTTTGATCAGGCCGAGGCCGAGCAGGAGCTTCAGGAAGGTCCGCTCGCCGAGCTTTCCGGCCCGTCGCTTGCGATGGCAAAGCTCGCCATGTCCATGAAGCAGGTCCTGGTCGTCGCCTGGTTCTGCGCGATCTTCGTCCCCTGGGGCGAGCCCGCGACCGTGGGCGCTGCCGCCGTTCTGGGCGCGGTCATCTTCCTGGTGAAGTGCCTGATCGACTTTGTCGTGTGCGGCGTGATCGAGAACTCCTGCTCGCGCTCGCGTTTTAAGGTGCTTGGCAATCAGACCTGGGCCGTTGTGGGCATCGCCGTTCTGGCGTTTGTCTTCGTGGTCGTAGGCGTGTAGGAGAAGGGAGAAACAATGTCATTTGCAGTCAGTCTGCCCCTTCTCGGCTTGGTCGCTATCGCGGCCCCGATGGTGGCCTCGGTGCTCGTCGCCCTGTTCCCCCGTCCGTACGCCAAGTGGTTCAGCGTTTTGGGTGCCGCCGTCTCGACGGTCTGCACCATCGCCCTCGCCGCGAATTTCGCTGGCGCCGGCATGCCCGACACGCAGGTCCCCCTGATCTCGTTTGGGCAGACCCTCGTTATGGGATTCACCTTCGATCGCATGAGCACGCTGCTCGCGCCCGCCTTTGTGGGTATCGGCCTGCTTGTCGTGATCTATTCGATTCCCTATATGAGCGAGAATAACCGTGAGCATCCCGATGCGCCGCGTCGTCGCTTCTACGCGTACCTCGCGACCTTCATCGGCGCCATGGCCGGCCTCGTGTACAGCTCGACCCTTTTGGGCCAGCTCGTGTTCTTTGAGATCACGGGTGCGTGCTCTTGGGGCCTCATTAGCTACTACATGACGCCTACGGCCAAGAAGGCCGGCATGAAGGCCCTGATCATTACGCATATCGGTGCGCTCGGCCTGTATCTGGGCGCTGCCATCGTGTTTGCCCACACCGGCACCTTCGCCATTACCGCGATTGCCGGCCTCGACGCCAAGCTCAAGGCTATCGTCCTTTTGCTCGTGCTGTTTGCGGCCTGGGCCAAGTCCGCACAGGTTCCCATGTACATGTGGCTGCCTTCGGCCATGGAGGCGCCGACGCCTGTTTCGGCCTACCTTCATGGTGCCTCGATGGTCAAAGTCGGCGTGTGCGTGTTCGCGCGTGCACTCGTCTCTGCCGGCGAGATTCCCGAGATCGTGGGCTGGGTTGCCATTATCGACGCCATGGTCACCATGCTCTTTGGTTTCCTTATGTACCTGCCGCAAAAGGACATGAAGCGTCTGCTGGCCTTCTCCACGATCGCTCAGCTCTCCTATGTGTTCTTTGGTCTGGGCCTTTCGGTCTTTGGCAGCCAGCTGGCCTTTGATGGCGCCGTGTGCCACATCTTTAACCACGCTTTCGCCAAGACGCTGTTCTTCCTGATCGCCGGTTCGTTCTCCTTTACGCTCGGCACGCGTATGCTGCCCAAGCTTCGCGGCATCGTAAAGAAGTACCCGATCTCGGGCGTGGGCTTTGGTGTCGCGGCACTCGCCATTGCTGGCGTGCCGCCCATGAACACGTTCTTCTCGAAGTTCCAGATCATCGCCGGTGGCTTCTCCGTGGGTGCCGGCAACGTCGCGATCCTGGTGCTCGTGTGCATCATGGTCGCCGAGACCGTCGCCACCTTCGCCTGGTTCCTCAAGTGGATGGGCTATTGCCTGCCCGGCGAGCCGAGCGAAGAGGTCGCTGCGGGAGCCCCGCTTCCCCGCGCGATGGCGTTTGTGTTCATCGTGCTCATCATCATGGTCATCGTCAGCGGCCCGCTTTCGGCCAGCTGGATCGGTTAGGAGGTAGAACGACATGGGTTATTCGATCGTCAACATCCTTGGCGGCCTTCTGATCGTCACGTCCACCATGGTGGTCGTCTCCAAGAACATCAAGCATGCCATCAGCTGGTATGCAGTGCAGTCGCTGGTGCTCGTGGGACTGCTCGCCACGCTCGGTGCCACTACCGGTGCGCAGGAGCTGCTTATGTGGGCCGGATCTGCCTTTATCACCAAGGTCGTCCTGGTCCCTTATATCCTCAACCGCGCATACAAGAAGATGGGTGAGCCGAGCGACGCATCGCTCAAGGCCGGCCTTAAGCCTGCGTGGGCCATTTGCATCATCGCCGTGGAGGTCGCGATCTGCTTTGCCGTCGTGACGCAGATCAGCCTGCCCACGGCCGAGGTCGCAACGCCTGCGCTCGCTATTAGCTTCGCTCACTTCTTTGTGGGCCTCACCTGCATCATCTCGCAGCGCAACATCATGAAGCAGATCTTTGGATACTGCCTTATGGAAAACGGCAGCCATGTGACGCTCGCGCTTTTGGCCCCCACCGCTCCCGAGATCATCGAGATCGGTATCGCCACCGACGCCATCTTTGCCGTCATCATCATGTCCATCGTCGTGCGTCGCATTTGGGACGACTCCCACTCGCTCGATGCGCGCGACCTGTCCGAGCTGAGGGGGTAGTCCATGGAAACGTTGATTCTCGCCCTGCTCGCGACTCCTTTGGTGTTCTCGCTGGTCATGGCGTTTTTGCCCAAGAATACGTCCTATAACGTATTTGCCGGTCTCAACCTGGTCTCCGTCGCAGCCGTCCTGGTGCTGTCGATTATGACGGCCGGTGACGTCCTTACGAGCGGCGAAACCGCGAGCGCTCTTGGCCTGTGGTTTCACCTCGATTCGCTGGGCGCCATCTTTGTGCTGCTCATCGGCTTTATCGGTTTTCTTACGGGGCTGTTCTCGCTGCCCTATGTAAAGGCCGATATCGAGGAGGGCTCCATGCCCGCCGAGCGCGCCAAGCAGTATTTTGCGCTGTTTAGCCTGTTTGTGTTCACCATGCTGCTCGCGTGCCTGTCCAACAACATGATCCTCACGTGGGCCGCCGTGGAGGCAACTACGCTTTCCACCGTGTTCCTCGTGGGTATCTACAAGAACAAGACGGCCCTCGAGGCTTCTTGGAAGTATGCGATGGTCTGCACCGCCGGCGTGGCCTTCGGCCTGTTCGGTACGCTGCTGATCTACGCCAACGCCGCCGACGTGATTCCCAACGCCCACGAGGCCGCATTCCTGTCATGCGTGCTGCCGTACGCCGACCAGTTCGACCCGACGCTCATGCGCCTCGCCTTTGCGTTCATCGTGATCGGCTTTGGCACCAAGGCCGGCCTGTTCCCCATGCACACTTGGCTGCCCGATGCCCACTCCCAGGCCTCGAGCCCTGTCTCGGCCCTGCTCTCTGGCGTGCTGCTTAAGTGCGCCATGCTTGTGATCATGCGCTTCTACGGCTTTACCATCCAGGCCGTGGGCGCCGAGTATCCGCAATTTTTGCTGTTGATCGTCGGCACGCTGTCCATTTTGGTGGCGGCACTTTCGATGTTTCGCCAGGACGACCTCAAGCGCCGCTTTGCGTACTCGTCTGTGGAGAACGTGGGCGTTATCGCCCTGTGCCTGGGTATCGGTGGCCCGCTGGGTATCGCCGCAGCCCTGCTGCACTGCGTGTTCCACGGTTTTACCAAGACGCTTGCCTTCTGCGTGTCCGGCAACATCCAGCACGCCTTTGGTACGCGTAGCCTGGCCAAGATCCAGGGTGTCGTCGAGGTTGCCCCCGCAACCGCCGCGCTCGCCATCCTGGCACTGCTCGGTCTTGGTGCCTTCCCGCCCTTTGGCATGTTTATCTCCGAGTTCCTGACTTTTGTCGCCGGTGTTACCGCCGGTCCCATGTGGCTGGTCGTCGTGGTCGCCCTCGGTCTTACCGTGGCCATCTCCGCGCTCACCCGCATCGCGCTCAAGTCGGTATTCGGCCATGCGCCCCAGGGCATGGGCAAGCATGAGGCCCCGGCGCTCATGCTTATCCCCGAAATCATCCTGGCTGTCATGATCTTGTGGTTTGGCATCGCCACCCCGCTGCCTCTCGTGCACGGTGTGGAGACCGCGACCGGCATCGTGCTCGAGCAGAGCACCGAGGAACTTCACGCGACGCCGATGTACCGCGCTGTGTTCGGTACCGAGACCGCTCAGAGCGAGGTGGAGTAACGAATGATTGAAACTGAGAACAAGGTGTATGCCCGTCGCTGCGAGAGCCATGTCGAGGCCCTGCGCCGCGCCGTTCCGGGCTGCATTGAGAAGGTCGAGTGGCAGTGTGAGGACCAGCTGACGATCACCGTCAAGCAGGACAAGCTGCCCGAGGCCGTCCACTACCTGTATTACGAGCGCTATGGCTGGATTCCCGTGATCATCGGCAACGACGAGCGCAGCCTGTGCGGCCGTTACGCCGTGTACTACGTCATCTCCATGGAGGGGGAGGACCCCGGCTGGGTTACCGTGCGCACCGAGGTCGATCCCGCCAAGATGACGTTCCCGTCCGTGACGCCGTTCGTCCCCGCCTGCGTGTGGGGCGAGCGCGAGCTGCGCGACATGTTCGGCCTGATCCCCGAGGGCCTGCCCGATCGTCGCCGCCTGGTGCTGCCCGACGACTGGCCCAGCGGCCTGTACCCGCTGCGCAAGGACTCCATGGACTACCGTTTCCGTCCCGCTCCTGCGAGCGACATGGAAAACTACGAGTTCTTGGCCGACACCAAGGGCAAGGAGACGACGCTCGTTCCCATGGGACCGCTGCACATTACCTCCGACGAGCCCGGACACTTCCGTCTGTTCGTTGAGGGCGAGACGATCGTCGACGCCGACTACCGTCTGTTCTACGTGCACCGCGGCATGGAGAAGGTCGCCGAGACGCGCCTGAACTATGACGCCGTGACGTTCCTCGCCGACCGCATCTGCGGTATCTGCGGCTGCGCCCACTCGGTGGCCTACGCCGAGGCCGTCGAGCGCGCCCAGGGCATTCATGTCCCGCCGCGCGCCCAGTACATCCGCGCCATCATGCTCGAGGTCGAGCGCCTGCACTCGCATCTGCTCAACATTGGCCTGGCGTCG
Source organism: uncultured Collinsella sp. (assembly GCA_900542305.1). Taxonomy (GTDB): domain Bacteria; phylum Actinomycetota; class Coriobacteriia; order Coriobacteriales; family Coriobacteriaceae; genus Collinsella. The sequence continues at coordinate 43,988 of UQMU01000010.1, read as the reverse complement.
CACTACACGGGCTTCGACTCCGGCTTCCAGCAGTTCTTCCGCGTCCGCGAGAAGTCCATGGACCTGGCCGAGAAGCTCTCCGGTCACCGCAAGACCTACGGCCTCAACGTGATCGGCGGCGTGCGTCGCGATATCCTGGCCGAGCAGAAGCTCTCCACGCTCACGACCATCCACCAGCTGCGCTCCGAGGTTCAGGAACTCGTCGACGTGCTGCTCTCCACGCCCAACTTCATTGAGCGTACGAGCGGTATCGGCATCTTGGACCGCAAGATCGCACGCGACTTCTCGCCGGTCGGCCCGCTCATGCGTGGCTCGGGCTATGCCCGCGACGTGCGCTTTGACCATCCCTTCGACGGCTACGCCGATCCGGACGTCCAAAAGATGCACGCCGCCACGGCCGACACCTGCGATGCCTTCGGCCGTACCGCCGTCCGCATCCAGGAGGTCTACGATTCGATCGACATGATCGAGACCATGCTCGAGAACTGCCCGTCGGGCCCCATCCTCACCACGGATTGGGAGTACACCCCGCACAAGTACGCCATCGGCGCCACCGAGGCGCCGCGCGGCGAGGACGTGCACTGGGCCATGCTCGGCAATAACCAGAAGTGCTACCGCTGGCGCGCCAAGGCCGCCACGTACAGCAACTGGCCGGTCCTGCGCTACATGTTCCGCGGCAACACCGTGGGCGACGCGGCGCTGATCGTCGGCTCGCTCGACCCGTGCTACTCCTGCACCGATCGCGTGACGGTGACCGATGTCGCCGCCAAGCGCGACCACGTGCTCGACAAGGAGCAGTTCGAGAACGTCTGGCGCGACAAGTCGCCGCTTGCGGGCGAGGGCACCTTGGCCGCTCCGCTCGATGAGGAGGCGCTCTAATATGCTGAAGCTTTGGAAGGTTAACGCCAAGGCCGGCGACGCGACGGTCAAGTACCCGTTTGCGCCGTTCCCCACCAATAAGGACATGCGCGGCAAGCCCGAGCACAATGCCGAGCTCTGCATCGCCTGCGGTGCCTGCGGCGTGGCGTGCCCGGCCGATGCCATTCGCATGGACACCGACCTTGCGGCCGATACCATTACCTGGTCGATCGACTACGGCCGCTGCATCTTTTGCGGCCGCTGCGAGGAAGCCTGCCCCATGGAGGCCATCAAGCTCACCGAGGAGTTTGAGCTTGCCGTCATGAGCAAGGACGACCTCACCAGCAAGAGCGTCTATACGCTCGAGCACTGCTCGCGCTGCGGCAAGCCGTTTGCCCCGCACAAGGAGATCGACTACGCAAAGCGCCTGCTGCAAAAGGCCGGCGGCATGGAGGCCGAGCAGGCTGCCCGTACCGTCGGTATGTGCCAGGAGTGCAAGCGCGAGCTCGACGCCCTGCGCGCCGCCTCGGCCGTAAAGACCGGCAACGCTGCCGGCATGGCTGCCAACGAGACGCTTGCGTCCGGTGAGCCCCAGGGCCCCGGCATGGAGTATCTGGGCGGCCACGGCGTGAACCCGGAGTATATCGACCGCGAGCTCAACCCCGATGCGCCCGAGATTCCCGCCGGTCCGGCGCCGGTCGAGGGCATCATCATGGATTTTGAAACGAAGGAGGAGTAACCATGGCCGAACCCACGCTTTTGCCCGAGCGGCTTCAGTACCGCCCGACCAAGATCGAGCTCGACGAGAGCATCGAGAAGGCCAAGGCGACCCTTCTTAAGAAGATCAAGCGCTCGGTGTACGTCTACCGTGTCGACTGCGGCGGCTGCAACGGCTGCGAGATCGAGATCTTCGGTTCCATCACGCCCGTCTTTGACGTCGAGCGCTTTGGCATCAAGGTCGTGCCCTCGCCCCGTCACGCCGATGTGCTGCTGTACACCGGCGCCGTGACGCGTGCCATGCGCATGCCGGCCCTGCGCGCCTTTGAGGCCGCACCCGATCCCAAGATCGTGGTGTCCTATGGCGCGTGCGGCTGCACCGGCGGCATCTTCTACGACAACTACTGCGTCTGGGGTGGCACGGACAAGATCTTGCCGGTCGATGTCTATATCCCCGGCTGCCCGCCCAGCCCCGCGCAGACCATCTACGGCTTTGCCATGGCACTTGGCCTGCTGGACCAAAAGCTCCATGCCGAGACCACGGTGGAGGCCGCCGGCGAGCAGGCCGATATCCTGCACCCCGGCGTGCCGTACAAGCTGCGCGTTGCCATCGAGCGCGAGGCTCGCGCCATGAGCGGCTACCGTTACGGCCGCGACTTGGCCAACGAGTTTATGGACACGCTCGAGGGTGCGCCCAAGGGCGATATCCGCGGTGCCATGGCGCTGCTCATCGACAAGCAGGACGATCCTCGCCGCGTTGAGGTCTACTCGGCGCTGCAGGATCTGGTGCTGGCCGGAGGTCGCTAGATGGAGTTCACGGACCGCTCTGGTTACTTTGCGGGCCCCGGCATGCTCGGCGGCTCCTTTGGCGATGCCTCGCGCGCAAGCGACGAGGCCGCCGAGGGCGTCGTCGACCCCTGCCTGGGCCATGCGCCCGACCAGGTGGTCTTCTATGAGCTCACGCGTAAGTTTGTGGAGACCGAGGAAGACGTTCCCCAGGAGGCCTGCGACGTGCTGTACTACACGCTCGCCGTGGGCCACCACACCGGTGTGCTCGACTGCTTTGAGCCGCGCCTGTCGGTGCCGGTGGATGTGTTCTATTCGCTCGTCGACGCGCTGCCGGAGGGGGAGGCCAAGACCAAGCTCGAGGCCATCCGCTCCTTTGGCGAGTGCCAGCTCGACAAGGCGGCGGTGCCGTCGCTGCTCGAGGCCTGCGATGCGCTGCTCGACGAGCGCGGTTTTCGCGGGTCGGCCAAGGCCGGCATTTCGGTGTTCGACGACGACTTTGGCCTGCATGCCCAGCAGGTCGCGTTCTTAATGAAGTTCCGCGATTTGGTGGAGCGCGTGCGCGATGTGTCGGGCGTGTATCTGACGGGAAGGTTGCAGTAATGGGTCACGTTGTGGATGGACGTGTGAACGGCGCCCCGTTTGCGGGTATCGTGCTCACGGCGGGAAGCGTGCTGCGCGCCGACGATGCCGCCGGCCCCGTGCTCTCCAAAAAGATGGAGGACGCGCCGCTTGCCGGCTGGTACACCATCGATGGCGGTCAGACGCCCGAGGATGACATCATCGAGGTCAAGCGTGAGCGTCCGCCGCGTTTGGTTTTGGTCGATGCCGCCGACATGGCGCTGCCCGTCGGGTCCATCCGCTTGCTCGACAAGCGCGATGTGGCCCGCAAGTCGATGTTCACCACGCATTCGCTCCCTTTGTCGATTCTGATCGAAGAGATTGAGCAATCGTGCGATGATATCGTCTTTGTTGGGATTCAGCCGGGCGACACGGAGTTCTACAACCCCATGTCCCCGGAAGTCTTTGACGCCGTCGACGCCGTGTACGACGCCGTGGCCGCCAATGACTTTTCCCACTTTGTCCGCTTGGGGCAAGAGCAATAGGAGCGCCTGTCCCTGCTGATTAGGAAAGAAGTGATTGACATGGCAGATTCCAAGGCAGAATATCCCGCTCCCGATTGCCTGGCGCCCGCCGCGATCGAGGCCAAGACCGAGGCCGCCGGCGTGACCAAGGCCAACCTGCCGGTCGCAAAGGCCTTTCTGTTGGCAATGTTCGCCGGTGCGTTCATTGCCTTCGGCGGTCTGTTCTTTACCGTGTTCTTGAGCGATAGCACGCTGGGCTGGGGCGCTCAGCGTGTCGTGGGCGGCCTGTGCTTTTGCCTGGGCCTGGTGCTGGTGCTGGTGTGCGGCGCCGAGCTGTTTACCGGCAACTCGCTTATGGTCTGCGCGCTCAAGAGCAAAAAGATCACCTTGGCCCAGATGCTCAAGGCCTGGGTCGTCGTGTGGCTTGGTAACTTTGCCGGTGCCCTGTTCATCGTCTTTTTGGTGTACATGGCCGGCATTTACAAGCTCAACGGCGAGGCGGTCGCCAATTCCATGGTGAGCGTCGCCGCTGGCAAGGTGACGGTCGACTGGGTGACGATCTTCTTCCGCGGCATCCTGTGCAACATCTTTGTGTGCCTGGCCGTGTGGATTGGTACCGCCGGCAAGACCGTGGTCGATAAGGTTGTGGGCATTCTGCTGCCCATTGCCGCCTTTGTGGCCTGCGGTTTTGAGCACTGCGTTGCCAACATGTACTTTTTGCCCATGGGTGCCGTGATGCACGCGTGCGGCTATGGTGCCAACGTCGCCGGCGCCGATGCACTCAACGCCGCGGGCATTGCGTTTAACCTGTCCGCCGCCACGCTGGGCAACATCGTGGGCGGCGCGGTCCTGATCGCGCTCGGCTACTGGTTTATCTATGCCAAGAAGTCCGAGGCGTAAGGTACCGTCTGTTTGACGTTGGGCCTCCCGCGGGGCGTTGCCGTGCGGGAGGCTTTTTGGGTCTGGGGCCCGTTGCCGGGCTGTTGGTCTGTTGTGTTTGGCTTGTGAAAGGGGTAATCGAGATGGCATCTGCTGTGAAGCGTGACGGTCGCGCCGTGGTGACCACATGCGGGGGATGCTATGCCGATTGCGCCTTTGCGGCACGAGTTGAGGACGGTCGCGTGACGGCCGAGTTGCCGGTGCCGGGGCATCCGTGCGCGGCGCGTGCCCTGTGCGCCCGCGGGCGCCATCGCTTGGACATGCCGTTTGACGAGCGCGACCGGATTTTGCATCCCATGCGCCGCCGAGCTGATGGCTCGGGGTTCGATGCGGTGAGCTGGGACGAAGCACTCGCGCAGATTGCCGAGCGCCTTTTGGGGATTGTTGATGAGCACGGGTCCTGCGCGCTGGGCATGACGCTCGGCGTGCCCTCGTTCGACCGTTACTGGGCGTATCGCTTTATGTATGCGCTGGGCTCGCCCAACGTGTACGGTGCCGACGGCGCCTGCGAGGTAAGCCGTCTCACCAGTTGGGAGCATAGCCTGGGTTATAGTCCCGCCTCCGACCTTGCGCATACCGACTGCATCATGTACCTGGGGCGTTCTATTGTCGATTCGTCGACGATGGGGGCTGTTGATGCGCTCAACGATGCCCGTCGCCGTGGGGCGAAGATTATCGTGGTCGACCCCCGGCGCAGCGGTTCGGCTGCGCTTGCCGACCGCTGGCTGCGTGTGCGCCCGGGTTGCGACCTGGCCTTGCTGTTGGGCATTGTCCACGTGTTGATTGCCGAGGATCTGTACGACCACGAGTTCGTGACCCGCTACACCACAGGCTTTGACGAGCTGGCGCAGGCGGCCGCTGCTTGGACGCCCGAGTGGGCTGAGTCGATGTGCGACGTGCCGGCGGACGATATCCGTGCGACTGCGCGTGATTTGGCTGTGGCGGCGCCTGCTGCGGTGGTGGACGCTGGCTTTCATGGTGGCATCGGCATTGCGTATGCCAACAGCACCCAGACCGCGCGTGCTATCTGCCTGGTCGATGTGCTGCTGGGCTGTATTGGACATGCGGGTGGCGCGCTCAATCCGCCCACGCCGCTTGTGTTGGGCGACCTCGATCCCACGCGCTTTGCGACGCCGCCGGTGCCGCGCGAGCCCAAGCTGGGGTCCGAGCGCTATCCACTGGTCGATCCGGTGCGCGGTCTGTGCACGACCATCGGCCAGTCAATTCTGGCCGGCGATTTGCGTGGGCTCATCGTCTATGCCAGTAACCCCGGTGCTGGCTATGGCAATGCGCAGGCTTGGTTGGGCATCTTGCAGCAGCTCGACCTGCTCGTGACGATTGATATTCGCTGGTCCGAGACAGCGCGCGCTTCCGACTTCGTGCTGCCCGACGTGACGTATCTGGAGGCCGACCGCGGTGTGGGCACAGTCGTGGGCGCCAACGATGCATGCGTGTTCTACCGCAACGCCGTGCTGCCCATTTTGCATGACGACACGAGACCGGGGCGGGAGATCTTTGCCGGGCTGGCTGCGGCCTGCGGCGTTGGCGAGTGCTTCGACTTTACGTCCGACGATCTGGCCGCCGCCCAGGTGGCACCGTTTGGGATCGATCTTGCCGCACTCAAGGAACGAGGCTGGGCCGACACGGGTGTTGCGTTGCCGTCGCGTACGGGCGAGCCGGCGATTCCCCTGGATGGCGGCAAAATTGCGCTGGCAAGCGACGTATGGGAACGAGCCGGTCTGGGTCGTGTACCCAACTGGATCGCTCCCATGGTGGAGCCCGGCCCAGGAATGTTTCGCCTCATTAGCGGCAATCGACCCTTTGAGTCGCATACCTCGCGAAGGCTTGCGGCCCAAGGTGCCGCCGAGGCTGGATCGGACCTGGATGCCGTGCAGATGAATGCCGATGCTGCTACGCGCATGGGCATCGCCGACGGCGAGATCGTCGAGCTCGTGAGCGATATGGGCCGCGACCGCGTGCGCGTGGAGACGACGCCGTATCTGCATCCGGCGTGCATCTTCACCTCGGCCACTCCCGGTGGGCGTTCGTTTGGCGCCGATGCCGGTGGCGCTCAAGCCTTGGGCGTGGGCCCGCTCGACCATACGCCATTGCGTTGGGACCCGTTGACGGGCGCCGCGCTCACCCAGGAAAACGCCGTTCGCGTGGAAAAGATTGTCGCGCGCGGGGATAATGACGAGTAATTGACTCAGCTGATGTATTCGACTGATCCACGTTTCTTTTGAAAGGCCGCACATGAGCGATAGCCAGAAGATGTCCGATGAGGTGCGCGCCCACCTGCGCGCCATTCCTTCCGTCAACGAGCTGCTTACCGAGTGGCCGGTGGTGAAGGCGGCGGGGGAGACCTGCGACGCGGTGGTGCATGCCGCCGTCACGGCCGAGCTCGACGAGGAGCGCGCCGCGATTCGTGCCGGCGCCGCTCCGCGTTCCAAGCGCGAGTTAGCCTCGGCCATCGAGTGGCGCGCCCACCGTTCTGCGCTGCCGAGCCTGCGCCCCGCCGTCAACGCCACGGGTGTTGTTATCCATACCAATCTGGGTCGAGCCCCGCTCGCGGAGTCGGCCGCCAAGGCCGTGGCCGAGGTCGCGCGCGGCTACAGCACACTCGAGTACAGCGTGGACACCTGTTCGCGCGGGTCGCGCAAGGAGCATGCCGCGCAGCTGATTCGCTCGCTCACCGGTGCCGAGGACGCGCTCGTGGTCAACAACAACGCCGCCGCGGTGCTGCTGGTGCTGGCGACTCATGCCGCGGGCAAAGAGGTTATCGTCAGCCGCGGCGAGCTTGTCGAGATTGGCGGCAGCTTCCGCATCCCCGATGTCATGGCGGCTTCGGGCGCCAAACTCGTCGAGGTCGGCGCCACCAACCGCACGCATTTGGGCGACTACGAGCGCGCCATCACGCCCGATACGGCGATGATCCTTAAGGTCCATCCTTCCAACTATCGCATCGAGGGTTTTCACGAGGAAGTGAGCTCAAAGGAGCTCGCCGCACTGGCCCATAAGCACGGCCTGCTGTTCTATGAAGACCAGGGCTCGGGGGCGCTGTTGCCTGACGACATCTTGGTGCGCGGCGGCGAAGAAACCACGCCGGCTTCGGTTTCGGCAGGGCTCGATTTGGTGTCGTGCTCGGGCGATAAATTGCTCGGTGCCGCACAGGCGGGCATTATCATGGGCCGTCGCGATCTGGTCCGGGCCTGCGGCGCACATCCGCTCATGCGCGCTCTGCGTCCGGGCAAACTGGCTCTGTCGGCGCTCGAGGCCACGCTGCGTATCTACATGGATGGCGCCGATGTTGCCCATCGCGATATTCCCGTGCTCAGCATGCTTACGCTGCCGCAGGCCCATTTGGAGCGACGTGCCCGCAAGCTGCGCGATCGTATGGTCGCCGGGCTCGATAAGGCCGGTTGCCCGTGCGCCGTTGAGCTGGAGATTGTCGAGGAGTCCTCGACGCCCGGTGGCGGTTCGCTGCCTACCGTGGAGCTGCCCACGATGTGCGTTGCCGTGCGCCTTGTTGACGAGCGCCTGACGGTCGACGCGCTCAAGCGCTCGCTTGTCCAGGACTTCGACACACCGGTCGTCACGCGAACCTCGCACGATCGCATTTTGTTTGATGTGCGCACGCTCGTGGGCGACCGCGATATCGAGACGGCGGCGTCGACGCTTGCCGCATGCGTTGAGAAGGCGGTGCGCCGATGAGTGGGGCCGAAGCGTTGGTGGAATGCCCCGTTATCGTAGGTACGGCGGGACATGTCGATCACGGTAAGTCGGCGCTCATCGAGGCGCTGACGGGTAAAAACCCCGACCGCCTGGAAGTTGAGCGCCGTCGCGGCATGACCGTTGAGCTTGGCTTTGGCGAGCTGGCGCTGCCGAGTGGCAAGATCGTTGGCCTGGTTGACGTGCCGGGCCATGCGCATTACTTGCGCGCCATGGTGCAGGGTGCCACAGGTATCGACGTGGCCGTGCTGGTGGTTTCGGCCATCGAGGGCGTGATGCCGCAGACCCGCGAGCACGTGCATGTGCTGGAGCTGCTGGGCGTCACGCATATGGTGGTGGCGCTGACTATGTGTGATCAGGCCGACGCCGAGATGACCGAGCTTGCCGAGCTCGATGTCGATGACTTTTTGTCGGGTACCGTGTTTGCGGACGCGCCGATCGTGCCCGTGTCGTCCAAGACCGGCGCGGGGATCGATGACCTACTGGTTGCGCTTGACGAGCAGGTTGCCGCTTGCTGGGATTCCTGCCGCGACCGTGCTGAGCTCACCGATGCCGCACCGCGTCTGCCAATCGACCGCTGCTTTACGATCAAGGGCGCCGGTACCGTGGTGACGGGAACGTTGCACGATGCGCCCGTCGCGGTGGGGGATGAGCTCGTCGCGCTGCCGTCGCGTACGGTCTGTCGCGTGCGCGGGATTCAGGTGCATGGCGATACGCCGCGAGCACTGCCCGGACAGCGTGTGGCGCTCAACTTGGTGGGCGATGGTGTCGCGGCGCTTGATCGTGGCGAGATGCTGGGCGTGGCGGACCGCTTTGGTCAGACGTTGCGCTTTATGATGTCGTTTACGTATTTGGGTCGCGAGGGAGCCAAGCCGCGTGTGCTCGAGTCGGGTGCGCGTGTGCACGTGATGGCGGGTACGGCCGAGGTAGTCGGTCGCATCATGTTCATGGAGGGCGAGGTCCCCATGGCGGTGGGCGAGACCCGTACCGTGCAGGTGCGCCTGGAGGAGCCGCTGCCGCTGCGTGCTGGAGACCATGCCGTGGTGCTGTCGTATTCGCCCGTGATGCTTATTGGCGGCGGGCGCGTGCTGCTTTCGCGCTGCCGTCGCTCGCGCGAGCTTGCTGAGGGGGAGTGCATGCTGTACGCGGCGCTCGAGTCCGGCGATATCGCGGGCGGTGTGGGCGCTTGGTTGGCGCTGCAGACGCTGCCGGTTGCGGCGATTGATGTTGCCGAGGCTTTGGATCTTGGTATCGGCGAGGTCGATGCCGCACTGCGCGGGTTGGTGGCGAAGGGCGCTGCTCGCGCGCTAGCTGGCTCGGATGGCTCGCTGTATGCAGATGCTTCCGCGCTCGACGCCGCGATGGATGCGCTGGCGGCGACTTTGTCAGCCATGCACGCGGCGGCTCCCAAGGAGACGGGCTTTACGCCCGGCGCCGTTGCCCATGCTGCGTGGCCTGCTGCTGATGAAGACGTTGCCGCGGCTCTGATTGCCGAGGGCTGCTCGCGTGGCGTTTGCGCCGCCGAGGGCGCCGAAGTGTTCGACCCGCACTCCGCTGCCGCCGCGGCGCGCGTGGTGCACGAGGCTTGCGAGCGCATCGTTTCCTTGCTGGATGAAGCCGGCCTCGATGCACCGACGTTGCCCGAGGTGGGCGAGCAGTTGCAGCTCGATCGCGACACCATGACGCGTGCCCTGCGCGAGCTTTCGCTCAACCGCTCCATCGTAAAGATCGAGCGTGATGTGGCCCTGTCTGCTGCCGCTGAGGCCCACGCGCGTGAGCTCGTCGCCTCTGCCATTGCCGACGCCGGCGGTGCTGCCACTACGAGCGTGCTGCGCGAGGCCCTTGGTGTGTCGCGCAAACGCGCCATCAGTATCTTGGAACACCTGGATGCCGTGCGCTTTACGGTGCTCGACAAGGATGCCGGCGGCCTGAGGTCCTTGCGCTAGATCAGCCACCCCGCCCCTTCAGTTGCGGTGGAATAGTTCCTGTTTTAAGGCTTAGATGCCCCAAACAGGAACTATTCCACCGCAAGTTGGGCTAGGAGGAATGGTCCTCCCCGTCGCGCCGGGCAGTTGCGGCCTGTTCGGTTTGGTAAAATATCGCCGCACTTGGGAACGGATGGGCTCCGGTGGGCTCCGCGGTCCTCAAAACCGTTGCGAGGCGTGCAAAACGTCTTGGATGTGTTCGATTCACATACGTTCCCGCCACACGCTACCAGCGCTTTTGTGCTCGCGGTCTTGCTGCGTGCCGCAAAGGCGCTGTTTTGTTTTTGTACGGGTCCGCCGTGTCGCCTGTCATGCCGTCTACGGTAACTGATCCCGTGCGTTGGGTTTTGAACGTGCCGATGGAGGTGTTTTGCCGTATGACTACCGTAAGACGGGCCGATCTTTCTTGTGTCGTCCAGGCGGGCGGGTTGTCGTCGCGCATGGGCTGCGATAAGGCGTGCATGGCGTTTTGCGGTGAGCCGCTCATCGAGCGCGTGCTGGGTCGGCTGGCGCCAGTTGCCGGCGAGTTGGTCGTGACGACGTCGCGTCCCAGCGAGCTTGCCTATCTTGAGGAGCGCGCGTTTGGCGGCCTGGTGCCGCGTGTGGTGGCGGACCTTGAAGGCTCGGCGGGTGCCATGCGCGGCATCGCGAGCTCGTTGGCTGCGGCTCGGCTGCCTCTCGTGGCGATAGTTGCCTGCGATATGCCGTTTGTCTCGCCGGAACTCATTGGCGCGCTTGCCAATCGTGTTGAGGCCGAGGCACTCGACGTGTGCGTGCCGTGTGAGGAGCGGGGGATTGAGCCGCTTTGTGCCGTCTGGCGCCGTGACGCGTGTTCGCCGGTTGCCCAAGAGCTGCTCGCCTGCGACCGCCAGCGCATTCGCTGCCTGATCGATCGCGTTCAGGCTGGTTATATGGATGAGCCCCAGATTGTCGAGGTTGCCGGTTCCACGCTCTGCTTCGAAAACGTCAATACACCCGAGGAGTTTGCGGCAGCCGAGCTGCTCGCCTAGACGATGGGAGATGCCATGCCTCACGATATCTGTCCCGATACCGGGGAACCTTGCACTTGCGATGGGTCCGAGCCTTGTACTTGCGGCTGCGGTGGCTGTGGACATACCGCGGAAGAGGAGGCGGCCGCCGCGGCGTATCGTGAAGCACACCGTGAAGACCCGTCCGGTGGTGCCCTTGATCACGAGCGCAAAATCATCGTTTCGTTCGATAGCACCTTCGATGTGATGGAATGCGAGCAGCTGTGCCTTGCCGCCGGTGTGCCCGGGCGCATTATGCCTTTGCCCGGCTCCATTACCGCAGGCTGCGGCCTGTGCTGGGCCATGCCGTTCTCGGGCGATGCGCTCGCCGCCTTCCGTGCTGCCACCGAAGGCCGCATAACCCCGGCCGACTACCATCAGCTCGTCCTCTAACCACCAACACCACCACATTGGGGACAGGCACCTTTGTGGTGGTTTGGAACACGTGGACGAAACAGCTTCGAAACACGCGATTTGTACGTAGGTTGCTCAAAAACGCTTCTACCTGCATCGTAATCAAAACGAAACATCCGCTCGTCGGCTTATGCGAAACTTTGCTGCAACAGTGCGATATTATCCATACTCGATAAAGTTCGCGGCGCATAGGGTGCCGCGACCAACATTTTCGTTTCCCATCATTGGAGGAAGCATGAGCTACACGCAGAAAGTTCTCGACGAGCTCAAGGCCCGCTATCCCGAGCAGCCTGAGTTCATCCAGGCCGCGACCGAGATCCTCGGCACCATCCAGCCGGCGCTCGACGCCCATCCCGAGTACGAGGAGGCCGCCCTGCTTGAGCGCCTCGTCGAGCCCGAGCGCATCGTTATGTTCCGTGTCCCCTGGGTTGACGACCGGGGCAAGGTCCAGGTCAACCGCGGCTACCGCGTCGAGTTCAACTCTGCCATTGGACCCTACAAGGGCGGCCTGCGCTTTAACCCGACGGTCACCCTGGGCATGCTCAAGTTCCTGGGCCTGGAGCAGATCCTCAAGAACAGCCTGACCACCCTTCCCATGGGCGGCGGCAAGGGCGGCTCCGACTTTGACCCCAAGGGCAAGTCCAACAACGAGATCATGCACTTCTGCCAGTCCTTCATGACCGAGCTCTATCGCCACATTGGCCCCAACACCGACGTTCCCGCCGGCGACCTGGGCGTTGGCGGCCGCGAGGTTGCCTACCTGTTCGGTCAGTACAAGCGCCTGACCAACGAGTGGACCGGCGTCCTTACCGGCAAGGGCCTCTCCTTTGGCGGCTCGCTCGCCCGTACCGAGGCCACCGGTTACGGTCTGGCCTACTTTGTGGACGAGTACCTCAAGAGCCGCGGCGACTCCTTCGAGGGCAAGAACGTCGTCGTTCACGGCTCCGGTAACGTCGCCATCTACGCGGTCCAGAAGGTCTCCCAGCTCGGCGGCAAGGTGCTGGCCTGCTCCGACACCCATGGCTGGGTCGAGGATCCCGACGGCATCGACTACACCGTGCTCGAGCATGTCTACAACAAGAAGCGCTCCGGCCACGACAAGGGTGTCACGCTCGCTATGTACGTTGACGAGAAGCCCAACGCCGTGTGGCACGAGGGCGACGGCCGCGGCGTGTGGCAGCTGCCCTGCGACATCGCGCTGCCCTGCGCTCGCGAGAACACGCTGCTGCTCGAGGACGCCCAGGCGCTCGTCGCCAACGGCTGCAAGGTGGTCGGCGAGGGCGCGAACATGCCCACGACCATCGAGGCCACGACCTACTTCCAGGAGAACGGCGTCGCCTTTATGCCCGGTAAGGCTGCTAACGCCGGTGGCGTGCTCGTGTCCGGCCTTGAGATGAGCCAGAACGCTGAGCACCTGTCCTGGACCTTCGAGGAGGTCGACGGCAAGCTCGAGCAGCTCATGCGTGGCATGTTCCACAACGTGGACGACACCGCCAAGGAGTATGGCCAGGAGGGCAACTTTGTCATGGGCGCCAACATCGCTGGCTTCCTGAAGGTCGCCGACGCCATGCTCGCCCAGGGCGTCTGCTAAATCTTCGCTCGATATAGCATGTGATGAGGCTCCCAGCCATTCCGGCTGGGAGCCTTTTCTATCCCGGAGGACTCCTCATAACTTGCGGTGATATACGGACTGTTAAGCGTCCCAGAACGGCTAATCAGTCCGTATATCACCGCAAGTTATGGATGGGTGGGTGGATTTTGTCCTAAAACGGTGTGCGGCCCCTCGTTTGGTACACTTAAAAGTACTGGACAAGTGGAGAGATGGGGGAGAACGTGCTCAAGTTCGGTACCTACGTCCGTGTTGGAAACGCGGCCGAAGCCTATGAGCTCTTGCAGAAGAACCGCAACAACAAGATTGTGGGCGGTGGCATTTGGATGCGCCTGGGTTCGCGTCGCGTGGCGACGGCGATTGACCTTTCGGCCTGCGGGCTCGATCAGATCGAGGAGACCGAGACCGAGTTTCGCATCGGTGCCATGTGCACCCTGCGCCAGCTCGAGCGCCATGCCGAGCTCAACGTGCTCGTCAACCATGTCTTTGAGTTCGCCGTTCACGATATCGTGGGCGTGCAGCTGCGTAACACCGCCACGGTGGGCGGCAGCATCTACGGTCGCTTTGGCTTCTCGGACGTGCTCTCGGCCTTTTTGGCGCTCGATTCCTATGTTGAGCTGACGGGCGCCGGCCGCGTGCCGCTCGCCGAGTTCGTCGACATGGGTTACGTGCGCGACGTGATCGAGCACATCGTGGTCGTTAAACACGACTACCGTGCGAGCTACGAGGCCGTGCGCAAGGCTGCGACCGACTTCCCCTCGCTCAACGTCACCGCCGCCTGGTGGGACAACACCTGGCACGTCACCGTGGGTGCTCGCCCGCTGCGCGCGACCCTGCTGCAGGGCGAGGCGTGCGGTCTGGTGAACGAGCAGCCTTCCGAGGACGAGCTGCGCGCCTTGGCCGCATCCGTGCGTGCCCTGAGCTACGGCACCAACATGTGGGGCTCGGCCGACTACCGCCGCCGCATCTCGGCTCCGCTAGCGATTCAGGCCGTGCGCCGCGCCGCCGGCATCGAGCTTTCGGCCGCGCTTGCCCGCGAGTTCGAGGGCGTGCAGATTCCTAAGTTTGCCACGGACGAGTATTCCTGCCGCCGCGTGCCCGGCGTCGATTCTAGCGAGGTGCGCTAATGGCTGCCAAACTCATCGATCTTTCCTTTACGCTCAACGGCCGTAAGGTCAAGGTTCAGATTGCCCCCGACACCATGCTCTTTGCGCTGCTGCGTGAGCAGGGCTGCGCGTCGGTGCGCTGCGCCTGCGAGACCACCAACTGTGGCCTGTGCACGGTGTGGCTCGACGGCGACCCGGTGCTGAGCTGCTCGGTTCCCGCCGCGCGTGTCGAGGGCCACACCATCACCACGCTCGAGGGCCTCAAGGCCGAGTCCGAGGCGCTCGCCCGTGCGATGGCTGCCGAAGGCGCTGAGCAGTGCGGTTTTTGCGCCCCCGGCCTCATCATGAACGTGCTGGCGCTTGCCCGCGCCGCCAAGGAGGACCCGAGCCTCGTTGCCACGCGCGAGGAGCTCTCGCGCCAGCTCGCCGGCAATCTCTGCCGCTGCAGCGGCTACGAGAGCCAGCTGCGCGCTATCGTGCGCTTCCTCAACGAGTCCGGCGTGCAGGTTGGCTTTGAGATGCCCGAGCTGCCGGTCAACGACACCAGCTGTGACGGTGTCTCCTACAAGCAGATCACCCACAAGCAGCCCAAGAAGGATTCGAAGGCCTTGCTCGAGGGCCGTCCTGTCTACACGGGCGACATGGTGCCCGCCGGCGCGCTCATCGTTAAGCTCAAGCGCAGCCCGTATGCCCGCGCCAAGATCCGCTCCATCGACACGTCGCGCGCCCTGAAGGTGCCTGGCGTGGTGGGCGTCTACACCTACGAGGACGTGCCCAAGCGCCGCTTTACCATCGCTGGCCAGAGCTATCCGCAGCCGAGTCCCTACGACCGCCTGATCCTTGAGAACCTCGTACGCTACCAAAACGAGGAGGTGGCGATCGTCGCCGCCGAGACTGAGGAGGCTGCCGACAAGGCGCTCAAACTCATTAAGGTCGACTATGAGGTGCTTGAGCCGCTGCTCGACTTTACCAAGGCGCTCGATAACGACATCGTGGTCCACCCCGAGGGCGACGTGACCTTTATGTTCCCGCAGGGCGGCGACGTCCCGCGCAACTTGGTATGCAGCGGCACGAGCGACTTTGGCGACTTGGACGAGGCCTTCGCCCAGAGCGACATCGTCTTTACCCGCACCTACACCAGCCAGGCCACGCAGACCGCGCCCATGGAAACCTTCCGCGCCTTCGCGACGACCGACGCGTTCGGGCGCATCTCGGTGACCACCTCTACGCAGGTGCCCTTCCACGTGCGCCGCATGGTCGCGCAGTCGCTCGATATCCCGCAGTCGCAGGTGCAGGTCATTAAGCCGCGCATCGGCGGCGGCTTTGGCTCCAAGCAGACGGGCTGCTGCGAGATCTTTGTTGCGTTTGTGACCCAGCAGACCGGTCGTCCGAGTTACTGCTGCTACACCCGTGAGGAGACCATCACTGCGGGCAACTCGCGCCACCAGATGCAGATGACCGTTAAGCTGGGCGCCATGAACGACGGTACCATCACGGCCATCGATCTGCACACGCTGTCCAACGCCGGCGCGTATGGCGAGCATGCTACCACGACGATCGGTCTTTCGGGCCACAAGAGCTTGCCCATCTACAACCACGTGAAGGCGAGCCGCTTTAGCTGGGACGCCGTCTACACCAATACCAACCGCGGCGGCGCGTATCGCGGCTACGGTGCCACCCAGGGCCAGTTTGCCGTGGAGAGCGCCGTCAACGAGCTCGCCGATATGCTGCACATGGACCCCGCCGACCTGCGCCTTAAGAACATCGTGCGCGAGGGCGAGATCATGCCGCAGTACTACAACGAGAAGCTCAACGCCTGCGCGCTCGACCGCTGCCTGCTGCGCGCGATGGACATGATCGGTTGGCGCGACAAGCCGCTAGCCATCGACCTGGGCGATCGCGTGCGTGCTCTGGGCTGCGCGCTCACCATGCAGGGCTCGGGCATTTCCAACGTGGATATCGCCGGCATCGACATGCGCCTGGAAGAGGACGGCTTCATTACCATCGGCACCGGCGCCACCGATAACGGCATGGGCGTCGACACGATCCTGGCGCAGATTGCCGCCGAGGAGCTGGGCGTTGAGAGCTCGCTGATCGTGGTGCGCGGCGTGGACACCGACGTTTCGCCGTTCGATGCCGGCTCGTACGCGAGCTCGGGCACGTACGTGACGGGCCTTGCCGCCAAGAACGCCGCAACCGAGCTGCGTGAGAAGATTTGCGCCAAGGCTGCCCAGATGTGGGACGTGGACGCCGCCGACGTGGTCTTCGATGGCCAGTACGTGCGCCTGTCCGACGAGCGTGCCGCGCGCGAGCAGAACCGCTATCTCACGCTGCGCGACTTTGCCAACCTGTGCGTCAAGAACATCGCGGGCGGCGACGCGCTCACCTCGCATGCCTCTGCCTGCGTGCCCGTTTCGCCTCCGCCTTTTATGGCCGGCATTGCCGAGGTCGAGGTCGACAAGGCTACCGGCAAGGTGACTGTGGTGGACTATGCGGCGGCTGTGGACTGCGGCACTGTGATCAATGAGGCGCTCGCGCGCGTCCAGGCCGAGGGCGGCATTGCCCAGGGTATCGGTCACGCGCTCTACGAGATCGTCGAGCACGACGACCGCGGCCGCCTGCGCACCGGTAACTTTATGAGCTACAAGCTGCCCACGCGCCTGGATATCGGCAGTATTCGCGTGGCCTTTGAGCCGAGCTACGAGCCGACGGGCCCGTTTGGCGCCAAGTCGATCGGCGAGGTCGTCATCAACACGCCGCTCGCCGCCGTCGCCTCGGCCGTCGCACACGCCACCGGCCACCAGGTTCGTTCGCTGCCGATCACGCCCGAGAAGGCCCTGCTGGGGGAGTAGCGGGTCGGCGAACAAGTCGTAATTGTCGGGGCGGGGCAACTCGTCCCGCCTTTTGCACTCGTGGTGAGGTCGTGAGCTTGTAAAAGGTGTGCGTGCGCTTGCCGTTCGTATCTGCTATCATTCCTAGTCTGTGCGCTCATGCGGGCGTGGCGGAATTGGTAGACGCGCCAGATTTAGGTTCTGGTGGGATTCCCGTGAAGGTTCGAGTCCTTTCGCCCGCACCAACGCATCTGCGTCGGCTTCGGCCGTCGCGACTCTTTGTTGCATAAAGGTACCAGCACCTCAGATAAGCTGGGCAGTATGAGGAGGAACGTGTTGAACATCACCGCTTCTGACGTCAAGGACGCCAAGCTCACCGCTACGGTCACCATCCCGGCCGCCGACGTCGACGCCGCGATCAAGAAGGCTTACAAGGACACCGCCAAGAAGTACCGCTTCCCGGGCTTCCGTGCCGGCAAGGCCCCCCGTCCGGTCATCGACTCCGCTCTTGGTGCCGAGGCTACCCTCGCTCAGGCCACCAACGACCTGATCGCCGCCAACGAGCCCGCCGTCCTCAACGAGCTGGACATCGTCCCCACCAAGAACGGTGACTACAAGGAGCTCGACCTCGCCAAGGATCACGAGGACTACACCTACACTGTCGAGTTCTCCCTGCGTCCTGCTGCTGAGCTCTCCTCCTTCGACGCCGTCGAGATCGAGATGCCTCCTGCGGAGGTCACCGAGTCCGAGATTAACAACCAGGTCGAGATGCTCCTCAACTACCGTGCCACCTTCGAGGACGTCGAGGGTCGCGCCGTCGAGGCCGAGGACTACGTCACCGTCGATCTCAAGGCCGTTGAGAACGCCGACAACTTCGCCGCCGAGGGTCGCATGCTCATCGCCGGTAGCGACAGCAACCCCAAGGAGTTCAACGAGGCCCTGATCGGCGCTAACGTTGACGACGTCAAGACCGTCACCTGGACCGACGAGGTCGAGGAGGGCGAGGAGGCCGAGACCCACACCGTCGAGGTCACCGTCAAGGGCATCAAGGTCCGCAACACCCCCGAGCTCACCGATGAGCTCGTCAAGTCCGACTTTGGCTTTGACAGCATCGACGCCATGCGCGACGCCATCAAGATCGAGATCGAGCAGGACAAGGCTTCCCGCCTGCCGGCCGAGAAGGAGAACCGTTGCGTCTCCGCTCTCGCCGAGCGCCTGCAGCTCGACGAGATGGATGCTGACTACGAGCAGTCCGTCTTTGAGGAGCTTGGCCAGAACTTCCTGTCCAACCTCGCTGCCCGCGGCATGACGCTGGACACCTGGCTGCCCGCTTCCGGCCTAACCATGGAGCAGTTCATCGGCGACCTGCACAAGCAGGCCAACGACGTTGCCCGTGAGTCCCTGGCTCTCGACGCCCTCGCCCGTGAGCTCAAGATTGAGGTCACCGAGGACGACGTCAACGCCGAGTTCGAGAAGGCCGGCGTCAAGGACGTCGAGGCTTCCAAGGCCGAGTTCATCGCCGATGGCCGCATGCCTGCCGTCCGCGAGTCCATCCGTCGCTCCAAGGCCGTTGACCACCTGGTCGAGAACGCCAAGGTGACCGAGGTCGACGAGACCGCCAAGGACGCCGAGTAATTCTCGCCACCTTGCCCGCGAGCGCATGCGTGCGCCCGTGATGGGGTAAAGTTATACACCGGTTATCCGGTTGCTTCGTACGGTGCCAGCCAATGCATAGCATGCGGGCACCGTACGTTTATCTAGAACCACTATTGGTCCGCAAGAGAGAAATGGAGATGCGTATGATCGCTAAGTTCGATTCCGCCCTCGTGCCATACGTTATCGAGCAGACGCCGCGCGGCGAGCGCAGCTACGATATCTATTCGCGCCTGCTCAACGACCGCATCATCTTCTTGGGCGAGGAGATCAACTCCGTCAGCGCCAACCTGGTCGTTGCCCAGCTGCTGCATCTTGAGAGCCAGGATGCCGAGAAGGATATCTCGCTCTACATCAATTCGCCCGGTGGCGAGGTCTACTCCGGCCTGGCGATTCTTGACACCATGAACTTCATTAAGCCGCAGGTCTCCACCATTTGCGTCGGTATGGCCGCGTCTATGGCCGCTGTGCTGCTTTCGGCCGGCGCCAAGGGCAAGCGCTTCTGCCTGCCGCACTCCAAGGTCATGATTCACCAGCCCAGCGGCGGTGCCCAGGGTCAGCAGACCGAGATTGAGATCGTTGCCGAGGAGATCAAGAAGACCCGTCGCGAGCTCAACCAGATCCTGTCCGACGCCTCGGGCCAGCCCATCGAGAAGGTCCAGGCCGATACCGAGCGCGACAACTACCTGACCGCTGCCGAGGCCCTCGACTACGGCTTGATTGACCGTATCGTCACCTCGCGCGATCTCGCCGCGAAGGATGCCTAGGATGGCAGGAAACATGCAGGACAACTTTGACGAGAACGGCAACCCTATCCGCTGCTCCTTCTGCGGAAAAGAGCAGGGCCAGGTCCGTCGCCTCGTAAAGGGCCCGACCAACATCTTTATCTGTGACGAGTGCGTCGCCGCTTGCTCCGAGATTCTGGAGGAGTCGCTGGCTTCGGACTTTATGGACGCTGCCCGCAACGGCAAGCTGCCAGGCTTCCTCAACGACCACGGCCAGGCTGCTGGGCAGCCCGCCGTGGACCCCGAGACCGAGGGCTTTGAGCTCGAGGACGACCGCCAGGTCATCACGCACGTGCCGACGCCGCACGAGATCTATGACGAGCTTTCGGCCTATGTTATGGGTCAGGAGGACGCCAAGCGCGCCATGTCGGTGGCCGTGTATAACCACTATCGCCGCGTGATTGAGGGCGGCGCTGCGGTGTCTGCCTTTGATGACGACATGGGCTCGCAGTTCGATGACGATATGGACGAGGTGGAGCTCGCCAAGTCCAACATTTTGCTGCTCGGTCCCACCGGTACCGGCAAGACCCTGCTCGCCCAGACGCTTGCGCGCATCCTCGAGGTGCCGTTTGCCATCGCCGATGCCACCGCGCTCACCGAGGCCGGTTATGTGGGCGAGGACGTGGAGAACATCCTGCTCAAGCTCATCAATGCTGCCGATGGCGACATTGAGCGCGCGCAGGTGGGCATCATCTATGTCGATGAGATCGACAAGATTGCCCGCAAGGCCGAGAACCTCTCCATCACTCGCGATGTTTCGGGTGAGGGTGTTCAGCAGGCGCTGCTTAAGATTCTTGAGGGCACGGTGGCAAGCGTTCCGCCCACCGGCGGCCGCAAGCATCCCCAGCAGGAGCTGCTGCAGATTGACACGACCAACATCCTGTTCATCTGCGGCGGTGCCTTTGTGGGTCTGGACAAGATCATCGCCGATCGCGTGGGCAACAAGGGTGTGGGCTTTAACTCCGAGATCGCCGGCCCCACCTCGGTCGACGAGAACGACCTGCTGCGCCAGGTGCTTCCGCAGGACCTCAATGCCTTTGGCATGATTCCCGAGTTTGTGGGACGTACGCCCGTCGTCACCCAGACGCAGGCGCTCGACGAGGATGACCTGGTGTCGATCCTGACCGAGCCCAAGAACGCCGTGGTGCGTCAATACCGTAAGATGTTCCAGCTCGAGGACGTTGAGCTTGAGTTTGAGGATGCCGCCCTGCACGAGATCGCCCGCATGGCGCTCGCCCGCAAGACCGGCGCCCGCGGCCTGCGCTCCATCTGCGAGGACGTGCTGCAGCAGACGATGTTCGACCTCCCCAGCGAGGATGGCGTTTCCAAGGTCGTCGTGACCGAAGCCGCCGTAAAGGGCGAAGAGCAGCCCCAACGCATCTACGGCTAAAACCTGTCAAAACGTTTTGTCGATAGCCTCCGACCATCCGCGGTCGGAGGCTATTTTATATATACGCAATAACCCCAACTACCTGTGTTATTCTGTGTGTTTGTTTAAGCATCAGCGAAGTCGTATCAGACTGAAGTAATCGATACCTAAGGGGAGGAATGTAGGCCCGATTTTCGTAGATTCCGCACGAGCCGAAGACCACTTAATGTGGTCTTCGAGCGAGCCCAGGACCTGACCGAGCGAAAATCGGGCCTACATTCCTCCCCGGCGGGACGGGAGAGATATATGGAAGAGATGCCCAAGAATTACGATCCGTCGACCAACGAGCCGGCGATCCTGCAGAAGTGGCTCGACGGCGGCTACTACAAGCGCCGCGAGGGCGTGGGCGACTGCACCGTCACCATTCCGCCTCCCAACGTTACTGGTAAGCTCCACATGGGCCACGCCACCGACGACTCCATCCAGGACGCCATCATCCGCATGGCCCGCATGCGCGGCAAGTCCACGCGCTGGGTGCTGGGCACCGATCACGCCGGTATCGCTACGCAGACCAAGGTCGACAAGAAACTCAAGAGCGAGGGCATTAGCCGCCTGGAGATCGGTCGCGACAAGTTTGTCGACGCTTGCTGGGATTGGACCCACGAGTACGGCGGCATCATCGTCGAGCAGATCAAGCGTATGGGCTGCTCCGTTGACTTCGATAACGAGCGCTTTACCATGGACGAGGACTACGCGCAGGCCGTGCGCAAGGTCTTCTGCGACTGGTACCACGACGGTCTGATCTACCGCGGCAAGCGCATCGTCAACTGGTGCCCCAACTGCACCACCGCCATCTCGGACGACGAGGCCGAGTACAAGGACGAGAAGGGCCATCTGTGGCACCTGCGCTACCCGCTGACCGAGCCGGTCAACGGCCAGGACTACATCGTCGTCGCCACCACGCGCCCCGAGACCATGCTCGGCGACACGGGCGTCGCCGTTTCCCCGAAGGATCCCGAGAAGGCCGCCTTCGTGGGTAAGACCGTCAAGCTCCCCATCGTCGATCGCGAGATTCCCATCTTTGAGGATTGGCATGTCGACGCCAACTTCGGTTCCGGCTTCGTTAAGGTTACTCCGGCCCACGACCCCAACGATTACGCCATGGGTCAGGCCCACGACCTTCCGCAGATCAATATCTTCGACGAGCACGCGGTGGTCGTCGAGGGCTATGGCGAGTTCACCGGCATGACCCGCGAGGAGTGCCGCGAGGCGGTCATCAAGTGGTTCGACGAGCACGGCCTACTCGATCACGTCGAGGAGCACGACCACTCCGTCATGCACTGCTACCGTTGCGACGCCGCGCTTGAGCCGTGGCTGTCCGAGCAGTGGTTCGTGGCCGTCGACAAGCTCAAGGGGCCGGCGCTCGACGCCGTCAACTCCGGTAAGGTCACCTTCCACCCCGCGCGCTGGACGCAGACCTACACCACTTGGATGGAGAATCTCAAGGACTGGTGTATTAGCCGCCAGCTGTGGTGGGGCCACCGCATTCCCGTGTTCTACTGCGAGGACTGCGGCTGGGAGGACGCCCTTACCGAGGACACCGATGTGTGCCCCAAGTGCGGCGGTCATCACGTGCATCAGGACGAGAACGTGCTGGACACCTGGTTCAGCTCGCAGCTGTGGACCTTCGCCACGCAGGGCTGGCCGCAAAAGCCGGAGCTGCTCGAGGGCCATCATCCCACGACGGCGCTCGTCACCGCGCGCGACATCATCGCGCTGTGGGTCGCCCGCATGGTTATGAGCTCGCTGTACTTCTTGGACGAGGTGCCGTTTAAGGACGTCGTCATCTACCCGACGATTCTTGCCAAGGACGGCAGCCGCATGTCCAAGTCCAAGGGCAACGGCGTTGATCCCATGGACCTCATCGGTATGTACGGCGCTGATGCCATGCGCTACAACCTGCTCACGCTGTGCACCAACAACCAGGACGTCAAGTTCGACGCGAACATCGACAAGAAGACCAAGAAGCTCATCGACAGCCCGCGCACCGAGCAGGCCAAGAGCTTTGTGACCAAGATCTGGAACGCAAGCCGCTTCCTGCTCATGAACATGGAGGGCTACACGCCCGGCGAGCCCGTCGTGGAGACGCCGGCCGACGCCTGGATGTTCAGTCGCCTGGCCAAGGCCGTGAAGATGGTCACCGAGGGCATCGAGAACTACACCTTTGGCGATATGGCCCGCGGCGTGCAGCAGTTCTTCTGGAACGAGGTCTGCGACTGGTACGTCGAGGTCACCAAGGCCCGCCTGAAGGGCGAGGGCCGTCTGCAGGCCCAGCGCAACCTGATCTTTGTGCTCGACACCTCCATTCGCCTGATGCACCCGCTTATGCCGTTTGTCACCGAGGAGATCTGGGACAACATGCCGGCGAGCGTGCTCGACCTGGACGCCGAGGGCAACGTGGACCGCGCCGAGGCGCTCATGATCGCCAAGTGGCCCGAGCCAGCCGACTACACCAAGTACGTCGACGAGGATGCCGAGCGCGCGTTTGAGCTTTGCCGTACCGTCGTTTCTGCCGCTCGCGCCACGCGTTCGCGTTACCGCTTGAGCCCCAAGGCCGAGCTCGACGTGGTCGTGCGCGCTGGTGCCGAGGATATCGAGAAGCTCGAGAGCCTGCGCTCGACCATTGAGCCGCTGGCAAACACGGCTTCGCTGGTTATGGGCACCGACGTTGAGAAGCCGGCTGCGAGCGTCGCCGTGGTCGACAGTGGCGTCGAGGTCTTTGTGGTGCTCGAGGGCAAGGTTGACCTTTCGGCCGAGAAGGCACGCCTGGAGAAGGAGATCGCCGCGGCCCAGAAGGAGCTCGCCGGCTGCGAGAAGGCGCTCGCCAACGAGGGCTTTGTGGCCAAGGCCGCGCCCGCTGTGGTCCAGAAGAAGAGGGACCGTGCAGCTGAGCTCAAGGAGATCCTTGCGGCGCTGACTGCTCAGGTTGCTGATTTCTCGTAGGCGGTACTGGGGGACGCGGTTTGGGGCATTGCTCGCTACTGCGAACAGTCCTGCTCGCACGAAGGCCACATTAAGTGGCCTTCGGCTCGTGCGGAACTTGTATCGAGCAAAGCCCCAAACCGCTCCCATAGCGTTTACGGGGGCGTCAGCTGCCCGGTAGGACCACTGGGTTGTGGCCTTGATTCTGCTGCAAAGCAGTGTTTGGCTGATATTTTGAATGGGAGGGGCTCGTTGTTGCTTACGGGCCTCTTTTTATGTTGAGGGGACTTTGGCTATGGCAAAGCGTTCTGGGTTGTATTCGGTGCCGTTTGAGGTTCCGGAACTTTCTTTTGATGAGGCTGTTGCACTTGCGGCCGATACGGGCAAGATTGCGCGTTATTCCACGCCGCTGCTCGAGACCGTCGTTGAGATGCTCGATGAGCTTGGTCGTCCTGACGAGTTCTATGATTGCGTCCAGATAGCCGGTACCAATGGAAAGACCTCGACGACGCGATTCTCGGCTGCCATTCTTCGTGGTGAGGGCCTTAAGACGGCACTCTTTACGTCGCCTCATCTGGTGCGCTATCCCGAGCGTATGGAGATTGACGGAAAGGTCGTCTCAGACGAGGTCTTTGCCCATGGTGTCTCTGCGGCGTACGAGGCGGGTCGTCGTCTCAACGCACGTCGTGAGGCGGCGGGCGAGGAGCTCCGATCTATTACGCCCTTCGATCTTTTGTCCGTGGCTGGTTTGACTATGTTTGCTGAGGCTTGTGTGGACGTGGCCGTGCTCGAGGTTGGCATGGGCGGGCGTTGGGACGCCACAAGCGCGACCGATCCTGTCACCGTGGCCATTACGGGCATTGGGCTCGATCACACACGTATTTTGGGCGACACGCTCGAGGCCATTGCGGGGGAGAAGGCTGCGGTCATTAAGCCCGGACGCCTGGTTGTGCTGGGCGAGGGCACGCACGAGGCGAGTGTTCAGCGCGTGATGGATGCCCGCTGCCGTGAGTGCGGTGTGGTGCCGCTCGTGGTGAGCCACTCCATGACCAAACTTCCGGCACACGTGGGCGATACGGTGGAGTTCAGCTGCACCACGCCGCGTGCGATCTATACGTCGAGCATGGTCAAGCCGGCCTATCAGCCGCAGAATGCCGCGTGCGCGATTATGCTTTGCGAGGGGTATCTGGGTCGCGAGCTCGACCACGATGCGCTGGATGCATCGCTTATGGGCTGCCCCACGCCGGGTCGTTTTGATGTGCTGGGAACCGATCCGCTCAAGCTGATTGACGCCTGCCATAACCCTCAGAGCTGCGAGAACTTTGTGAGCGCGCTGGACGAGATCGATCCGTGCGTGAAGAACCGCCCCACGCTGCTGTGTGCCGCGCTGGCCGACAAGGACGTGGCGGGCATCGTCGACGTGCTGATTCCGGCCTTCCCGCGCGTGGTCGTGACCCAGACCGATTCCGATCGCGCCCTGCCGGCAGAGGAGCTTGCTGCCCTCGTTGATGCCGATAAGCTCGCGGGCGTATACCCGAGCGTGTCCGAGGCCCTCGCTGCCTTCGATGCCGCGGGCGAGCCTTTCGTAGCCGCCGGCACCATCACCCTAGCCGGCGAAGTAGCCGGCCTGCTCCGCTAACCCATCCCCTCATCAGTTGCGGTGAAATAGTTCCTGTTTTTGGGTTCTAGCAGCCCATCCAGGAACTATTCCACCGCAACTTAGTTTGGGGGCTTGGGGACCAGGCTAGTCTAGGCGGAATGGGTCGTGAGGGTAGGCGTTGAGAATCTCGACGCCCTTCTCGGTCACCAGGGCCAAGTCCTCGATGCGGACGCCGGTGCGGCCGGGGAGGTAGATGCCCGGCTCGATGGAGAACGTCATGCCCGGCTCTACGACCTGCTCGTTGACGAGTGAAACGTCGCCCGGCTCGTGGTCCTGCAGGCCGATCGAGTGACCCAGGCGATGCGTAAAGTACCGCCCATAGCCCGCGTCTTCAATCACGTCGCGTGCGGCGCGGTCCAGGTCACACATGCGCACGCCCGGTGCGATGAGTGTTTCGGCGGCCTCGTTGGCACGGCGCACGATGTCGTAGATGCGCGCCGTCTCCTCGTCCGGCTCGCCCCAAAAGAACGTGCGCGTCATGTCCGAACAGTAGTTGCAGCGGCGTCCGCCAATGTCGAACAGCACCACGTCGCCACGCTTGAGCACGGTGTCGTCGGGTTCGTGGTGCGGGTCGCCGGCGTTGGCACCAAAGCTCACGATGGGCGAAAAACTAAAGCCCTCGCAGCCGTGCTTGCGATACAAGCCGAGCATCTGGTCGGCAATCTCGCGTTCCGTCACGCCTTCGTGGACGAGCTTGATGGCATCGGCCATCACGGCGTCGTTAGCGGTCGAGGACGCGCGCATGAGCTCCTGCTCGGTGGCATCCTTGTGGGTGCGCGCTGCGGTGACGGCAAAGTCACCCAGGAAAAACTCGCTCGTAGCATGGCGCTCCATGAGCGGCATCAAAAAGCCGGAGCGCATGACGGTGTCGATGCCGAGCGGTTTGGTCGGATCGATTTCGCGAGCGATGGCATCGGCCACGACGTCGGTATCGGTGTGGTAGGCAACGCGGGCATTGTCATACTCGGGCAGCTGATGCAGAGCGTTGACCAAGATCACTGGCTCGTTACCGCGTGCGAGCAGCACGCCGCAAAAACGCTCGAACATATCGGCATAAAAGCCGGTCAGGTAATAAATCGACCACGGGTCGTTTACGAGCAGCTGTGCGCCGGGGTGCTGAGCCTCGAGCGCATCGAGCACGCGCGCCACGCGCTGGTCATCGACATGTGCCATGAAACATCCTTTCGCTAGGTTGCCACCATGGTATCCCATGCCCGGCAGCTAGGGACGTTCCTTTTATGCCGGCACTTTGGGACACTCCATGGCGAGCCTGGCAAGCGCGCAGGAAAAAGTAGTCATAAGAGGCCCGTCCCAAATGGGCTGGCTTCAAAAGTATGGCGGATTACGGGGCTGGACCTGTATTACTTGACCATGGGAAAAATCACGAAATTAAAACCGCAGGTAGACGGCTTATCAAAAATCGAAAATTGCCGGTATGGATGGGGGTCTCCGAATCAGTCCCGTAATCCGGCATAGTTTTGAATTGGAACTAAAGTAGGCACAAGCTAAATACCGATTCCAAGGATAGTTGCGGTGGAATAGTTCCTGGATGCCGGGGTTGGGCGGAAATCAGGAACTATTTCACCGCAATTGAGGTGGGACTGGGTGGATGTCGGGGTAGCTAAAAGAGCCCCGTCCTAAATTAGCTGCTTAGGTTGGGTCGATGTCCATGCTGGCGGCGAGGTCGATGTTGGTGCCGAGGAGGTCTTCCAGAACGACGTCGCCCATGCGGATGGGGGCGTCGACGACCACGCCGCGGATGAGGTCCATGGCTTGAGCGTGGAGCGTCAGCGGGATGGCTTCGGCCGTGCGCACGGGCAGCAGCGCCTCATCGCCGCCGGATACAGCCACGGTGGTGGTGAGCACGCGCATGGGGCAGGTGAGTTCTTGGTGCGCGAACTTGTCGCCGCGCGGGCAGCTGTTGCCGGTTACGAAGCGCACCGCTGCCACGGCACCGTTGGCATCGCGCTCCACCTCTACGGTCAGGAGGCACTCGGATGGGCATGTGGTGCAGTTGAACTGCAGCGTCTCGGTCACATTCGTGCTCATGGCCTTACGCCTCCTCAACGGGATCGACGGACAGGATAATCTCGCTAGCACTTAGGTCGAGTGCGCGCTGAATCACTTTTGCCGGCAGCGGGAAGCTTTCCATGACGCTCGGCTTAAATGCACGGACCTTGCCTGCGAACAGTTCCTCGCCGCCAGCGAGAATGCGCACGCGGGCGGCGTCGACCGGTTGGCGCACGCGGAAGTTGAGCTTGGTGAGCGTCACAGCCGTTATGCGTCCCGGCAGCGCGTATCCCGCGATACCGGCGGGGGAGACCGTGAGCTCGCAGGCCGTGTCCGCAGCGCTCGCCCCGGCGTCGCCGCCCAACGCCCACGCCGCCGCAGCCGCACCGGCGCGCTCGGACTCGGTCGTCACGTTGTCGGCCAGGTCGTGCACGTGCAGCACGTTGCCACAGGCAAAGATGCCCGGCACGCCCGTCTGCAGACTCTGGTCAACTACGGCGCCGCGCGTGCGCGGGTCAAGCTCCACGCCTGCGGCAACCGAAAGCTCGTTTTCGGGAATCAAGCCCACCGAAAGCAGCAGCGTGTTACACGGAACGATGCGCTCCGTCCCGGCAATGGGCGCCAGGCGTTCGTCGACCTGGCTTACCTCGACGGCTTCCACGCGGTCGTGCCCGATCACGCGTGTGACGGTGGTGGACAGGTGCAGCGGAATTCCAAAGTCGTCCAGGCAGTTCTTGACGTTGCGGCGCAGACCGTTGGCGTACGGCATGAGCTCGTACACGCCCTCGACGGAAATCCCCTCGAGCGTGCAGCGGCGTGCCATGATCAGCCCGATATCGCCCGAACCCAAAATGACGGCGCGCGAGCCGGGCTTGAGGTTTTCGATATTGATGTATCGCTGCGCCAGGCCGGCCGTAAACACGCCGGCGGGACGGCTGCCGGGGATCTTGATCTCGCTGCGCGTGCGCTCGCGGCACCCCATGGCAAGGACGACCGCGCGTCCGGTGAGCTGCAGCATGCCGGAACGGCTCATGAGCGTGACGGTGTGTGCCGAGGCATCGCTTGCCGGGCCACTTACACCCGCGCCCGCGGCTTTTTCCTCGCCCGAATCAATCCCAAGCACCATACTGCCCAGGAACAGCGCAATATCGGTCGCGCACACCTGGTCGATAAAGCGCTGCGCGTACTCGGGCCCGGTGAGCTCCTGCTTAAAGTGCGAAAGGCCAAAACCGGGGTGGATGCACTGGCGCAGGATACCGCCCAGATGCTGCTCGCGCTCCACGATGGCCACGCGCGCGCCGGCCTTGTGCGCGGCAAGCGCGGCCGCCATGCCGGCAGGTCCGCCGCCGATAACGACCACGTCGAACGTCTGCGTCTGCACCGCCTCGGTAGCTCTGGCGTCCGCGCGTCCGTTGCGCATATCAAGCGTCGCCATCCTAGCGCACCCCCTTCAGCGGTCCCTCTACCAGCCAAGAACCGGCATCCTCCAACAGTACCTCGCTGGGGTCGCAGCCCAGCTCGCGCGCCAGGATCGCTACCACGCGGCTCTGGCAAAAGCCGCTCTGGCACCGACCCATGCCGGCACGACAGCGGCGCTTGACGCCTTCGGCCGAAACCGCACCCGGGCGGCGTCGGATCGCGGCCACGATCTCGGCCTCGGGCACCGTCTCGCAGCGGCAGACAATCTGCCCCCACGCGGGGTCGGACTCAATGAGCTTTTGCTTGCGTGCAAGCGGCGCGCGGTCAAAATCGTCCGGCGCATGGCGAATCGGGTCCCAATCGTCCCGTTCGCGCAGGGCCACGCCGGCATCGCGCAGTACCTGCTCCATGCGCTCGGCAATAGCCGGCGCGCTCGCCACGCCCGGCGACTGAATGCCCGCGGCCTGGAACAGTCCCGACACCACGGTCGACTGCCCAATAAAGAAGTCGTTCGTTCCCTGAATGACCGGACGCCCGCCGGCAAACGCCCGCACCACGCGACGCGTGTCCAGATCGGGTACCAGCTTGCGTGCGCCGTCCAGCAACGCGTTGACATCGGTAGCGTAGGTCTGTGTATCGCCTGGCTCGCGCACGGCGGCGGTCGCGGTAATTACGGTGTTGCCGTGTACGGTACCCGTGACGATAACGCCCTTGGAAACCGGCGTGGGAACGGGGTAGAGCGGCATTAGAGCACGTGGCTCTTTGTCCAGCACCACAATATTGCCCTGGCGCCAGACCATCTGGAACTCCTCGGCGCCGGCCATGCGCGAGATGTCCGCGGCTCCGCTGCCTGCGGCGTTGATCAGGTAACGGCAGCGCACATCGCCGGCGGGCGTCACCAGCGTAAAGCGCGTGCGGCCCTTGCCGTCGGCAGCAGCGTCCTCGCCGTGCGAGCTAGCAACCTCAATCGCCTCCACCGGTGCGGAGCTCATAAACGTCACGCCGTTGGCAACGGCGTTCTCCAGCGCGGAGATGGCCACTTCAAATGGGTCAACGTAACCGGTCGAGGGACACCACAACGCGCACGTCGCCTTGGCACTCGCACGCGGCTCCAGTTCGTGGATGCGCTCGGGGCCGATAATCGACAGCTCGGGCACGCCGTTGGCCAGGCCATTCTGGCGCAGCTTCTCCAGGTGCGTGCGGTCTTCGTCGTTGAAACCCAGCACCATCGACCCGGTGCGGCGGAACAAAAATCCCAGCTCCTGGGCCCACGTGCCATATAGCTCGCAGCCGCGTGCGTTGACTTGCGCCTTTACGGTGCCCGGCGCCGGATCGTAGCCGGCGTGCACCAGGCCGCCGTTGGCCTTCGACGCGCCCAGTGCGATGTCGTTGCCCGCCTCGACCACGCAAATGGATAAGTCGTAGCGCGCGAGTTGCCGCGCGATGGCGCATCCCGTGATGCCCGCGCCCACAATCGCGATATCAAACGTTTCTGCCACGGTGCCTCCCAGACAAGTTGACAGGCTGTCAATAGGACTATCCTATGGTCCGCACACCCCCAGTGCGGCGGCAATGCGGCGAACAGCCCCGCAACACCCGCCAACGGCAGGCGAGGGGAGACTCAGGACCATCGGTGACCTCGTCTGCCGCCCCGGATGTCAGAGGTTTGTCTCGTTCTGTAACATCTGGGACTGTTTTTGCCGAGTAACTGTTACAGATCGAGACAGTCGGTTTGGACGGTCTTCTTTGTCTCGATCTGTAACAGTTAGCTGAGGTATTTGGCTTCAGACGTTACAGATTGAGATGTTTGTCTGTCAGCCTGTCCGTTCATCTTGATCTGTAACAGTAAGAGTGGTTTGGGGGTCCAAGATGTTACAGATCGAGATTTAAGTCGGGGAGAGAACGGTTCGTCTCGATCTGTAACAGTTAGACCCGGAGTCCGCTCCCACCTGTTACAGATTGAGATGTTTGTGTCCGCGCCGGCCCCGCCCCTAGCCGTAGTCCCATATAAACAAACCCCGTGGTAAACTTGACCGGACTGTTAATATTCCGAAAGGTACACCTCAATGTCCAAGTACATCTCTGAGCTCATGTCGCCGCAGCTTATGGGCGTCGTCTATGCCTTCGTTGGCTTTATCATCGCCCTGTATGTGCTGTCGGTTGTCTATGTGTTCATCGACGCTCGTCGCCGCGGCGCCAGCGCCTACGTGGCATGGGGCATCATCGCCCTCATCCCGTTTGTAGGCCTCATCGCCTATCTGGTCCTGCGCCCGCACTCCTACGCGTCCGACCGCGAGGAGCAGGAGTTGGACATGGCCCTTCGCGAGCGCCAGCTTGCCCAGTACGGCACCTGCCCGCAGTGCGGCGCGCCCATCGAGAAGGACTTCGTCGTCTGTCCGGTGTGTGACACCCAGGTTCGAAACGTATGCCCCAGCTGCCATCGCCCGCTCGATGCGCACTGGAAGGTCTGCCCGTACTGCCGAACTCGCATTCAGTAACGCATCCATCGCCGGGCCGGCCGCAAGCCGCGGGCACGCCGCAAGCCACGCGCGCCCCACACCCCGCCCCACACGATGAAGCATGCGTAGAAAATCGCCCGCCGTGCCATTAAGGTGCGGCGGGCGCTTGTATACCAAGGCAACCTGCCTATAATGATGCAAGTCAAAAACGCCGAGCGCATCGCACGCACTTGCATCAGGCATCCGAGAGGAGAAAACATACCCATGAAGGCACTCTACAATGACGGTTCGGTGGCCGAGCTCCCGCAGGACGAGGTCACGCACGTCATCCGCCACTCTGCCGCGCACATCATGGCGCAGGCCATCAAGCGCCTGTACCCCCAGGCCGACTTTGCCTACGGCCCCGCGACCGACAACGGTTTTTACTACGACGTTGACCTGCCCGAGGGCGTCAAGATCAGCGAGGACGACTTCCCCGCGATCGAGGCCGAGATGAAGAAGATCGTCAAGGAGAACCTCAAGTTCTCCGTGTACGAGAAGCCCCGCGCCGAGGCCATCGCACTTATGGAGGAGCGCGGCGAGAAGTACAAGGTCGAGCACATCGGCGACCTGGACGACGACGCCCGCATCACCTTCTACCAGCAGGGCGACTACATCGACATGTGCGTCGGCCCCCACATCTGCTACACCAAGGCGCTGAAGGCCTTTAAGCTCACCGGCGTCTCGGGCGCCTACTGGAAGGGCGACAAGGACAACAAGATGCTCACCCGCATCAACGGCGTCGCCTTTGCCACCAAAGAAGAGCTCGACGAGCACATGCACATGCTGGAGGAGGCCAAGAAGCGCGACCACCGCAAGATCGGCCGCGAGATGGACCTCTTTATGATGCGCGACGAGGCCCCCGGCTTCCCGTTCTTCCTGCCCAACGGCATGATCCTTAAGAACACGCTGCTGGACTACTGGCGCGAGATCCACCACAAGGCCGGCTACGTGGAGATTTCCACGCCGCTCATCATGAACAAGCAGCTGTGGAAGACCTCGGGCCACTGGGACCACTACAAGGACAACATGTACTCCACCGTTATCGACGACGAAGAGTACTGCATTAAGCCCATGAACTGCCCGGGCGGCGTGCTGGTGTACGCCTCCAAGCCGCACTCCTACCGCGAGCTGCCCATCCGCGCCGGCGAGATTGGCCTGGTGCACCGCCACGAGCTGCGCGGCGCCCTGCACGGCCTGTTCCGCGTGCGCTGCTTTAACCAGGACGACGCCCACCTGTTTGTGCGTCCCGACCAGCTGACCGACGAGATCGTGGGCGTGGTCAACCTTATCGACTCCGTGTACCAAAAGTTTGGTTTTAAGTACCACGTTGAGCTTTCCACCCGCCCCGAGGACTCCATGGGCTCGGACGAGGATTGGGCGCGCGCCGAGGAGGGCCTGCGCACCGCTCTGGAGAAGCTGGGCATGGACTACGAGGTCAACGAGGGCGACGGCGCCTTCTACGGCCCCAAGATCGACTTCCACCTGGAGGACTCGCTCGGCCGTACCTGGCAGTGCGGTACCGTGCAGCTCGACTTCCAGATGCCGCTCAACTTTGACCTGGAGTACGTGGACGCCGACGGCACCAAGAAGCGCCCCATCATGCTGCATCGCGTGTGCTTTGGCTCCATCGAGCGCTTCATCGGTATTCTGATTGAGCACTTTGCGGGCAAGTTCCCCACCTGGCTCGCTCCTGTGCAGGTCAAGGCGCTTCCCGTCTCCGAGAAGAGCCGCGACTACGCCCACGAGGTGTGCGCCAAATTGGAGGAGGCCGGCATCCGCGTGGTCTGCGACGACCGCGACGAGAAGATCGGCTATAAGATCCGCGAGGCCCGCAGCATCGACCGCGTGCCCTACATGCTCATCCTGGGCGAGAAGGAGGTCGAGGCCGGCAACATCTCCGTCCGCGATCGTTCCAACGAGACCGTTCAGATGAGCGTTGACGAGTTTGTTGCGAAGGTGACCGAGGAAATCAAGACTCGCGCCTAAGGCAAGCTTCACAACAATTAACAAAGGCGACCGTCCATAAAGGGCGGTCGCCTTTTTTCATGCCCAAATAAGAAAAGCCGCTGGTTGAGCGGCTTTTTTTGTTGCACAAAAAGGTACAGGTTTTTATAGAGGGGTATGGAGATGCACCTACTAGCAGTACATTTTGCGTAATCTGGGCAAACGCTGATTAATTGCTCGTATAATGTCTTCTGTCGAAAGATACAAAAATCTGTACTTTTGCGACTGCGCCTAGCTGCGAGCGAGAAGCCTGTTCTAAACGCCCCTGCATTTGCGTGCATCGCAAAGCCAAAAGAGGGGGCGAGAACATGGAACAGACGGCACGGCGCCAAGAGCAGCTGCCGGGCGCATTTAACGGCGCCACTACCAACAGCCAGCACGGCCGCGTCCGCTGGTATCTGGTTCACACCCCCCATGGAAAAGAGCGCGAGACCTGCGAAAAGGTCCGCCGCATTATCCCGCACAACTTGATGCAGGACGCCTTTGTGATGCAAAAGGAGTTCTGGTTTAAGCGGGATGGCGCTTGGTCGCTCCAAACCAAACCCATGTACAAGGAATATTTCTTCGTCGCCACGCACGATGCCGCCGCGCTCGATAGGGCCTTGGCCCAGTTGAGCTTTGGCTGTCGCATCGCCGGCAGTAAGGAGCGGGCGTACATGCCCATGCCGGACGATGCGCATGATTGGTACCGCAGCGTGCTGGACGACGACGGCGTGGTGCGCAACAGCGTTGCGCGCATAGAAGACGGCGTGCTGCACATAGAACAAGGCCCTTTGGTGGGGCAAGAGGCCCGTGTAAAGAAGATTGACCGTCATAAGCGTTGGTGCCTGGTAGACGTAGGCGAGGGTGATTCCGCATTTAGGGAACTGCTTCCGCTGGACGTGCCCAGCAAAACGTAAGGGGACGTTTCGCCGGCAATTCATCCGCTTTTTGAATTCATCGATTGGGGGATCCCTGGGGAACGGGGACGTAAGTTTGACTGTGACTGCTAAAGAAGTAACAGAGAGCAATGCGCCCGTGGGGGCGGCGCTGATTGCTCAGGCGATGGACCGGCGTGAGGGCGTCGGCCGCTACAAGGCCATGCAATCCATCATGGACTGGGATCGCTCGCGCCTTGTCTATAGGGCTGTGAAGCGCACGTTCGACATCGTGTTCAGCGGTGCCGCGCTCGTCCTCATCGCGATCCCCGGCCTCGTACTCGCCGCTGCCATCCGCCTGGAGAGCGAGGGGAGCCCCTTCTATAGCCAGATCCGCGTGGGCCGCACCCGTTCCGACGGTAGTTTAACCACTTTTCGCATGTGGAAGTTCCGCAGCATGTACAGAGATGCCGACGAGCGCCTCGCTGAGCTCAAGGAGCAGAACGAGATCGCAGGCGCCATGTTCAAGATGAAGAACGATCCGCGCGTTACCAAGATCGGGAAGTTCATCCGCAAACACTCTATCGACGAGTTCCCGCAGTTCCTCAACGTGTTCCTGGGCCAGATGTCCGTCGTCGGCCCGCGCCCACCGTTGCCGAATGAGGTGGCCGAGTACACAGAATTCGACCTGCAGCGCCTGGCAGTGAAGCCAGGTATTACCGGCTGGTGGCAGGTGACTGACCGCAACGATACCGACTTCGACGGCATGGTCCGCCGCGACCTGGAGTACATCGCCAAACGCGGCGTGGTCACCGATTTAAAGATTGTTCTCCTCACAGTCGTTGAGGTCTTTACCGGTGGCGGTGCTTGCTAGATGACTGAACCGATTAGGGTAGCCCAGATTGTTGGCAAGATGGTTGGCGGCGGCGTCGAGGCCGTTGTCATGAACTATTATCGCCATATTGACCGAAGTAAAGTCCAGTTCGATTTTCTTGTCGATTCAGATTCGACGCTCGTGCCACGTGAAGAGATCGAATCGCTTGGTGGTCGAATCTTTGAGATTCCGCCCTACCAGCATGCGATTGAATATCAGCGAGAGCTTCAAAGCCTCTTTACGCAAGAGGGCTGGAAGATAGTGCACAGCCATATCAACGCGCTTTCCGTCTTTCCGCTTCGCGCCGCGAAGAAGGCAGGGGTACCCGTGCGTATCGCCCACAGCCACTCGACGAGCGGCAAAGGCGAGTTTGCAAAAAATGCCCTTAAAGGCTTTTTGAAACTGTTTTCGACAAGGTATCCAACTGATTTGGCGGCCTGTACTGAGTATGCCGGTAAATGGCTGTTCGGCTCATCCCATTTTACCGTCTTTAATAATGCTATCGATTTGAGCAGTTTTTCTTTCAATCGATCGATTAGGGATGAGCAACGTGCTGGGCTTGGAGCGCAGGACGATACGCTGGTATTGGGGAATATCGGTAGGTTCATCCCCCAGAAGAATCAGCTGTTTTTGCTTGATGTTTTCAAGGCGGTTTATGCTCAGAATCCTGATTCCATCCTTGTTATCTGCGGCGATGGGAAGTTGAGACCGCAGGCGGAGGAAAAGGCGCGCTCGCTGGGAATTGCGTCAGCGGTGCGTTTTCTCGGTCAGATTTCCAATGTACAGGACGTCTATCAGGCGCTTGATTTATTCGTTCTCCCTAGTCTGTACGAGGGCCTCGGAATGGTCGCGATTGAGGCCCAGGTCTCCGGTCTCCCGTGCATCTGCTCTGAGAGGGTCCCCAACGAGGTCGCGCTATCCGGTCGGTGCAGCTTCGTTCCGTTGAGTGCGGGCATTGAGGGCTGGTCCAATGCGATCCTTACCACACGCACAGATGTCGTTAATCGTTCCGATCCCCAAGCATCTCTGGGGCTTGAATCTTATGACATCTTTAGGGCAGCGCCCAAGCTCGAAGAGTACTATCTGAAGTTATTTGAAACGGTGAATTAATGAAAATTTGTATTTTAACGTGGCTCCATAATCAAAATTTCGGTACGTTGCTTCAGGCTTATGCCCTACAGCAGTTTTTGAAGGCAGAAGGGCATGACGTTGTCGACGCCGACTATCTTCCCTGCGTTAAAGAAAAGCTACTGAACTGGGCAATCAACCGGAACTCCTTCGATTTATTTGCTGGCAAAGCACGCGAGCTATTCAATCGCAAGAAGGAACATGATGACTTCGGTTCCTCGACGGCTGACGTATTCAATCGCTTTTTGAGCCAGAACATCGAGACCACTGATCGGATTGTCGATACAGACGGACTGGTCGATTTACGGGGAAAATACGATGCATACGTCTGCGGATCTGATCAAATCTGGTCCCCTTATCTTTTGAATAGGAATTTCTATCTCTCCTTTCTAAGCGACAGCGATAAGAGAATCGCGTATGCACCCAGCTTCGGTGTCACGAGCA
Source organism: uncultured Collinsella sp. (assembly GCA_900542305.1). GTDB lineage: Bacteria > Actinomycetota > Coriobacteriia > Coriobacteriales > Coriobacteriaceae > Collinsella. Next base: position 7,215 of record UQMU01000010.1, on the reverse strand, counting down.
CCACGCAGAGGAAGAAAAAGATCATTACCGATCTGATTAAAACGTTCAGCTCTGTGTCTGTTCGTGAAGATGCGGGCGCGGATTTTGTCGAATCCCTCGGTCTCGAGCGCCCTTCACAGGTTGTGGACCCTGTCCTGCTCCTGTCGAAAGAGGACTGGGCCCCGCTCATCAACGGTAAATGTCCTGAGCCCGGGAAAATCGTCTGCTATTTCCTTGGGAATAGGCCGTTTTACAGGAAAGCTGTCGATTCGATTTCAAAAGAGCTCGGCTGCGAGGTCGTGACGCTTGTCGGTTCAGGTAAAAATGCTGTCGACGAGCAGCTCAATCCGCGTTACGGGCTTGGTCCCGATGAATGGCTCGCTTATCTGGCGAGCGCGCGGTTCGTGTTAACCGATTCGCTGCACGGTACGCTGTTTTCTCAAATTTTCCGCAAAGACTATTATTGCTTCAAGAGATTTGAGGAGACCGACAAACGCTCTCAAAACTCTCGAGTCGAGAGCCTCTCGAGGCTCTCGAATACCGAGGATCGTCTGCTAGATGGATATGACTGTCACATGAACGCTACGGAAATCGGGGGCTATGAGAAGCGACTGTCCGACGTGGAGTCGCTCATCACGTTTTCGAAAAAATGGCTCTTGGATGCTCTTGAGCAATAGGGGGAAGTTAGCTTGAGCAAGAACATCGACACAGTTTCTCACCGGGCCTGCTTTGGTTGCGGAGCTTGTGCGGCCAAATGCCCTTTTTCCGCTATTACTATGCGTACCTCGCCCGACGGTTTCGAATACCCCGTGGTGGACGCAGCGAGATGCACCTCCTGCGGTCTTTGCCTGCGTACCTGTCCGGCGGAAAACCAAGTCGACGCGGACTCGGAGGCCATTCGCGCCGCTGTCTTGCAGAGCGATGACCCGGTCGAGCTCGCGCAAAGTTCGTCCGGCGGCGTCTTCTCCCTTCTTGCGAAACGGATACTATCGGACGGCGGGCGCGTTTACGGCGCCGCCTGGGATGGCGTCGATCACGTCAGGCATATCGGTATATCCGAGCTTGCCGATATCGCGCTCCTGCAAAAGTCCAAATATGTCCAGAGCGATGCTAGCGAATCGTATCCCGAAGTGCTTAGCGATCTCAAATCCGGCAAGCGAGTCCTCTTCAGCGGTACTCCTTGTCAGGTTTCCGCGCTGCGTCTCTATTTGGGTAAACCGATGGATGGGCTGACAACCGTCAGCGTTGTTTGCCACGGTGTACCAAGCTCTTCCATGTTTCGTTCCTATGTTGACTGGCTCGAGCTTCGGGAGAAGTCCGATGTCACCGCACTGACTTTTAGAGATAAATCGAAATTCGGATGGGGCCATAACATAAAAATCGAGTTATCCGACGGCAGGATTATAAAGAGGCCTGCTGCATTCGATCCGTTTTATGGTTCCTACATCAAAGGCCTGATCAGCAGATCGTCTTGCTACGGCTGTCCTTTCAGAGGGTGCGACAGTCCTGCCGACATCATCCTCGGTGATTCCTGGCGCTCTGAGTCTGTCCAAGACTGCGGACATCCCGAGAAGGGTGTTTCGGCCGTTATCGTGAAGACCGAGCGCGGGGCAAAATTGATCGATGAAATAAGCGATTGCGTCGCCTACTCTAACAACGGCCTTGCTCCGGATGATGTGCTGCTGCATGAAGATCCTAATAAGCGCTCGGATCTTGAGGAGAGGCGCGATGCCGTTATCGAGCATTTCGAGGCTACAGGATTACAAGTCTTTGATTCCGTCCTGGCGCCGAATGCGACTCTTTTCGACCGTCTGAAAATGCTGCTCCCCCCGTCGATGCGCCTGCGTGTAAAGCGGTTTGTCCGATCTATCAAACCTAGGACCATGCATGAGTAACTTCACCACAGTGATAACGATTTGCGACCGTCCCCATATCGGGGGCGGAGCTTCAAAAATCGCAATCGAAACAGCATCTGCTCTGGCGAGGATAGGTGTCAACAGCTATTTCTTTTCAGCGTTGGGTGACCCCGATCCCTCCTTAATCGAATCGGGCGTTGTTTGTGTCAATTGCGGGCAGAACGACGTCCTGAACGGGGGCGTCTCCGGCGCTGTCCAGGGTATCTGGAACAGGCGCTCGGAAACGGCACTGGATGATCTACTGAAGCAGCTCGATCCGAAGACGACGGTCGTCCACGTTCACTCTTGGACGCACTCCCTTTCTCCCTCGATATTCAGGGCCATAAGGCGACGGGGGTTCAAGTGCCTGATCACAGCCCATGAGTACTTCCTCGTTTGTTCCAACGGTGGGCTCTACGACTATGTGAATCACTGCAACTGCGGAATCGCCCCCGGTTCCCCAAAGTGTCTGCTGCATAACTGCGATAAGCGCTCATATACCCAAAAAATGTATCGATCCGTTCGCTTTTCTGTACAGGACTATGTCTTGAGGGCCCTGCGTCCGGCGGTGGTCTTCGTTTCAGATTCCAGCCGTCGGTTGATTGAGCCCAATCTAGCATGGGAAGCCGGACGATTCGATTGCTTGAATTACGTTGATGCGAACAAAATCCAACATGGATTGGACGCAGATTGCGCGGCTTATCTATTCGTTGGTCGCCTGAGCCCCGAAAAGGGCTGCGATTTATTTTGCGAAGCCGCTAGCAGGGCTGGTGTGGACGCTATCGTCATCGGAGACGGTACCGAATTGAAGAGGCTGTCGGTAAGCTATCCGGATATCAAATTCATGGGTGCGCTACCCCATGACAAGGTGCTTTCCGTCATGAAACAATCTCGCGCTATCGTCATGCCTTCTGTTTGCCGAGAGACGTTCGGGCTCGTTGCCTATGAGGCCATGATCGCTGCCGGTCTGCCGTGTATCGTCTCTGATGTCGGCGACGCTGCCTCCTTTGTGAGGTCGAAAGGTCTCGGCGAGGTCTTCAGCGCGGGCAATGCCGAGTCGCTATCCGCCGCAATGGTGAATATGCTCGATCCCGATGTTTACTCGCGTTACAGGGAGGCGGTTGAGAAATCGGACTTCAGCTGCCTCGAAAAGACCGCGTATGTAGAACGTCTTATCGGTATTTACGATCAGCTAATGACTGAGCTTTAATTGGATGAAGGTTTTTAATGGTTACGGTTGTGATGTCAGTTTACAACGGCATGCGATATCTTACTGAGCAGCTAGATAGCTTAAGACTTCAGACAGTGTCTCCGGACCGAGTGCTGATTGCGGATGATTGCTCAACAGATGGGTCATTCGATCTCATTGGCGAATATATTGAGAAGCATGGGCTCGATAATTGGACCATCAACAAGAACAGCTCTAATTTCGGCTGGCGCATGAGCTTCAAGAGGCTTCTCGACCTTGCATCTATAGATGACGGCATCGTTTTCCCGTGCGACCAGGATGATATCTGGAAGCCCGATAAAATTGCTGTAATGTCCTCAATCCTCGAGAAGGACCCCTCTATCGACGTTCTCAGCTGCGCCGTCGAGCCGTTTTATGAGAGCGGCGGTAAAAAAGTAACAGTCTATGGTGCTGTCGATGATTCCAAACCTCTGGACGATTTGGAGGCCCCGGTTTTCGATAGCAAGTTTATGTCGGTACGGCGCCCTGGATGTTCGTATGCCGTAAAATCGAGTTTTATAAGGGAAATCATGCCATATTGGCAGGATGATTTTGCTCATGACGGTATGTTATGGCGCTTCTCATTACTGAAGGGGACCCTCAGACTTCTAAATCAGCCCTTGATTCGGTTCCGTAGGCATGACTCTAATGCAACTGAGATGCGACATATTGACAGGAAATCTCGTGTTGCTGAGATAGGGATGTGCTTGAGATTTTCTAAGGTTTTAGAAGAATACTTCAGTAGTAATCCTGGCGATTATCGTATATCTTCTGCGCATATAGAGCATTACGGTTCTGTTTTAAATGCCCGTTTGCACTTGCTCGTAGGTGGCCTAAAAATAAGTGATTTAGGCACCATTCTAAAATACCGTAAGTATGAACTGTCAAATCGTTCCCTGCTTGGTGACTTTAAGGCCTTAATCAGTTCCTGTGACAGTAAGTAGGTGTTTAGAATGCTTGAGCTATTTACTAATGAATTCACTATTTTGATTTTCGCCGCAATCTTAAGTGTCATTTCTCCCGTTAAAGGACTATTTTTTTCTGTTCTAGGATTGCTCGTTTTCAAAGAAGTTCTTTCTGGGCGTCTCTACAAAGTGTTTTTAAATAACGCCATTCCCATTGTCGTTATGGGCGCGATAGTTTTCTTTTCTGCTATTGCGTTTACGTCCCGAAGCATTAACGAATCCCTCCTTACGGTCTGCTCGTATTTCTTTTGCATTCTTCTTGGTTATATTTACGGTAAAGCAAAGAATGATGACTGGGTTGAGTCTGCATTGCTTATGCTTCGCAACGTTATGGTGTTCGCCTGCCTATTTAGCTTTGTCCTTGAAATTGTTTTAGGTCAACGACTAGTTACAAATGGTTCCTTTTCTTTTCTGCAAACTGTAACGATTGATAATCCATCCTTGTATCGACTGCGTAGTTTTTTCGGTCATGCAATCGTATTTGGCCAAATGATAGTTATTGCTGTGGTAATTAACTATAAATTGGAGACGGGCAGGATGAAACGTCTCTTATGCTCTGTAGTTCTTTTGGTCGCTCTGCTTCTGACAAAGAGTCGTAGCGCGTGGATTATTCTCATTGCTTTAGCATCGGTGTACCTGGTCTTTCGCCTAAAGAACCCCGAGTATTCTAAATGGAATTTAATTGCCCTTTTAATTCCAGCTGTATTGCTACTCGTTTTTATTCTCTACAAGTTTGGACTGTTTAACTTTGTGGCTTCTCGATTTGGTGAGCTTGAAACTGATGTTTCATATAGCCAGCGTTCCGGAGCCATTGCCTATATTATTCATAGCTTTTTAAGCAGGCCGCTGTTTTGGCTTACTGGAAATGGTTTTGGCAGTAGTCGCGTGACTATGCTGGGCACGACGGTTGAAATTAGCGGTTTTTCAACGGTGGATAATGGTTTCCTTGCAATGCTGTATGAATATGGTTTTCTTGGAATTTGTAGCTTTGTATTCTTGATAATTTCCGCTGGCATCGGTTCGTTCAGGTCGGGTTGCGAACTCGATCAAGTACTATTTACCGTCTCCTGTATATGCTGTGCGGAGCTCATATTTTATTGTGAGCTTGGTTGGTGGGTGCCAACGGTTATCTTGTTTGCTTCCTGTGGACTCGTTCTGGGTAGAACGAGTGCTCGGTATTCAGATTTGTGCGAGTCAGGCCCATCCTTGATTTCTGAATAAATCAAGGATGTTAGTTTAAACAAACGAGGTTGAATGAATTATTCGTCTATTGCACGCAACACTATGATTGCGTTTGCTGCACAGTTTATTTCTCTATCGGTCAGTGTTGTCATGTCGCTGCTCGTGCCGAAAATCGTTGGTGTTGCTGATTATGGATACTGGCAGCTGTTCATGTTTTATACGACCTATTCCGGCTTTTTTCACCTTGGCCTGAATGATGGTGTCTACTTGATTAACGGGGGTCTCTCTCGTGATGAAATCGATAAGAGCTCAATAAAATCCCAGTATATCTTCGGTGCTTGTTTCCAGGCAGTGATTTGCCTCGGCATCACTTTTGCTTCGCTGCCTCTTGTCGATGACGCAAATCGAGTATTTGTTATCGCGTCTTTTGCGCTTTACACCGTCGTCTATAACCTGACAAGTTATTTGGGCTTTGTCTTTCAGGCTATGAACGAAACTAAGCTATTTTCGTTTTCTACAATGCTAGACAGGCTGGTGTTTCTGGCTCCGCTCCTTGTTTTAATTGGATTTAAGGTTTCGGACTACCATCCCTATGTCTACGCGTATCTCGTTTCGAAGATTATTGCGCTCATATATTGCTCTTGGATGGGCAGGGATATCCTATGTGCTAAATCAGTGTCTTTTGGCAACTCGCTTAAGGACGGTATCCGCAGTATCATCGTCGGCGTAAAGCTGATGATTGCGAACATCGCCGACACACTGATCCTCGGGGTATCTAGGTTTCTTATCGATCATTTTTGGGGTATCGTCGCCTTTGCAAAAATTTCGTTCTCCCTCTCTCTTGTCAATTTCTTTATCACTTTTGTCTCGCAGGCGAGCATGGTCTTATTTCCTGCTCTTAGGACAGGTTCTGATGAGGAGAGAGTTCGTTTTTACATTGGCATAAGAAATGCCATCGAACTCATTTTTCCTGCAATCTTTTTGTTCTATTTCCCTATGGTTTGGTTTTTGGGGGCGTGGCTTCCTCAATATGCCGAGAGCCTTAGATATTTTGCGCTCTTACTTCCGATATGCGTCTTCAATACGAAGATGAGCCTTTGCTGTACTACCTATTTCAAGGTACTTCGTAAAGAACAGCTGCTCCTGAAGTTGAATATCGTCACTGTTATTTGTAGCGCTGTTTTTTCGATATTCGGTGTTCTTGTCCTTAACTCACTCGACGCCGTCCTGTGTGGCGCCGTTATCTGCATTATTGGCAGGTCGTTGTGGTCCGAGCTCTATCTGAACGAACAGCTTAGCGCCCCTGGTTCAACTAGGCCGTTTCAGGAGATCCTGCTTACAGCCGCTTTTGTCTTGTTCACTGAGCTTTTATCTGGTGGAACTGCGGCGATTCTATATGCATTAGTCTACGTTGGCTATCTCTTGCTTAATCATTCTGCGCTGAAAAGTGTTGCTTCATGTTTGACCAAACTGAAGAAGCAGCGATAGCTACATCAAAATGGATTGGATTTTAATATGAAAGGCATCATCCTCGCCGGCGGATCCGGCACCCGCCTGTACCCGCTCACGCTCGTGACCTCCAAGCAGCTGCTGCCGGTCTACGACAAGCCCATGATCTACTACCCGCTGTCCACCCTCATGCTGGCGGGCATCCGTGACATCCTGGTCATCTCCACGCCGACCGACCTGCCCAACTTCGAGCGCCTGCTCGGGGACGGCTCGCGCTACGGCGTCAACCTCTCCTACGCCGAGCAGCCGAGCCCCGACGGCCTGGCACAGGCCTTCACCATCGGCGAGGGGTTCATCGACGGCGAGCCGTGCGCGCTCGTGCTCGGTGACAACATCTTCTACGGTAACGGCCTTTCGCGCCACCTGAAGAAGGCCGTCGAGAACGCGCAGTCGGGCCGCGCTACGGTCTTCGGCTACCACGTGGACGACCCCGAGCGCTTCGGCGTCGTCGAGTTCG
>UQMU01000009.1 GCA_900542305.1 uncultured Collinsella sp. | reverse complement strand
GGCATACGAGATGCCATAGGTGACTGGAGTTCAGACGTGTGCTCTTCCGATCTCTCCGCCCGCAGGTCATACGCCGCGTTCCTCGCCCTCGGGGAGGACGCGTGCGCCGCGGCCTGGGAGATGGACACCGTCGAGGGCGCCCGGGAGGACTCGGCCTGCCTGCTCACGCTGCTCCACCGCCCCAGCAGGCTCCAGCTGGCGCTCCTGCTCGGGGAGAAGACCTCCGGGTGCGTCGCGGCCGCCCTGGAGGGCGTCCGGGCGGTCCTCGGCGCAGACGGGACGCGCCGCGTGTTCCGCGCCGTGCTCACCGACAACGGCGCCGAGTTCTCCGACGAGGGCGCGATCGCCGCGCTCCTCGGCGAGGGGCCCGGCGAGACGAGGCTGTTCTACTGCGACCCGCGCCGCAGCGACCAGAAGGGCGCCTGCGAGCGCAACCACGTCGAGATCAGGAAGCTGCTGCCCAAGGGCGCCGGGCTCAGGTTCGACCGGCTATCCCCGGCCGACATGGCGCTCGCCATGTCGCACGTGAACTCCGAGCCCCGCGGCGCGCTCGGCTTCTCGACGCCCGCGCGCGCCTTCAGGGCGATGCTCGGGGACGATGCGGCGGCGCTGCTTGACGCCTACGGCGTGGAGGATGTGCCTCTGGCCGAGCTCGACCTGACGCCGGGACTCATCGAGAGGGCGCGCGCAGAGAGGGGCGATGCCCCGCTGGCCTAGCCTGAAGGCAAAACGGAATAGACTGACCGACCGTCCGGCTGAGTCTGGGAAGAGGTGCCGGGCGGAGGGCGGAGCATGGCCACCGGACCCATCGAAACACATCTCCACCGTTCCTTCAACTGGGAAAACGGCGCCCCCGGGGCCCGGATGGGGCCTCGGGGGCGTTCGGCTAGCTGCGGGAACGGCCTGTCCGCCTAATGTGTTCGGCTGAGATCGGAAATCAACCCTGTGGCGCGAAATGCGCGCCAGATGCTATTCAGCTAATCATTCGAATCATCTTCAAGCTTAAGCTCGAAGATATAGTTAACGCTGCTGTCATCGTCGGCTCTATAGGTGACTCCATTGTGGATACAACCAGTATAAAAAGAATCATTAAATATCTTTTTTGCTGCCGTATGGGTGCCGACCGTGGGGTCACAAGCAAGAATGATTGCGCTAGAGAGCTCCTCGAGGGTTTCATCGCAATTGTATTCATCTGCGTCTACGTAGAGCTTGATATCGCAACCATCGTCGTCGTAGTACAGAGATGCGACATTGTCGCCATATCCGTCGCTAATTTCATAGCAATCGTAATCGCTGTCGTAGTCGCCATAGTCATAGGCGTTGTCCGAAAAGCCGTTTGCGCTGTCGATTACAGACGATATTTCCGGAACATCGGGGTTTGCGCCATACGGTGAAATAGTTGAGCCAACGGAGCCCAGATAACCAATCAGGCACGCGCAGAGGGCGGAGGACAGCATTACGCATGCAGCTTGTTTCGGAAGATCCATCTTTTTAAACTTATCGAGCATTGGGACTGCTCCTTACGAATCGAGCCTCCAGTGGGCTTTCTTGTAAATAATGCTATTGATTCAGAATGCGTTGCTTGTAGCTCTCATATTCCTCGGGAGTGATTGCCCCTGCATCAAGAAGCGTTTTGAGCTCTTTTAGCATGGCAATCGTTTGCTCAACGGGGACTTGCGCAGGACTGTTGCGCGGATGATTTAAAGCCAGAGGGGCGTCTGCAACGGTGATTTCTGCCTGCTCAGACTCGTTTACGACGTTTTTAGATTTAATGGGCTTCTGTATAAAGAGGGCCATGGAGAACAACGTCCAAAGGGAAATGTATTGGAGCAGCGCGCTTACGTTGTATGTTGGATCAGCATTTCCTTGGACAAAAGGGGCCAGCTTGAGTCCCCAGCAGAATCCGGCGATAAGAACGAGTGCGCTAAAACAGAAAGCCGGGGTTAGCTCGGTTTTGTCGCTGAATTTTACGCCGATTAGATATACGGCAATGGTGAGAAGATCAAGTGGCAGGAGATAAAACGGGGAGGATTGCAACAAGATAATGATGTCTGATAGCGCCATGGAGACAAGAGCTGCGTATAAAACAGATTGCTTTCCTATATGCTTCGTGAATAGGTAAACTCCGATGAGAAAAACGGGTAGTGCCGTCATGGCAAAGCGCCAAGCAATTTTGACGAAAACCAATAGGGCTGTTATTGGCAAGAGCACAACTTCAGAAAGATGTTCGATGTCACTCATGCCGGAGAAGAGGTTATTTAAATCGATGGCGTCAATGAACCCATTTTCAAATGATCCATCACTAAAAAGGAAAATGTAATAGAAGGAGAAGAATAGATAACAGACGGTTGCGATTGCTGCTGCTAATGCGAACTTATTATTCTTAAGCAGGTATTTCGTCTTGGTGAGCATTATTAAAACCACCCCTTATGGCCGAGGACATACTGGACTTCAAAGTCGCTATCAGTTTTTGTGAGGTAGATGATTCCCTCGATGAAGGAAATCAGGTTCATGACTAAAGGCCCAATAATTAAAAGCGATCCGAGCAGCGTCCCTAGCAGCATTGCTATACCCTCGTTTTTATAGCCGAGATAGAACTTGTGGATGCCAAGGGCGCCAAGGCATATTGCAAGCAATCCGGCGACTATCTTACTTTTTGGGGACGTTGAATTTGCTGGGGAATTGTTGTTTGCGGTGTTGGAATAAAAGAGTCCCTGCTCGCCACGGGGTTCCTGCCCACCACGGGTGTTGGATGTCTCTAATCTACTTCCATCAAAGTGATGGTCGAGAATTCGACGCTTCTGTTCATCGAACTCTTCTTGGCTAATTGCCCCCATTTCCTGCAGCTCTTTGAGGGATTTTATTTGGTCGAGTATTTCCATCGCATTCCAATCGGTAGGAGCTGAATGGGCAAGAACCCCGTTTAATAAACCAAGAATATCCTAATTTGGGATATCCAGATACGGGATATAGCTTTGACGGCATGAACGTTGACGCTAACAAGGTGTGCGGTCGTTGCCTCGCTCGCATGAGAAAAGAATCTGGTTTGACCCAGGTCGATATTGCGCGCGCCCTTTGCGTGCCGCAATCGTTTGTGTCGAAGGTCGAAACAGGAGAACGGTCTCTTAAGCTATACGAACAATTTGATTATGCGCGTGCATTGGGTATCTCCGCTCTAGCCTTGTCTGAGCGCCTGCAATCAGAGATGGATATGGCGGGTCTCAAGGGATTCGAAAAGAAAAGCGGTAATTAAATATCAAAATCAACTTGATGCATTCACTCAGGTTGAGTTTCGCCGCGCGCGTGGCCCACATCCGCGCCCGAACGGGCACAAGGGTGCTTAAGGCCGACTTAATCACCCACGCTTGTTGTGTGTGGCGTGCGCCCCCTCGGGCATAATGGAGCGCGAGAGGAGCACGCATGAACGAGCGCATTTTGGTAGTTGATGACGAAAAGGCCATCGCCGACTTGGTTGGTATCTACCTTACAAAAGAAGGCTTTGACGTACAGGTCGCCTATAGCGGGGCCGATGCTGCCAAGGCAATCTTGGAGCAGGAGTTCGATCTTGCGCTGCTGGATGTCATGCTGCCCGATATCGATGGGCTTGAGTTGCTGCGTACGATCCGTTCCAGCCATACCTATCCCGTGATTATGCTGACGGCGCGCGATGCCCAGCAAGACAAGATCGAGGGCCTTTCGCTTGGCGCGGACGATTACGTGGTTAAGCCGTTCCGCCCGCTGGAGCTCATCGCGCGCGTGCACGCTCAGCTTCGTCGCTACACCAGCTACGGTAGCCGTGCGCAGGCGGCCGAGTCGCCGACCATTCAGCTCGACGGCTTGGAGATCAACCGCGATGCTCGTTCCGTGACAGTGGACGGTTCACCGGTTCGCCTCACGCCCATCGAGTATTCCATCTTGCTGTATCTGGTCGAGCATCGCGGCAGTGTGGTGGCCGTGGAGGATCTGTTCCGCGCGGTGTGGAACGAGGATTTTATGCCCGGCTCCAACAATACGGTGATGGTGCACATTCGCCACCTGCGCGAAAAGATCGGTGACGACGCTCAAAAGCCGCGCTTTATCAAAAACGTCTGGGGCGTCGGCTACATAATCGAATAACGCCTTTGATGGTGGGGAAGTGGATATGACAAAAGACGATAGGCAGGCATTCGAGGTGCCCGATCGACTCTTTGAATACGTGAGGTCGGTCGTCGACAACCGCGCGCTTGCAACGGTGCTGCTCTTTTTGCTGAGCCTGCTGCTGATTGGCATCGATAACATCGCTGGAATCTTGGCGGTGCTGCTTGTCGGCTTTTTGCTGATCGATCGATTTGAAATCGTACGCCGCTGCGTGGTGATTGGCGGTGCCGCGTGGGCCATGACGTTGGCGATTGGCGCCATGGCACTCGGCGGCATCGAAGGGCCGGTGCTGTTCGATGCCGGCTTTGTATTCAACATGCTTGGCTTTGTGCTGGCGCTTGCCGTGTGCGTGCTGTTCTTTTGCGGCCGCGCCCTGTACTACCAGGGCTACGAGCAGGGCGAGCAGCATGCCGATTGTGTGCTGGCCGCTCGTATTCAAGATCGCCTGATCGATCACCCCGACACCTGGGACAACATCGACGGCGACTTCCTGGAGGTCGAGGGCGCACTCAACCGTGTGCGCGATCGCGAGCGCAAGGTGCAACAGGCCTTGCGTGACGAGTCTCATCGCAAGGACGATCTGGTCACGTACTTGGCACATGACCTACGCACCCCGCTTGCCAGTGTGGTGGGCTATCTTTCGCTGCTGCAAGAGGCTCCTGAGCTGCCGGTTGAGCAACGTGCGCACTTTACGGGCGTGGCGCTCGACAAGGCGCACCGGCTCGATGCGCTCATCGAAGAGTTCTTCGATATCACGCGCTTTGACTTCCACGATATCGTGCTCACGCGCGGCTATGTTGATCTGGGGTTGCTGCTGGCTCAGGTGGCTGACGAGTTCTATCCCATCCTCAACGAGCAGCATAAGGAAGCCCAGGTTGATATTCGCGAGGACCTGACGGTGCTCGTGGATGGCGATAAGATGGCCCGCGTGTTCAACAACATCATGAAAAACGCCGTCGCCTATAGCTATGAGGGCTCGACTATCACGATTGAGGCCAGGCGCCAAGACGATGGCGGCGTGCGCGTGCGCTTTATCAATCAGGGCGATCCTATCCCTGCGGCTAAGCTTAAGGTGATCTTTGAGAAGTTCTATCGCCTGGATGCGGCGCGTGCGACCAATCGCGGTGGTGCCGGTCTGGGCCTTGCCATTGCCAAGGAGATCATCGCGGCACACGGCGGTACCGTTGCATGTGAATCGACGCCCGAACACACGATATTCACCATCGAGCTGCCCGCCGCATAGCCAGCGTGCCCTTACAAACACTTGACAATGTGCTCACGTGCGTATGAGCCGCGATTCCTACTATCGATACTGCTGAATTGATATCGATATGGAGGTGTGCGGTATGACGGCTGCTGCGGCTGTGGAGCCCACGGAGCTTGAAGAACTCATGGAAGCGCAGGCCGAGGCCGCGCATGAGCGCGAGGTTGGGGATGCGACTCGCCCCACGGCAGAGGATCTTGCCGCCTCGCCGACGCGCATCGACGTCGAGGGCCTCGACCTGTTCTATGGCGATCACCATGCGCTCAAGGACGTGAATATCAAGATCCGCGACAAGCAGATCACTTCGTTCATCGGGCCTTCGGGCTGCGGAAAGTCCACGTTGCTGCGCTGCTTTAACCGCATGAACGACGGCATCAAGGATTGCCGCATCGAGGGCAAGATTGCGCTCGATGGTCAAGATATCCTGGGCGATTGCGACATCTGCCGTTTGCGCCAGCGCGTGGGCATGGTGTTCCAACGCCCCAACCCATTTCCCATGAGCATCTACGACAACGTCGCCTACGGTCCTCGCGGTATGGGTGTGCGCGACCGCGCCGTGCTCGATGAGCTGGTCGAGGACTCCCTGCGTCGCGCTGCCCTGTGGGACGAGGTCAAGGACAAGCTCAAAGAGTCGGGCCTGGGTCTTTCGGGTGGACAGCAGCAGCGCCTGTGCATCGCTCGCGCACTTGCCGTGCAGCCCGACATTCTGCTGATGGACGAGCCGACCTCGGCACTCGACCCTGTGTCGACGTTGGTGGTGGAGCAGCTGGCCTGCGAGCTCAAGGAGACCTGCACGCTGGTGGTCGTGACGCACAACATGCAGCAGGCCGCGCGTATTTCCGATTCGGTTGCGTTCTTTTTGCTGGGTGAGCTGGTGGAGCACGCGCCCACCGCGCAACTCTTCAAGAATCCGTCCGATCCGCGCACCGCGGACTATTTGACGGGGCGTTTTGGCTGACGCTGCCTTTTACAGGTGCCTTTAGGGTTAAGATGCGGTCATATCGGCCACAAAGGGGTTCAACATGATCTATTACGTCGAGGACGATGACAACATCAGGGATTTGACAGTCTACGCGCTGCGCAAGCAGGGAATCGAGGCCGAGGGCTTTTCGTGTGATGGCGAGTTTAAAGCTGCCGTGGCGCGACGGGTGCCCGATGCTGTGCTGCTCGATATCATGCTGCCCGACACCGATGGCTTGGCGATTATGCGTCGCCTGCGTGCCGATCGCCTGACGGCGACGGTGCCCATCATGATGCTTACCGCCAAGGACACCGAACTCGACAAGGTGATGGCGCTCGATGGCGGTGCCGACGATTACCTGACTAAGCCGTTTTCGCTCATGGAGCTTGCGAGCCGCTGCCGCGCACTGCTGCGTCGCGGCGGCATGGTCAAGCAGGCGAGCGATGTGCTCAGCGTGGGCGACATCGTGCTTTCGCCCAGCCATCGCGAGGTGACCGTTGCCGGCGAGCCGCTTAAGCTCACCCTGCGCGAGTTCGACCTGCTCGAGTACCTCATGCGCAAGCCCGGTGTGGTCTTTACCCGCGAGTCGTTGCTGCAGAGCGTGTGGGGCTGGGACTTCGACGGCGGTTCGCGCACCGTTGACGTGCACGTGCAGACGCTTCGCCAAAAACTGGGCGAGCATGCCAGCGCCATCGAGACCGTGCGCGGCGTGGGTTATCGCCTGGCCGAGCCTTCTGCCGGTGATGGTGCCGAAGGCGACGACACCGCGGCCACCGCATCGGAGGAGTAACCCGTGGTCTTCGCCCCCCAGGGAAAACATACGCTGTCGCACCGCGTTTTTGTGACGATCTTTGTCTGCGCCATGGCGGTTATCGTGGCGTTTACGGTGCTGGGTGCGTTCTTTGTGCAAAACACTTTGGCGGATGCCACGAGTGCCAATCTGGCGCAGGAAACCGAGCTCATTGCTGCCGCCCTCGACGAGCAGCAGAAGCCCATTCCGTTCTTGCGAAGCCTCGATCGCGAGGATCTTCGTATCACGCTGATCAATAAGGACGGATCTGTTGCCTACGACAACGAGGCGTCACCTTCCACACTGCCCAACCATGGCGATCGCCCCGAGGTCATCGAGGCCTTTGAGAGTGGTTCGGGTTCCGCGGAGCGCGCAAGCTCTACACTCGACGAGATTATGCTGTATCGCGCCGTCACCCTTGATAACGGCCAGGTCGTTCGCTTGGCGCAGGCCCAGCCTGGCGTTGCGGCGATTTTGCTGTCGATGCTGGCGCCGATGCTGCTTATCGCAGCAGCGGGTGCAGTACTCTCGTTTTTTATGGCGCGCCGTGAGTCCCGTGCCATCATCGCGCCGTTGCAAGAGGTGGATTTGGATCACCCACGCCGTAGCTATGAGCACGCCTATGCCGAGATGGTCCCCATGCTTGAGCGTATCGAGTCGCAGCGCCAGGAACTCAAGCGCCAAATGGCGGTGCTAGCGGACAACGACCGTATGCGCCGCGAGTTCACGGCGAATATCACCCATGAGCTCAAGACGCCGCTTACGGCGATTTCGGGCTATGCCGAGCTCATCGCAAATGGCATGGTCGAGGGCGAGGACGACCTGCGCAACTTTGGCGGTCGCATCTATCGTGAGGCGGGCCGCTTGGCAGCGCTTGTCAACGACATCCTTACGCTGTCTAACTTGGACGAGGCCGAACGTGCAACTGAAGGCGAGGCAGTGCCCATTGGGTCCACGGAGCCTATTGAGCTCTCGCGTGCGATCTACGCGGTTGAGCAGCGTCTTGAACAGGTCGCCCGTCAAGCGAATGTGACGATAAGTCATGAGACCAAGCCTGTGGTCATCGAAGGCGTGTCGCGCTTGGTCGACGAGCTCATCTATAATCTGGCAAGCAACGCCATCCGCTACAATCGGCCCGGCGGTACGGTTACGCTGCAGTGCGGCACCAACGACGAAGGCCATCCGTTCCTCGCTGTCGCCGACACGGGAATCGGTATCGCGCCTGAAGAACAGGGCAAGGTATTTGAGCGGTTCTATCGCGTGGACAAGAGTAGGTCCAAGGCACGCGGCGGAACCGGCCTGGGGCTTGCCATTGTCAAGCATGCGGCCCTGTATCATCACGCCACGCTCGATCTGTCGAGCGAGTTGGGCGTGGGAACCACCATTACGGTGACGTTTCCCATACAGCAGGACGAGCCATTCGCATAGCGATACAACATAGATATTGATGTAGACGCCGCATTTGACTTTCGGGTGCGGCGTTGTTGTGCAATTTTACGATTGCTTCCGACATTTTTACAGGAGAGCCTGTTTCTTATGTATAGAGTTTGGTCTCGGTAAAAAGATGCGATAACATACGGACAGTTTTGTCAATCCGAACTGGGGAAATGAAAGGCAAGCTGCATGACCCTTCTCGAACTGTTCCAGCTGCTGAAGAAGCACCTCAAGCTGGTCATCACCCTTCCGGTGGTCTGCGCGATCGCCATGGGCATCGTGTCCTTCATTGCGATGGACAACACCTACACCGCGACGACGAGCATGTACATTCTCGCCAAGACCGACGATAGCGGTCAGATGAGCTACAACGATCTCTCGGCGAGCCAGATGCTTTCCAACGATATCGCCACGCTGCTGGATAGCGATAGCGTTAAGAGCGGCGCCGCCAAAGAACTGGGCCTCACCGATTTGGATGACTACAAGGTGTCTGTTTCCTCCGAGACCACCACGCGTGTCATTACGCTTTCGGTTACCGGCACCGATGCCAAGGAGACGGCTGAGGTCGCAAAGGCCATTGCCAGCTCGGTGAGTACGGTCGCTCAGAACGTCGGCGCTGCCCAGAGCATCAACGTTATCGACGAGGCTAAGACCCCCGAAGCCCCCAGCGGCCCCAAGCGCACGCTGTATATTGCCGTCGCGTTCCTCGCCGGTATCTTTATCGCAGTTGCCTATGTCGTTTTGGCAGACATGCTCAATACCCGCATCCGCGGTGCTGAAGAGGCAGAAGAGCTCCTGGGTATTCCCGTTGTTGGCCGAATTCCGGCTATGAAAGGTGGTAAATAGGCATGGCTAAGGCAAAGAACACCGATAAGCTCGTTGTACAGAATGCCGCCAAGACCCTTCTGGCCAACATCCGCTTTGCGAGCGTGGATGACCCCATTCGCACCATCACCGTTACCTCCTCGATTCCCAACGAGGGCAAGTCTACGGTTTCCATTAACCTTGCTCAGGCAATCGCCACGAGCGGCAAGTCCGTGCTCCTGGTCGAGGCCGATATGCGCCGCAGGTCCCTTTCCGATATGCTCGGCGTTCGTTCGCGCGGCGGACTCTATGCGGTCCTTTCCGAGCAGATCTCCATTGACCAGGCAATTGTCGAGACGGGTCAGAAGAACTTCTACTTCCTCGATGCCGAGCCGCACATTCCCAATCCTGCCGACATCATCGTCTCCCATCGCTTTGCCAAGCTGGTAAAGGCACTGTCCGCCAAGTTCCAGTACGTCATCTTCGATGCTCCTCCGGTCGGCACCTTCATCGATGCTGCCGAGATTGCCAGCTTGACCGACGGCGCGCTGTTCGTGGTGCGCGAGGACTTTACCAAGCGCGAAGAGGCGCTCAACGCTATCGCCCAGCTTAAGAAGTCCGAGAAGGTCAAGCTCATCGGTACCGTCATGAATTACTGTGAGACCGAGACCAGCGAGTACTACTATTCTTACTACACCAAGGACGGTAAGAAGGTTAAGAAGGGCTCCGACGATCAGGGCACTTCCAAAAAGGGCATCTTCACCAACCGAGCAAACGTTTAGTTGATTAAGGCTGACCTATGCGTGACATTCATTGCCATATCTTGCCGGGTGTAGACGACGGCGCCGCCGATCTCGAAGAGAGCTTGGCGATGCTCGAGGCTGCCAAGCGGGCCGGTGTAACCAGAATCGTTTGCACTCCTCACTGCCGTGATCCCTATTTTGATTACGACAAGATGTGGGATGCCTTTGAGCTGCTGCGCGATAACGCTGACGGTTTTCCGCTCCAGATGGGCTTCGAGGTCAACCATCGAAAGCTCGTTGAGCTTGGTATCGATGCCGCGGATCACTTGCATTTCGATGGGACCAACGAGTTTCTGCTCGAGCTTTCGACGCATGCCGATGCGTATGCGTTTAGAGAGTACGAGAACACGATTTACGATTTGCAGTGCCGTGGCTACCAGGTGATCATCGCTCATCCTGAGCGCTATCGTGCGGTTCAAAAGGATGTAAGCGTGGCGGAGCGCCTGGTCGATATGGGCTGCAAGCTGCAGGCTTCGGCGGACTTTATTGCCGGCGGTCGCTTTGGTCGCGAGAAAAAGCCGGCACAGCGCCTGTTCGATCAGAACCTGTACAGCTTCATCGCGAGCGATGCCCATAACGTGGGTCATTACGACTGCCTGGCGAAGGCTCGCGCGAAGTTTAGCGTGCGCGGAGCTCATTTTCGCTAAAATCTGTCCCTAACGTTCGCATTGAATGAAAGGGCAGCCATGGATATCCAACTTAAGACGGGATGCTTTGATGACGCGGCGTTGGTGCGCCGCGTCGTTTTTATGGACGAGCAGGGCTACGAGAACGAGTTTGACGCTATCGACGAGGATCCGAACTGCATTCATGTGACGCTCTATGTAGACGGCGAGCTTGCCGGTTGCTCGCGCGTGTTTCCCGAAGAGCTTGAGCGCGCGGCTGACGCAGAGGCTCCGGTGTCGCCGGCGTGCGACTTGGACGAAGGCGTCGCGGCGGGGGAGACCTACATTATGGGGCGCGTGGCTGTGCTGCCGAGCATGCGCCGTCTCGGTCTGGCGAGCAAGATTGTCGAGGCCAGTGATACGTGCGCGCGTGATGCCGGCGCCAAGCTCATTAAGCTGCATGCGCAGGAATACGTGCTGCCGCTCTATGCCAAGGCGGGTTACACGCAGATTGCCCCGGTGGACTACGAAGACGAGGGCCAGCCCCATGCTTGGATGGCCAAGCGCGTAGATGGCAGATAGGGACGTTCCTTTTCTGCCGGCGGTTGGGGACACTCCTTGGCAATTGACGCATTGGAGCGCTTAGACATACAGTTTTTCGATTCCGTATGTATATATGCGCGCTAATGGGTTATAAAATCTAAGTCTGAACATAGCAGGTCTGCGATTCGGCTCGGGCGACCGGGCCGTTTTTGCGGACGGGGGTAGCGCGAAAGGACTGCACATGCGTCAATTTAAGACCGAGAGCAAAAAACTGCTCGACCTCATGATCAACTCCATCTACACCAATAAGGAAATCTTCCTGCGCGAGCTTATCTCTAACGCGAGCGACGCCGTCGACAAGCTCAACTTTAAGAGCCTGCAGGACCCGAGCGTTAAGCTCGACCAAGGTGACCTTGCCATCCGCGTCTCTTTCGACAAGGATGCCCGCACCATCACGATCTCGGATAACGGCATTGGCATGACCGCCGAGGAGCTCGAGCGCAATCTGGGCACCATCGCCCATTCCGGCTCCGAGGAGTTTAAGACCGAGAACGCCGAGCAGCAGGGTTCGGATGTCGACATCATCGGCCAGTTTGGCGTGGGCTTCTACTCGGCTTTTATGGTCGCTAGCCATGTGAAGGTCGTCAGCCGCGCCTACGGCGAGGATGTCGCCCATGTGTGGGAATCCGACGGTCTTGAGGGCTACACCATCGAGGACGGCGAGCGTGCCGAGCACGGTACCGATGTCATCCTGACGCTGCGCGAGAACGAGAAGCTCGATGCCGACGGCGAGGCCGAGACCTACGATCGCTTCCTGACCGAGTGGGGCCTCAAGAGCCTAATTCAGCAGTACAGTAACTATGTGCGTTACCCGATCCAGATGATGGTGTCCAAGAGCCGCCAGAAGCCCAAGCCCGAGGATGCTGGCGATGACTACACGCCCGAGTACGAGGACTACCAGGAGCTCGAGACCGTCAACTCCATGACGCCGATCTGGAAAAAGCGCAGCTCCGATGTCGAGCAGAAGGACTACGACGAGTTCTACAAGTCCACGTTCCACGACTTTGACGATCCTGCGCGCACCATCAGCTTCCATGCCGAGGGCACGCTCGAGTATGACGCCCTGCTGTTTGTGCCGGGCCGCGCCCCGTTCGATCTGTACAGCAAGGACTACGAGAAGGGCCTGGCGCTCTACAGCTCCAACGTGCTGATTATGGAGAAGTGCGACGACCTGCTGCCCGACTACTACAACTTTGTCCGCGGCGTCGTGGATTCCGCCGACGTGTCGCTCAACATCTCGCGTGAGACGCTGCAGCAGAACCGTCAGCTCAAGGCCATTGCCAAGCGTGTCGAGAAGAAGATCACCGCTGACCTTGAGGATATGCGTGACAACGATCGCGAGGCCTACGAGAAGTTCTTTGAGAACTTTGGCCGCGGCCTTAAGTACGGCATTTACTCGAGCTATGGCATGAAGGCCGATGAGCTCGCCGACCTGTTGCTGTTCTGGTCTGCCAAGGAACAGAAGATGATTACCCTGGCCGAGTATACCAAGGGCATGCCCGAGGATCAGAAGGCCATCTACTACGCCGCCGGCGATTCGCGTGAGCGCTTGGCCAAGATGCCCGTGGTAAAGGGCGTGCTCGACCGCGGTTATGACGTGCTGCTGCTGACGCAGGATGTGGATGAGTTCACGTTCCAGGCTATGCGTGAGTACGTTGCCGCCGATATGCCCAAGATCTACGAGGACGATGCTGCCCGCGAGGCTGCCGAGAAGGCTGTGGCCGACGGTGCCGAGCCCGAGGTCGAGGATCGTCATCTAGAGCTCAAGAACGTTGCGACCGGTGATCTTGACCTGGCGACCGAGGACGAGAAGAAGGAGGCCGAGGACGCCACCAAGGAGAACGAGGACCTCTTTAGCGCTATGAAGGAGGCGCTCGGTGACAAGGTCGAGAAAGTCGCCGTCTCCGCGCGCCTGACCGATGCCCCCGCTTGTATCACCACCGAGGGCCCACTTTCGCTCGAGATGGAGAAGGTGCTCCAGAAGGGACCCGAGGGCGCGCCCGACGGCATGCCCAAGAGCCAACGCGTGCTCGAGCTCAACGCCAAGCACCCGGTCTTTGACAAGCTTGTCGCTGCCCAGAAGGCAGGCGACGCCGACAAGATCAAGCAGTACTCCGGTCTGCTCTATGACCAGGCTCTGCTGGTCGAGGGCATTTTGCCCGAGGACCCCGTTGCCTTCGCGGCGGCTGTTTGCAACTTGATGTAGTTCGGGGATACGGCACCGTAACTAGATTAGAACGAGAGTGGATAATCTCCCACTTTTGGCTCGAATGCGGGCTTGAAGTGGGAGATTTTCCACTCTCGTTTCCTTTTGAATGATTCCTCCGTCCCCAAGGGATCAATTATTTGTCGGGGTTGTGGTTTTGTGACCTGCTGAAATTAAAGATACTGTACAACTGTACGTTAATTCGTCTTCGTAGTATATTGCTACCCGCAAAACCCAATACCATTGTGCTCTGAGACGCTAAAGCGCCTACGTACAATGGTTGTCGATAGTACGATTCGATTCAACGACAGGATGGATGGTCATAGCGTGAGCCTCGGCAGCAAACTATCCAACGCAAAGGTCTCCTTTGCGATATTCAAGCGCGACATTAAGCGACTGCTTGTGAACCCCGTCGCCTTGGTGGTTACCCTTGGCGTGTGCGTTATTCCCTCGCTGTATGCCTGGTACAACATCGTGGCCAACTGGGATCCGTACGGAAATACTCAGGGCATCAAGATTGCCATCGCCAACAACGATCAGGGCACTCAGAACGACCTGGTGGGCGATCTCAACGCGGGCGACCAGGTCGTCGATCAGCTCAAGGAGAACGATCAGCTGGGCTGGACCTTCGTCGATTCGGCGGCCGATGCCAAGGAGGGCGTCGAGAGTGGTGAGTACTATGCGGCCATCGTAATCCCCAAGAACTTCTCGGATAACCTGGTTTCGATGCTCGACGGCAACTACCATCAGCCCAAGCTTACGTACTACGTCAATGAGAAGAAGAGCGCCATTGCACCCAAGGTTACCGACACCGGTGCAAGTACCATCGAGAAGCAGATCAACTCGGAATTTGTCTCCACGGTGGGCGAGACCGTTGCCAGTATTGCCAAGGATGCCGGAGTCGATTTAAAGGACAAGGCAACCCAGACTCAGGATTCGTTGGCAAGTTCTGTCTCCGAGGCATCCGATACCTTGGGCGAGGTGCGCGATTCGATTGGCGACATGAATGCCGCCATCGATAAGACGAGTGGCGCCATCGCCTCGGCCGATGCGGCACTTGCCGGCCTGCAGGGTCAGGCGCCGTCACTGACGCAGGCGATCTCTCAGGGTAACGACCTGCTGGGCGAAGCTCGCACCACGGCGGGCAACTCTATCGCCTCGCTCTCCAAGGCGCTCTCGGAAGGCAGCCTTGCGCTTACCAAGACGTCGGCCTCCGCGAACGCTGCCATCGGCAAGCTGACGGGCACGGTCACATCTACGACCACCCGTATCGACAACTCGCTCGAGTCTCTCCAAGCGACGATCGACCACAATAAGGCCGTTATCGGGCACTTAGAGATTCTCGCCAATGACACGTCGACAGGTTCCGAGGAAATTGACGCGCGCATTGTATCGACCATCGATTTGCTTCGAGAGCAGAATGAAAAGCTTCAGAGCATCAAGGACGGTCTGTCTGCGCAGTCGAGCGCCATGGCGAATGACGCCGCGGCTGTCTCGGGTGCCAGCGACGCTATCAATAACGCAATTCAGACCGGTGCGACCAACCTTGGCCAGGCCCAGACGGACCTGGGTCAAAACGCGCTGCCGAAGGCCTCGAGCGCGCTTGATTCCTTTGCCGCCGTCTCGGGTGATTTGACGGGTATCGTATCTGGCCTCACGCCCACGATTGCAAGCGCGCGCGGTACGCTTTCGCGGCTTAACGCTACGCTCGGCCAGGCCAAGACCACGCTGTCCCAGACCGATTCCTCGCTTGCCAAGGTCCAGGACAAGCTTGCGACCGCCGCCAACGACATCGCGGCGCTACAGACCTCCGAGTTCATGGGCGAGCTGGCCGACCTGATGGGCGTCGACGTCAATGACGTCGCAGACTTCATGGCATCTCCGGTTGAGCTCGCGTCCAAGTCGATCTATCCGGTTAAGAGCTTCGGCTCGGGCATTGCCCCGTTCTATACCAACCTGGCGCTTTGGGTGGGCGGCTACGTGCTTATCGCCATCTACAAGCTCGAGGTCGATCGCGAAGGCATCGGCAGCTTTACCGCGCGTCAGGGCTACTTTGGCCGCTGGTTGCTCCTGGTGATCCTGGGCGCGTTGCAGGCCATCATCGTTACGGTAGGCGATCTGGTGATTGGCGTGCAGTGCGTCAGCCCGCTGCTGTTCGTGCTGGGCGGCATCGCCATTTCGTTCACCTACGTCAATATCATCTATGCGCTGTCCACCACGTTTAAGCATATCGGCAAGGCTATCGGCGTCATTCTCGTCATCGTGCAGATCCCGGGTTCGTCGGGCATGTACCCCATCGAGATGATGCCCGGCTTCTTCCAGTGGCTGCACCCGCTGCTGCCCTTTACCTACGGCATTAATCTGCTGCGCGAGACGGTCGGCGGCATGTATTCGTTCAACTACCTGTTTAACCTGTGCATTCTGGGCGTGTTCTTGATCGTGGCGCTCTTTATCGGCCTGCAGCTGCGTCCGCTGCTGCTCAACCTTAACCTGCTCTTTGATAAACAGCTCTCCACGACCGGTATGATGATTTGCGAGTCCAACGACCTGCCGCGCCAGCGCTACTCGCTGCGCACGGCCATGCGCGTCATGCTCGATTCCGATTCGTACCGTCGCGAACTGCTCGATCATGCGGTCGCCTTTGAACATCGCTACCCGTACTACATCAAGGGCGGTTTTGCCGCCGTGGTGGGCGTTCAGGTCCTGCTCTTTGTCCTGTCGACGGTTCTCGATATCGACAATAACGGCAAGATCATCCTGCTTGTCATTTGGATCATCTCGGTTATTGCCATCTGCGGCTGGCTTATCAATATCGAATATATCCGAGCGAGCCTCAATACCCAGATGCGCATCTCGGCGCTTTCGGATGAGGACCTGCGTCGCGAGATGCGCGAACACACGGCCGCCATTCCTGCCGCCCGCCACATGTTTGGCCTCAACGCCAGCGAGCGTGGTGCCAAGGGCGGCGATCAGTCCACGGGCCGCTTGCCGCATATCGGCTCGCACCATAAATCTCAGGGCAGCGACAGCACAGCCACAAATGATGGAGATACCACCGCGCTTGGCAAGCACTCCAAAGGAGGTGAGGCATAAATGAAGAACATCCTGCATCTGTTTAAGCGCGATGTCCAAAACGTGTCTCGCTCCGTGATCGGCTTGGTTGTCGTGATGGGCCTCATTATCGTACCGTGTCTGTACGCGTGGTTTAACATCGCCGGCAGCTGGGATCCGTACGGCAACACCGGCAATCTTAAGATCGCCGTGGTCAACACCGATGAGGGTTACGAGAGCGATTTGATCCCCGTCGAGGTTAACGTGGGCGAAAACGTGACCGCCACCCTACGCGGCAACGAGAGCTTCGATTGGGTTGTGCTCAACAATCGCGAAAAGGCTATCGAGGGCGTTAAGTCGGGCGCGTACTATGCTGCCGTCGTTATCCCCAAAACGTTTAGCGCTGACATGATGACGCTTTTCTCGACCGACGTGAAACATGCCGATATCGAGTTTTACGAGAACCAGAAGGCCAACGCCATCGCGCAGATCGTGACCGAGAAGGGTTCGAGTGCCGTTCAGAGCCAGGTTAACGAAACTTTTACCGAGACCATTACGAGCATCGGTCTTAAGACGGTGTCCAGCCTGCTCGATTACATGAGCACCGACCAGGTCAGCAACTTTATCGCCAACCTGTCCTCGACGCTTGGCGATTCGATTGAGGACCTGCGAGACGTTCAGGCAAATGCTTCGTCGCTGGCGGGCATTTTGAGCTCCACGTCCGATTCGCTGACGTCGGCGAGCGGCATGCTCAAGCAGACCGGTGCCGTCGATGAGTCGACAAAGCAGCTCATGGAACATGCCAAAAGCGGCATCGATGATTCCAAAGAAGCGCTTAAGGCGGCAAACGATGCCATCGATGCCGCAATCGATGGAAGTGCGGGTTCGTTCGACAATGTGTCTGCCGAGCTCGCGAAGGCGTTCGACACCGCAAACCAGCATGTCGACCTTACGGTGTCCCAACTCAACGATGCCGCTGCGGCCCTCAATGCGCGCGCCAAGGATATCGATGCGATGGCCGATCAGCTCCGCAGCCTTGCCGACCAGGTGAGCGATGAGAATTTGAAGGAAGGCCTCAAGTCCGCCGCGACGTCGCTGGGCAGAATCGCCGTTGAGTACCGCAACAATGCCAAGGATCTGGCGGCTACCGCGAAGTCTCTCTCCGATAGCATGGCCGAGGTCAACAACTCGCGTGCCGAGGTCGATCAGGCCATCGCTGATGCCAAGGCCGGCATCGCGGGTGCCAAATCCGATTACGATTCCACGTTCTCGGTTAAGGCCAAGGAGCTCAAGAAGACGGTTTCGGGCATTCTGGACTCGCTTGATGGCATCTCGGGCGACCTGGATAGCGCCGTAGGCGGCCTGACCGACGCATCCGGTTCGCTGGCAAAGGGCCTCTCCAAGGCTGCAAAGCTGGTCAACAAGGCTTCCGATCAGCTGGGTGAGGCGTCGGACAAGATCAGCGCGTTTAAGGACGAGCTCGACGGCGCCTTGATGTCGGATGACCTCGCTACGATCAAGACGATGATCGGCAATGATCCCGAGGGTCTGGCCGTGTCGCTTTCCGGCCCCGTCGCGCTCGATCGCAAGCCGGTCTATCCGATTCGCAACTACGGTTCGGCCATGGCACCGTTCTACACGATTCTGTCGCTCTGGGTGGGCTCGATTGTGCTGGCGGCCATGATGAAGGTCTCGGTTGACGATGAGCTTATCAACGAGCTCATCCCCGTGCGCCTGCACGAGATCTACCTGGGCCGCTACCTGTTCTTTGGCGGTCTGGCCCTGCTGCAGGCAACGCTCGTGTGCGCGGGCGACATCCTGTTCTTTGGCATCCAGTGCGACAACCCGCTGCAGTTTGTGCTGGCGGGCTGGGTCGCGAGTCTCGTGTTCTCCAATATCGTCTACACGCTTACGGTGTCGTTTGGCGATATCGGCAAGGCGCTCGCCGTCGTGCTGCTGGTCATGCAGGTCGGCGGTTCGGGCGGCACGTTCCCCATCGAGATGACCGGCCCCGTGTTCCAGGCGATCTATCCGTTCCTGCCGTTTACCCATGGCATCAACGCCATGCATGCCGCCATGGCTGGCGCCTACCATATGGAGTACTGGGTTGAGCTGGGCATTCTGGCGAGCTACCTGATTCCGTCGCTGGCCCTGGGCGTCGTCTTCCGCCGCCCGGTCATCAAAGCCAACGACTGGATTATCGAAAAGCTGGAGAGTACTAAATTAATCTAGCGCAACAATGTAAACGCTGATGCTGCGGCAATGTCAGCGAGCGAGCCGCATTTGCGCCAAGGTGACGTGAAACGAAAGGGCGCTGACCTTTTGGTCGCGCCCTTGAAGTTGAACGTCAGATTGGCGTGAATGCGGCTCGCGCAGCGTCGGCCGGTCCGCCGTTCGGTAGAACGGCGGAACAAAACGCTTTAGCGGGGTGAATTGCGTGGGCTGCTTGGTTGTTGCTACAGTAGCGGGGCGTGCCGGGGGTCCGGTGCGCCCTGTTTTTATTTGACCATGAGGCGGCACGCAGCCATACGCGTGCGGACACCACGCCCAGATTGAGTGCGAGGATGTTCCATGGCCCAATACACTGCCAACGAAATCGAAAACATGCCTGATACCCCTGTAGCCCGTGAGGATTTGGGCGCGGGCGGTATTCCCCGGGGCGCGGGCGCTCGCTCTCCGCTGTTCTGGAAGGTTCTGCTACTTTCGGTGGCAGTCGTCTGGGGCTACTCCTTTACGACCATGAAGGACGCACTCGACACCATTCCGGTGTTTGAACTGCTCTACGTGCGCTTTCTGCCTGCGGCGTTGGTCATGTTTGTCATCTTCCACAAGCGTATCATCGCGCACCTCAATGCCCGCAACCTTATCGTCGGACTTGGAATGGGCACACTAATGTGGGCCGCCTACGTCCTGCAGACAGTCGGCCTGGCGCACACCACGGCGGGCAAGAATGCTTTTTTGACGGGCACGTATTGCATCCTCGTGCCGTTCGCGAGCTATTTTCTGAGCGGCGAAAAACTCACCCGCTATAACCTGGGCGCGGCACTGCTGTGCTTGGCGGGCATTGGCTTGGTGGCCCTCGATAGCGTTGAATTCAATATCGGTGACGTCATTACGCTGGCGGGCGCGGTCTTCTTCGCCGTCCAGATGGCGGTGACCGCCAAGTACGGTCGCAAAATGGACATCAACGTCATCACGTTTTGGATGTTTGTGGGCAACGGCGTGCTGAGCCTGATCTCGTCGCTGCTATTCGAGACCCAAGCGCCTCTGTCCGTTTGGACGCCGAGCTTTATCAGTGTGATGGCGTTTCTCTCGGTGGGCTGTACGTGCGTGGCCCTGCTCATCCAAAACGTCGGCCTGGCGCATGTCCCGGCCTCGACGGGCTCGCTGCTCCTTTCGATGGAGTCGCCTTCGGGCGTGTTGTTTTCGGTGGTGCTGATGGGGGAGGCGCTCACCTCGCGCCTGCTCGCCGGTTTCGTGCTTATCTTCCTGTCGATTGTCTTGAGCGAGACTCACTTCGATTTTTTGCGCAAAAAGCCGCGCCAGCAATTGTAAACAACTTGTTGCGCCGCCCTCCCGGGGCGGCATTTTTTATGCGCCACCCTTAAAGTTGTACCTTGCACTTTACGCTATCAAAGTGCTTGCTGCAAAAACGTTACTGGGGGGCATCTATGGCACCAGCTCTGTCCGATTTTCAACCGCAATCAGCGCCCAAGGCCACCGTGGCGGCGCAGGCCGCTATCGGTGACGGTCTTGTTGCAGAGGCTCAGGCTTTTGCAGGCGAGCTCGCTGCATGGCGACACGATTTACACCAGATGCCCGAGCTGGGTAATAGCCTCCCGCAGACCTCTGCGTATATCCAAGCACGCCTGACCGAGATGGACATTCCATTTGCCACGCTCGTCGATGGTTCCTGTGTTGTGGGCCTTGTCGGTGCCGGTGCCACCGCGGCCCAAGGCAATGGCGTCTGCACGGACGAACAGGCCGGAACGGTCGTTATGCTGCGTGGCGACATGGACGCCCTGCCCGTTGTCGAGGAATCCGGCGAGCCCTTTGCATCCACCAATGGCTGCATGCACGCATGCGGACACGATATGCACGCGACGGCGCTGCTTGGTGCGGCGCGCCTGCTCAAGGCCCGCGAGGGCGAGCTCGTCGACGCCAATGCCACCGTCAAACTGTTGTTCCAGCCGGGTGAGGAGACCTTTGAGGGAGCGCGCGCTGCCATCGCCGACGGCTTGCTCGAGAACCCGCGCCCTCAGGCGGCCTTTGCCATGCATGTCAACAGCCAGTCGCCGCTTGGCCTGGTGCTCTACGGCAGCCCGGCGCTCTCGGGTGTGTACGGTTTCCGCATCACGCTCCAGGGCAAGGGTGGCCACGGCTCCAGCCCCGAGATCTGCATCGACCCCATAACGGCCGGTGTGCATGTGCACCTGGCTCTCCAGGAGCTTATCGCTCGCGAAGTGCCGGCGGCCAAGGAGGTCGCACTGACCGTGGGTAAGTTCGCCGGCGGTCAGGCCGCAAATGTCATCCCCGACACTTGTGTGCTCGAGGGAACGCTGCGTGGCTTCGATGTCGATCTCATGGCTCATCTCAAGGAACGTATCGCCGAGGTCGTCAACGGCGTGGCCGCAACGTATCGCACGCCGGCGACCCTCGAGACACTCTCGGATGTTCCCCCGCTCGTACTCGATGACGATATGACGCAAGCGTCGCTTGGCTACGTGGACGCGGTGCTGCCCAAGGCCGCCTTCCTGCCGCTGTTCCACGCCATGGCGAGTGAGGACTTCGCGTTGATTTCGAGCGAGATCCCGAGCGCGTACTTTACCGTGGGCGCCGCTGTAACCGATACGGATGAGCATTTTGCCCAGCACCATCCCAAGGCGCGCTTTAACGATGCCGAGCTGCCGCTCGGTGCCGCAGCCTATACCGCCGTCGCTTTGGGCTATATCGCCGACCACCGGTAGCACCCAACCTTGCCTTTCAAGCCTGCGGGCATGGCCGTAAGGCCTATGCCCTTGTCTTTCAAGGCAATCTTGGGCACTACCGGCGCCCGGCGCAGGCTATTCGTTTGTTAAATAAGGAGCAGTATGTCCCAGCAACGTAAGTTCTTCCCCGGCTGGCTCGTCGTGGCCTCCGGCTTCGTGATCATGGCCACGTGTTGGGCTCGCTCACCGTTATCGCTACCTCGGCGGTGCTTGCTGGCATGAGCTTTGTGGGTGAGCTGTGGCAGGTCTACGTGCTCCTTGCCGTTTCCATCGCACTTTCGGGTTCGGGCTTTGGCGGAGCCATTCTCTCGCCGATCGTGAGCTCGCTTATCGTGAGTGTGGGCTGGCGTTCCGCTTTCCTGGTGCTCGCGGCTATCTGCATGGTGGCGGCGCTGCCCAGCCGCGTCCAAGCAGTTTGGCATGGCCGACCTCGGCAAGGTCACGGGCACCATCACCTCCAAGCTGCGCGCAAGCGTGGCGGGGGAGTAGGCGTCCGTCGCTCTTTTCTGTTCGCCCCGTTCTGTCCGTGGCCGCCTTGGAAGCCGAATGGATGCTCGTACCATCATTCGGTTTCCAAGGCGGCCACGGGCCTACGAAATGATCCCTTTTCTTCCGTCCCCAAGGGATCACGTGATCCGAAGGGGACGGAGGAAAAGGGATCACAAACAGCGGCGGCGCGTCTGGCCGAACGAGTCCCCATACCCTCGTTCGGTCAGACGCGCCGCCGCGGTTTGTGTTTGTGCCGTATAATGACCGTTACCTATGACGCGATACAAAAGAAAGGTGTTTGCCCATGCAGGCACAGAAGGCGGAGGGAACCCGCGACCTTATCGGCGCCGAGATGCGCGCCTGGCAAAAGATGCAGCAGATTGCGGCCGGCGTGTTCGAGCCGTTTGGTTTTAAACCCATCGAGACGCCCGCCATCGAGCAGGTGGACGTGTTTGTCCACGGCATCGGCCAGTCGACCGACGTCGTTCGCAAGGAGATGTTCCGCGTGTTTAGCGGCGCCAACCTGGAGCGCGTCTTTACCGAGGGCACCGATACCAAGCTTAAGCCCAAGCAGCGCCTGGCCCTTCGTCCCGAGGGCACGGCCGGTGTGGTGCGCGCCGTCGTGGAGAACAACCTAGTGCCCCAGGGCTCCACGCCGTTTAAGGCGTACTATGCCGAGGCCATGTTCCGTGGCGAGCGTCCCCAGAAGGGTCGCCTGCGCCAGTTTCACCAGGTGGGCATCGAGTGGCTCGGCGCTCCCGATCCGGCGGCAGACGCCGAGTGCATCATCATGCTCATGGAGTTCTACAAGCGCCTGGGCTTCGATCTTTCCAAGCTCCGTCTGCTCATTAACTCGATGGGCGATGCGCAGTGCCGTCCGGCCTATCGCGAGCAGGTTAAGCAGTTTATCCTCGATCACGCCGACGAGATGTGCGACGAGTGCCGCGAGCGCGCCGAGCTCAACCCGCTGCGCGCCTTCGACTGCAAGAACGACCATTGCCGCGAGATCATGGCCGAGGCTCCGCTGATGGGCGACAACCTGTGCGACGAGTGCCGCGAGCACTACGAGCAAGTCAAGCGCTATCTGGATGCTGCCGGTATCGAGTATGTAGAGGATCCCACCCTGGTGCGTGGTCTGGACTACTACACCCGCACCGTCTTTGAGGTCGAGGCCCCTGGCGCCGGCGTCGGCTCCATCGGCGGCGGCGGTCGCTACGATGGCCTGGTCGAGCTCGAGGGTGGCAAGCCCACGGCGGGCGTCGGCTTTGCCGTCGGTTTTGAGCGCGCCCTGCTGGCCCTGCAGGCCTTTGGCAGCGATCTGGGTGCCGATGAGGCCCCGTGCGTCTATGTCGCCAATGCCGGCAAGGAACTGCGCCAGAACGTCTTTGCCATTACGCAGAAGCTTCGCGCCGCAGGCATCGTGACCGAGGCCGACTATCAGGGCCGTTCGCTCAAGGCCCAGTTTAAGCAGGCCGATAAGGTAGGCGCCAAGCTCATCCTGGTCCTGGGCGGCGACGAGCTTGCCGCCGGCAAGGTCAAGGTGCGCGACATGCAGAGCCATGACGAGGTTCTCGTCGATCTGGCCAACGTCGTCGAGGCGGTTCGCGAGCGTCTGTAGCGCATGATTTTTGAGCTGCGGACCCGCTAACATGTCCCGCTCGCGACGAGCGATTGTTACGGGGGTGTTTCGCATTTATGCGGAATGCTCCCGTTTGTGTATGCCGTCCACCGAGAAATACGACCATTTAGGGCAAAAACCCTTGCAATGCAGAAAATACTTTTGTGTGGTAAAGCGCAATCAGTGTCGAAAGTATTTCTCAAGCGCCTATAATGAATACCGCATGTTACGTGCATAGAAGGAGGAATGGGAGGAAACGTGGCTGAGAACCTAAGCAACCAGTCTGTACCCGAAGCCGCGGCGCGCGTCGCTGCCGTGGTCAACCGCCTCGTTAACCGAATCGGCTCGAATGCCGAGTCCAGGGAGCGTCTCGCCGAGATCGAGATCCCCGAGGAGCTGCGCGATAATCTGGCGCTGTTCCTGCGCCTGGAACGTCGTGTGCTTAGCGAGTATGATCCCGAGATCGCGGACCTGTTCGACAAGATTTTGACAGCCGAGATTGTGGCCAATGCTGGCAACCCCGGTAGCCGCGCTGCCGACGAGTCCGTTGACGAACAGGGCGTGCCCACTGCCGACGAGCCCACCGCCGTGGCGTTTCGCGAAGTCGTCGATCTGATTGACAGCCTGCCGCTTGATAAGCAGCAGGTCATCGTTCGCGCCTTTACGAGCTTCTTCCACTTGGCAAACCTGTCGGAGGAGAACTACCGTGTGGCGCAGCTGCGCGAGCGCGAGGCCGGCGCATCGACCGATACCGAGGTCGATCCCGCCAACGAACTCACCGTCGCCTATCACCAGTTGGTAAACGAGATGGGCGTCGAGGGTGCCAATGAGCTGCTCGGCAAGCTCGAGTTCCACCCTGTCTTTACCGCACATCCCACCGAGGCCCGTCGTAAGGCCGTCGAGGGCAAGATTCGCCGTATCTCCAACCTGCTGGAGGAGCGTCCGCGTTTGGGCGGCTCCGACCTGGTGGAGAACGAGCGCCATATGCTGCAGGAGATCGACGCCCTGGTGCGTACGAGCCCCATCGCGCTCAAGAAGCCCACGCCGGTCGAGGAAGCCGATACCATCATCGACATCTTTGATAACACGCTGTTCGACGTTATCCCCGTCATCTATCGTCGTTTTGACGACTGGGTGCTGGGCGACAAGGCCGGCACCGTGCCGCCGCTGTGCCCGGCGTTCTTCCATCCCGGCAGCTGGATCGGTTCCGACCGCGACGGTAACCCCAACGTCACCGCTAAGGTGAGCCGTGAGGTCGCCGCCAAGTACTTCACCCACATGGTGCTCAAGCTCGAGGACAAGTGCCGCCGCATCGGCCGCAACCTCACGCTCGAGGCTACCTACAGCAAGCCGTCGGCCGAGCTCATCAACCTGTGGAACCATCAGGTCGAGATGAGCACCCAGTACACGGCCCGCGCCGAGCTGATCTCCGAGCACGAGCCGCATCGCGCCGTCATGCTCGTCATGGCCGATCGTCTGAACGCCACCGTGCGCCGTATCACCGACACCATGTACCACAGCGCCGATGAGTTCCTGGATGACCTGCG
Organism: uncultured Collinsella sp.; assembly: GCA_900542305.1. GTDB lineage: Bacteria > Actinomycetota > Coriobacteriia > Coriobacteriales > Coriobacteriaceae > Collinsella. The sequence continues at coordinate 35,888 of UQMU01000009.1, read as the reverse complement.
CGTCGTCCAGCGTTCGCTGGCTGCCTGCGGTGCCGTCCGTGCCGCCTACGGCCCGGTCCAGACCATCATCTGGCAGGTCGAGTCCTTCGGCTTCCATATGGTCGAGATGGAGTTCCGTCAGCACTCCGTGGTGCATGCCCGCGCCCTCAAGGATATCCACGAGAACGGTATCCATGGCGATCTGCAGCCCATGACGCGCGAGGTCATCGATACCTTCCGCGCTATCGGCTCCATCCAAAAGCGTTACGGCAAGAAGATGGCGCACCGCTACATCATTTCGTTCACCAAGAGCGCCCAGCATGTGGCCGATGTCTTTGAGCTTGCCCACCTGTCCTTCGCGCACGAGGAGGACGTTCCCGAGCTCGACGTGATCCCGCTGTTCGAGCAGCTCGAGGACCTCGAGGGCTGTGTTGACGTGCTCGATCAGATGCTCACGCTGCCCGTGGTGCAGAAGCGCCTTGCCCAGACCAACCGCCGCATGGAGGTCATGCTGGGCTATTCCGACTCCTCTAAGGACGCCGGTCCTACCACGGCCATGCTCGCGCTGCACTCCGCGCAGGAGCGCATCGCCAAGTGGGCCGAGAAGAACGATATCGACCTGGTGCTCATGCACGGTCGCGGCGGTGCCGTGGGCCGTGGCGGCGGCCCGGCCAACAAGGCCGTGCTGGCGCAGCCCAAGGGTTCGGTCAACTGCTTCTTTAAGCTCACCGAGCAGGGCGAGGTCATCTTTGCCCGTTACGGCAACCGCACGCTGGCTCAGCGTCATGTTGAGTCCGTTGCCGCCGCAACGCTTTTGCAGTCGGCCCCGAGTGTCGAGAAGACCAACACCGAGACCACGCAGAAGTTCTGGGATATGGCCGAGAAGCTCAACACCGCAAGCCACGAGCGCTATCTGGACCTGCTGAACACCGAGGACTTTACACCGTGGTTCTCGACCGTGACGCCGCTGACCGAGGTCGGTCTGCTGCCGATCGGCTCGCGTCCCGCCAAGCGCGGCTTGGGTGCCAAGTCGCTCGACGACCTGCGTACCATTCCGTGGATCTTCAGCTGGAGCCAGGCGCGCATTAACCTTGCCGCTTGGTACGGCCTGGGCACCGCCTGCGAGCAGCTTGGCGATCTTGACCAGCTCAAGGCTGCCTACCAGGAGTGGCCGTTCTTCCGCACCTTTATCGACAACATCGAGATGTCGATCGCCAAGACCGACCAGCGCATCGCCAAGATGTATCTGCATCTGGGCGACCGCGATGATCTGTCCAAGAAGGTCTTTACCGAGATGCAGCTCACTCGTAAGTGGGTCCTTGCCATCGTCGGTGACGAGTGGCCGCTGCAGCGCCGCCGCGTGCTCGGTTGCGCCGTCCGCGTGCGCAACCCCTACGTCGACGCTCTGTCCATCGCCCAGGTCCGCGCCCTTCGCGAGGTGCGCATGAACCAGGACGAGATGGCCGAGGAGAAGAAGGCCGAGTACATGAGCCTGATTCTTTCGACTGTGACCGGCGTCTCGGCAGGACTGCAGAACACGGGGTAATCGATAGCCCTGTAGTCGTCCGGGTCCGCCATTAGTTTACTTTTAGGCACGTCCTCGGACATGCAAGAAGCCCTCGCTGCGCACTTCGTGCGGCGAGGGCTTCTTGCGTCCTGCGGAGTGTGCCTAAAAGTAAACTAATGGCGGACCCTGCGATGTCCGGTCTTCGGCGGATTACTGGCTGGGGGAATAATGGCGCGCTTCGCGCGTTTGGAAGTGGCTTCGTGCTGCGGAATGCATTCAGAGGGAAACCCGTCGGGTCCCTTTGTCCTCGGTCTTCGGCGGATTACGGGCTGAAGGGAAGAAAGGCGCGCTTCGCGCGTTTTGGATGGGGTTTGTCCTGGCGGCGCGTTTGGCGCCTCGCGCCTCGCGTCTTATCGATCGGGATTGAGATGCATGTGGTGCTTCTCGCCTTACGACTGTAGCGGCCGCGGTCCCGTTTGGGGTCGCGGCCGTTTTGTTGTGGGTCAAATATGAACGTTGTGTTAACGACTCGGTGGACGGTGGTGTTTTTCGGTGAGCGGCGTATCCTTCCAACGGTTTATCTAGTGTGTCAGTTGAAAGGAAGAGGGCGCTCGTCATTGTTTGAATGTGAACTGCCGTTTGACCACAAGACGTTGCATCTGGAGCTCGAGGATAAGAACTTCGCGGGTGTGATGGAAGGTCATCAAAACGAGTTTAAGACTACAAAATCGCAGGAAGAGCTGGTAGAGGAGTCGCTTGCCAATCCTTATGGCTCGCCTTCGCTCGAGGAGCTTTGTGCTGGCAAGAAGGATATCGTCATTATTAGCTCCGATCATACGCGTCCCGTTCCCTCGCGTGTGACGATGCCTATTCTGCTGCATCACATCCATTCTGCTGCGCCCGAGGCTCGCGTGCGTATTCTGGTTGCTACGGGTATGCATCGTCCGTCGACGCACGAGGAGCTCGTCAACAAGTACGGCGAGGAGATCGTTGCCAACGAGGAAATCGTTATGCACGTCGCGACCGATGACAGCATGATGAAAAAGATCGGCACCCTGCCTTCTGGCGGCGAGTGCATCATCAACAAGATTGCTGCCGATTGCGATCTGCTGCTTGCCGAGGGCTTTATTGAGCCGCACTTCTTTGCCGGTTTCTCTGGTAGCCGCAAGTCCGTCCTGCCTGGTATCGCCAGCTACAAGACCATCATGTACAACCACAACGGTCAGTTTGTGAACGATTCCCATTCGCGTGCCGGCAACCTGTGCCACAACCACGTGAGCGAGGACATGTTTGCCGCTGCCGAGATGGCTCACCTTGCCTTTGTGCTCAACGTGGTGCTCAACGGCAAGCACGAGGTCATCGGCTCCTTTGCCGGCGACATCCACAAGGCGCACGAGGCTGGCTGCGAGTTCGTGAAGAGCCTTGCCGGCGTTGAGCCCGTCGAGTGCGAGATTGCCATTACCACCAATGGCGGCTACCCGCTCGACCAGAACATCTATCAGGCCGTGAAGGGCATGTGCTCTGCAGAGGCCACACTTCCCGAGGGCGGCGTGATCATCGATGTCGCCGGTTGTGCCGACGGTCACGGTGGCGAGGGCTTCTATCACAACATCGCCGACAATGATCCGGCAGAGTTTGAGCGCGCCTGCATCGACCGTCCTAAGGACGAGACCCTGCCCGACCAGTGGACGAGCCAGATCTTTGCCCGCATCCTGGCGCATCACCCTGTGATCATGGTTACCGACCTGTGCGATCACCAGATGATCAAGGATATGCACATGACGCCGGTTAACACCCTCGATGAGGCGCTCAAGCTCGCCTTTGAGATGAAGGGTGCCGATGCCAAGGTGGCCGTCATTCCCGATGGCCTGGGCGTTGTCGTCGCTCAGCACTAGTGTGCGGCCCAAACGAATCGTTTATAACCGACAAGAAAGATAAGGTTTTATGCTTACCAAACTCCTCTGCGAATTCGGCGCAACGGCCCTCATGATCATCTTTGGCGTGGGCGTGCACTGCGATACCGTGCTTAAGGGCACCAAGTATCAGGGCTCCGGCCACATGTTTGCCATCACCACCTGGTCTTTTGGCATCTCGGTTTGCCTGTTTGTCTTTGGCGGCGCCGTGTGCATGAACCCCGCCATGGTACTTGCCCAGTGCATCGTCGGCCTGGTGCCGTGGAGCAGTTGCATCCCCTTCATGGTTGCTGATATGCTCGGCGGCTTTGCGGGTGCCGTGATCGCGTGGTTGATGTATGCCGATGAGTTCAAGGCTTCCGATGGTGTCATCGATCCCATTGCTCAGCGCAACATCTTCTCGACCAACCCCACCACCGAGGGCACCAACTATGCCCGCAACTTCTTCTGCGAGGCTATCTGCACCTTCGTGTTCATCAGTGCCATCCTTGCTGCTGCTAACCGTGCTGGCGAGAACGTTCTGATGCTCGCCATCTGCGTCGGCCTGATCGTTTGGGCTGTTGGCATGGGCATGGGCGGCATCACCGGCTTCGCCATGAACCAGGCTCGTGACCTTGGTCCTCGCATGGCCTATCAGGTGCTGCCGATTAAGAACAAGGCTGACAACAACTGGAAGTACGGCCTGCTCGTTCCTGGCATTGCTCCGTTTGTCGGTGCCGCTCTGGCCGCACTGTTTGTGCACGGTTTCTTGGGCATGTTCTAGTCCAAGACTACATAGTTGTTCGCCGTCCGCATGGGGTAACTTCCCAGCGCGTCCTCGGACATGCAAAAAGGCTCGCTGCGCACTTTGTGCGGCGAGCCTTTTTGCGTCCTGCGGAGTGCGCTGGGAAGTTACCCCATGCGGACGGCTGCGGGGTCTTTGTTGCGTTCGTACAAGCAACCCAACATATATATCTGAATTTGGATGGGAGGGGCTTGTTGCTGTTGGGGGCATTGAAGCGCGAGTGGCACTTTGGGATGCGTGGCGGCCTGGGTTGGGGCGATGCTTTAGGTTGAGCCTCTTACTTAGTTGAAGAGGGGTTTTATGGCTGATAGGTAGTCTTTGGCTACTTCGGCCCTATCTGCTTGGAAGTTGTGCCAGGCCCACCATTGGACCATTCCTACGAAGCTTGAGGCTATGTGGTGTAGTAGGAAGCTGCGGTCCATGGTGCCGGCGGGGCCGTTTGGGTCGGTAGGGACGGTTTCGGCTGCGCGCGACATGATGGTCTTGCGGAGACAGTCGGCGAAGACGCGGGAGCCGGCGCCGGCTACGAGGGCTCGAATGCCCTGGCGGCGCTCCCAGAGGTTGTTGAGGATATGCTCGACCTGCACGAGTGGGTCGTCGAGCGGTGTGCCATCGTCGTCGAGGGCGTGGGTGCAGATGTCGCTCACGAGCTCGGACAGTAGGTCGTCTTTGCTCTTAAAGAGGCCGTAGAATGTCGCGCGGCCTACGTGAGCGCGCGCGATGATGTCGCCGACGGTAATCTTGCCGTAGTCCTCTTCGCGTAGCAGCTCGGAGAACGCCGTGACAATAGCGGCGCGGCTTTTTTCTTTGCGGGCATCCATGGCTATGCATCCACGTGAACGAGCAGACAACGGAGCGTACCGGAGCAACCCTCGTAGGGGCGCTTACCGGCGCCGTAGCCGACGGCCTCGATGCGGTAGCGTGAGGGCAGTTGGTCGGACGTGCGCAGCGCGGTGACGATGGCGGCACCCGTGGGCGTCACGAGCTCGCCGGCGACCGGTGCAGGCGTGAGGGCGATATTTCCCGCCTGGCACAGGTTGACGACGGCGGGGACGGGAATGGGCATAAGGCCGTGGGCACAGTGGATGGTGCCGTGGCCCTCGGAGAGCGACTCGACCACGATGTCCTCAATACCCAGGTCATCGAGGCAGATGGCGACAGAGCAGACGTCGACGATGGAATCGACGGCGCCTACCTCGTGGAACATAACGGTCTCGGGCGTTTTGCCGTGAGCTTTGGCCTCGGCGGCGGCGAGCGCGGTAAAGATGGCGAGCGCGCGACGCTTGGCGCCATCGCTTAGCTGCGAGCCGTCGATGATGGCGGTGACGTCCGCCAAAGAACGATGGTGATGGTGGTGGGCGTGATGATGACCCTCGTGGCCATGGCCGTGGGTCTCATGATCATGCTCATGGCAGTGCTCATGCTCGTCATGGTCATGATGGTGGTGCTCGTGCTCGTGCGTGTGCTCGGCAGCTGCTTCGTTGCCGTAGAGCCATGCCATGTCGTGGTCGTGGTTCTCGAGCTCTTCTGCCAGCTGAACGTCGAAATCGCAGGCGTCGATGCCATGCTTGTTTACGCGCGTGACGGCGATTGTAAAGCCGTCGACCGGCAGTGTGGCGAGCTGTTCGCGCAGGTGCTCCTCGCTGGCGCCCAGGTCGAGCAGGGCCGCGACGGTCATATCGCCGCTGATGCCCGAGGTGCCGTCGATGATAAGCGTGTGCTGATGATTGGACATGGAATGCTCCTTAGCGGGCGCGGGGTGTGCCGGCGCTCAGATGATTGATAAGACTTGCCTGGTAAGCGGCGCCAAAGCCGTTGTCGATATTGACGACCGATACGCCGCTGGCACAGGAGTTGAGCATGGCGAGCAGCGCGGCTACGCCACCAAAACTTGCGCCGTAGCCAACGCTGGTGGGAACGGCGATGACCGGACAGCTCACCAGACCGCCGATAACGCTCGCCAGCGCGCCCTCCATGCCGGCGATGGCGATGACCACCTGCGCCTGGGCAAGTTCCTCGGCATGCGCGAGCAGGCGGTGCAGGCCGGCGACACCTACGTCGTAGAGGCGGTCGACCTCGTTGCCATAGAACTCGGCCGTCAACGCGGCTTCTTCGGCGACGGGTAAGTCGCTCGTGCCGGCGCAGGCGACGACGATGCGTCCGTTGCCGGTAGGGGAGGGCTTGCCGCCCACGAGGGCGAGCTGCGCGTCCGGGACATATCCCAGGTCAATGCCGTTGCCGAGAAGCTCAGCGGTGCGCGCGGCTTTTTCGGCATCCAGGCGCGTGACCAGGATACGTTCCTGGCCGGCATCGCGCAGCGCTTCGATAATGGCGGCAATCTGCTCGGCGGTTTTACCGGCACCGTAGACAACCTCGCCGGCTCCCTGGCGCACTCCGCGCGAAAGATCGAGCTGCGCAAAACCCAGATCGGCGGTCGGCGCCGTCTGGATGCGCGTGAGGGCGACTGTCGGGGTGACTGCTCCGCCAGCAACATCGCTCAGCAATTGCTCAAGATCTTGCTTATCCATATATGTTCCCTTCGACGGCGCAAAGTCTAGCACTCAAAGGGTATGTTTCCGAACACTAAAACAAAATTGTTCGGAAACTAGACATAGAGGAATTAATTCAATTGTTAGACAGATCGACTAGTCGCGCAGGATGATGTCCATGGCGAGCATCAGGTTGCGTTCGTCGATGGCAAACGGGGCGGCCTCGCGCGTCTTGGGCTTGGCACAAAACGCGATGCCCGTGCCCGCGGCCTGAATCATGGGGATGTCGTTGGCGCCATCGCCGATCGCCACGGTGTGAGCCATGTCGACACCGCACTCAACCGCCCAATCCAGCAGTTGGATGAGCTTGGACTCTTTGGTCACGATATCGGCCGCCAGCTTGCCAGTGAGTTTGCCGTCCACGACCTCCAGACGGTTTGCCAAGCAAAAATCGATGTCCGCGGCGGCCACGATCTTATCGGCGACCTCGTGGAAGCCACCGCTTACCACGCCGACCTTCCAGCCCTTGCTGTGCGCTGAGCGCACAAGCTCCAGCGCGCCAGGGGTAAACGTCACGCGCTCAAAGGTGCGCTCGAACACGCTCTCGTCCAGGCCGGCGAGCAGCCCCACGCGCTCCTCGAGCGCTTGCTTAAAGTCTAGCTCGCCGCGCATGGCGCGCTCGGTGATCTGCGCTACCTGCTCGCCTACGCCGGCTTCCTCACCCAACAGGTCGATGACCTCCTGGTTGATGAGCGTGGAGTCGATATCCATAACGATGAGGCGTGCGGTCATGGCGGGCCTTTCCGAGTGCAGTTGTATTGGGGCACATTGTCGCACGTGGCGCGCGTTGGCGACGGCCACGGTGCATCAATTGTTTCGTCTCCGTCAAGTCTTTGGGCAGGAGCTACTTTTTCGCGGCACATCGACACAGGTGCGATAAGATAGAACGCCATGTCTGGCTGCGCGGTTTACGCAGGCTGGGCAAATCTGTACGACGCCGCCCGGAACGACACGGGGCGGCACAGATCCATAAAGGAGGATCACTGGTATGAGCCAGACCCGTCCCATCGACGAGCATTCCATGCACACCCGTACCTGCGGCGAGCTTCGCCGCGAGAACGTGGGCGAAGAGGTCACCCTCACCGGTTGGGTGAGCCGTCGCCGCGACCACGGCGGCCTTATCTTCTGCGACCTTCGCGATCGCGAGGGCATCACGCAGCTCACCTTCGACCCCGAGCACTCCGACGGCGATGCCTTTAAGATCGCCGAGACCATGCGTCCCGAGTGGCCCATCAAGATCCACGGCGTCGTGCGTTCCCGTGGCGAGGAGACCACCAACGCCAAGCTCGCGACCGGCGAGATCGAGGTCCTGACCGACCACGCCGAGGTGCTCAACACGTCCGTCACCCCGCCGTTCCAGATTGAGGACGGCATCGAGACCAGCGAGGACACCCGCCTGCGCTATCGCTATCTGGACCTCCGTCGTCCCGAGATGATGGCCAACCTCAAGCTTCGCTCCGACTTTACCTTTGCCATTCGCGAGGCGCTGCACAACCGTGAGTTCATGGAGGTCGAGACGCCCTCCCTGTTTAAGTCCACGCCCGAGGGCGCCCGCGACTTCATCGTCCCCAGCCGTATCCAGCCGGGTAACTTCTACGCTCTGCCGCAGTCCCCGCAGCTTCTGAAGCAGCTGCTCATGGTCGGTGGCGTCGAGCGCTACTACCAGGTTGCCAAGTGCTTCCGCGACGAGGACCTGCGTGCCGACCGTCAGCCCGAGTTCACCCAGGTCGATATCGAGATGTCCTTCGTGGACCAGAACGATGTCATGAGCGCGCTCGAAGAGGTTCTTGCCGATGCCTTCGGCCGCATGGGTGTCGAGATGCCCACGCCGCTGCGTCGCATGAACTACTGGGATGCCATGGACACCTATGGCTCCGACAAGCCCGATACCCGCTATGGCATGCACCTGGTCGACCTGACCGACATCTTTGCCAACTCCAAGTTCAAGGTCTTCGCGACCGCCGCAAATGAGGAGGGCTCTGTCGTCAAGGCCATCAACGCCAAGGGCGCCGGTGCCTGGGCACGTGCCAAGATCGATAAGCTCGCCGGGGTGGCTTCCACGTTTGGCGCCAAGGGCCTGGCCTGGATCGCCTTCCGCGAGGACGGCTCCATCAACAGCCCCATCGTCAAGTTCTTCTCGGACGAGGAGATGGCCGCTCTGCGCGAGCGCATGGACGTCGAGCCCGGCGACCTTGTGATGTTCGCCGCCGGCCCGCGCCTGCTCTCCGACGAGATTCTGGGCGGCATGCGTTCGCACATGGCCAATGCGCTTGAGATCAAGCGCGAGGGTCACGACTTCCTGTGGGTCGTCAACTTCCCGCTGTTCCATTGGGACGAGGATCGCAAGGCCTATGCTGCCGAGCACCAGCCCTTTACCCTGCCGACCGAGACCGACATCGCCAAGATTGAGGCCGACCCGTTGGCAGCCGGTTCTTGCACCTACGACTTTGTCATGGACGGCTTTGAGGCCGGCGGCGGCGGTATGCGTATCCACAACGCCGAGATGCAGATGTCCATGCTCAAGCTCCTGGGCTTTACCGAGGAGCGTGCCGAGTCTCAGTTTGGCTTCCTCATGGAGGCCCTCAAGTTTGGTGCACCCCCGATGGGCGGTTTCGCTCTGGGTCTGGACCGCGTGTGCATGCTGCTCACCGGCTCCGATTCCATCCGCGACGTCATGGCGTTCCCCAAGACGGCCAGTGGCTCCGACCTCATGTCGGGCGCCCCGAGTGCCGTTTCCGGCGCCCAGCTCAAGGACGTCAGCCTGCGCCTGATGTAGGCGAGCGGCTACATATTGCTTGCAACGAGGGAAGGACGTGTGCCTTTCCTCGTTTTTTATGCGCCGAGATTGTGAGGGCTTGGGATGACCGGGCGTCGCGGAAAGTGCGTCCCGGAATCTGTGTCCAGAACGGGTCACGCTTTCCCAAAGGGGGTCCTCTGGGAAAGCGCGACCCAGAATTCGGCAAAATAATGGGGCACAGTTTCCGGTTGAGCCGTCTAACGGAAACTGTGCCCCAGAATGAGCGCTCAAAACGGGGCAGGCTTTCCGCAACAACTGTCTGGCGGAAAGCCTGCCCCAGTTTCTTATAGCGAGTCTCTCTGGATCAGCTGCATGTGCATCACGGAGGTGGTGGGCTCGGCACCCTTGATCATGTCGAGCGCAATGTTGGCGGCCATGTGGCCTTCTTCGCGCAGGGGCTGGCGGACGGTCGTGAGCGCGGGGACGCAGCGCGTCGCAATCTCGTGATCGTCGAAGCCGACGACAGAAACGTCCGCCGGAACGGATAGGCCTGCCTCGTTGAGTGCGGTGATGACGCCAGCCGCGATACGGTCCGATCCGCAGAGCACGCCATCGAAAGCAATCTCGCGCGCGAGGATCTGGTGCATGGCCTGATAGCCGTCTCCGTTGTTCCAGCCGGTATAGATAACGTTTGCGTCTGGGAGGTCTTCGCCCAAGACGGCACGGTAGCCGCGCAGGCGGTCGACAACAGCGGGGTTGTCTTGCGGTCCCAACACGGCGACGATATCTTTGCGCCCTCGCTCCTTCATAGCGAGCGCTGCAAAGCGTCCGCCCTCTTCGTCGTCAGAGTAGACCGTCGAGAACACATCGCGATAGGGGTGGCCCTCGAGCTGGCCGCACAACACGGTAGGTACGCCCAGCTCGCGCAGCACCTCGAGCAGCTCGCTGCCCTTGTAGGGGGAGACGTCGATCACGGCGTCGAACGAGCGGCGCTCAAAGTGCTCGCGTGCGCGGTTGCGCTCATGCGTAGAAGACGCCTGCAAGATAACGGGCAGATAGGACGACTCCGACAGTTCCTCGGTAATGCCGCTCAAAAACTCGCTATAGGTGGGGTCGCTGAAGAGCTCACTCAGGGGCTCGGTCACGAGCACGGCGATGATTTCCGTGCGCCCGACAGCGAGCGCTCGGCCACGAGCGTTGGGGACAAAATTGACTTCCTTGGCCGCCGCGCGGACGCGCCTTTTGGTTTCCTCGCTAATGCGGGGCGAATCGTTGAGAGCGCGCGATGCTGTGGAGCGCGACACGCCGGCAGCTGCGGCAACCTCGGCAAGCGTAGGTGCGGTGCGAACTGGTTGGGTCATGGCGTCTCCTGGAGAATGCGGTCGATGTTGTCGCTGATACGGGCTGGTGCGGATACAGCTTACTATAGTGCGCCTGAACAGCGTTCATGATATCCGGTGACCGGTGTCGTTTTGCAACCAAGCCGCAATCGAATACGTCTCGTATGGGTGAGATATCAGCGGGCGTGGCGGTTGCCTACGAGCTTAAGAACGATGTCTTGCGCTGAGTTTCGATACTCAGGGTGACATAAGTGTCGCGGTTGTACAACCGGTTGCACCGTTAACCCGACCAAATCGACCGTTCAGCGGACAACCGGTTGCACAGTTTTTTGCATCGCCCGTAAGATAAGGACAACCGGTTGCACAAGAATCACTACGATGACGAAGGAGCATCACCATGGACACCATTAACGATTGGGAAAACCAAGCGCTCACCCATAGGAACCGCCTGGCACCCCATGCGTACTTTATGGGTTATGAGACCGCCGATCTCGCTGCAACGTACAGCCGCGAGCTGTCGCGCGGGTTTGTCCAGCTGTCCGGCTCGTGGCAGTTCCGCCTCTTTGAGGGCCCCGCTGCCGTCTCTAACGAGGAGCTTTCCACGTACGAGCCCGAGTGGGATCACGTGGAGGTTCCGCACCTGTGGCAGGTGGACGGCTATGGCAACCTTGCCTATACCGACGAGGGTTTTCCGTTCCCGGTGGATCAGCCGTTCGTTCCCTCTGACGATCCCACGGGCGTGTACCAGCGCATCGTCAACCTTCCCGCCGTTCCTGCCGGCGCTCGCGAGATCATTCGCTTTGACGGCATCGAGAGCTATGGCGAGCTGTACGTCAACGGTCAGTTTATCGGCATGACCAAGGGTTCGCGCCTGTCTGCCGAGTTCGACGTGACCGACGCGCTCGTCGAGGGCGACAACCTGTTTGCGGTCAAGGTCCTGCAGTACAGCGATGGCAGCTATATCGAGGATCAGGACATGTGGTGGGCCTCGGGCATCTTCCGCGATGTGTATCTTATGCAGCGTCCCGCCGCACACCTGGTCGACTTTAGGTTCCGCACGCACCGCGAGGGCGATGCCGCTCTGATCACGCTCGATACGGTTGCCGAGGGAGCTACCCGCGTTGTGTTTACGCTCAGTGATGGCGAGAACGTGGTGGCTACGGGTGAGTGCGTCGACGGCCATGCCGAGTGCAGCGTGACCGATGCCCACTTCTGGAATCCCGAGGATCCCTTCCTCTATGACCTTACGTTTGAGGTCTACGACGGTGACCAGGTCAGCGAGTACGTCCCGCATCGCCAGGGTCTTGCCGAGGTGACGGTCGAGGGCAATCATATCTACCTCAACGGCACTTACTTTAAGATGCATGGCGTCAACCGCCACGATCACGACGATCACAAGGGCCGCGCCGTGGGCCTCGATCGCATGCGCCGCGACCTGGAGCTCATGAAGCAGCACAACATCAACGCGGTGCGCACGTCCCACTACGCCAACGACCCGCGCTTTTACGAGCTGTGCGACGAGTACGGCATCATGCTGGTCGCCGAGACCGATATGGAGAGCCACGGCTTCGAGAATATCGGCAATATCGCCCTGGTCACCGACGACCCGGCATGGGAGCCGGCCTACGTCGACCGCATTGAGCGCCTGGTGATGCAGGAGCGCAACCACGCCTGCATCATTATGTGGTCGATGGGCAACGAGAGCGGCTATGGCTGCAACATCCGCGCGATGTACGCCAAGGCTCACGAGCTCGATGGTCGTCCGGTCCATTACGAGGAGGACCGCAACGCCGATACCGTCGACGTTATCTCCACCATGTACTCCCGTGTGTCGCAGATGAACGACTTTGGTGAGCATCCATTCCCCAAGCCGCGCATCAACTGCGAGTACGGTCACTCCATGGGCAACGGCCCCGGAGGCCTGTCCGAGTATCAGGAGGTCTTCGATCGCTGGGATTGCATCCAAGGCCAGTTTATCTGGGAATGGTGCGACCACGGTTTGGCTGCTGTGACCGAGGACGGCGTTGCCTACGATATGTATGGTGGCGACAACGGCGATTACCCCAACAACAGCAACTTCTGCATCGATGGCATGGTGTTCCCTTGGCAGCAGCCGAGCCCGGGCCTCACTGAGTATGGTCAGGTCATCTGCCCGGTTCGCATGGCTTACGACGACGAGGCGGGCGAGCTGACCGTCACCAACAACCGTTGGTTTACCACCCTTGAGGATGTCTGCCTGTCGGCGGAGACCCTGGTGGACGGCGACGTGGTCTGCCGCAAGACGCTCATGCCCGGTGCGGTTGCCCCCGGCGAGTCCGTCCAGCTTCCGCTAGTGATTCACGAGGCCGCGGTAGGCGAGACCCTGCTGACCGTGCGCGCCTACACCATGGCCGCTCACGTCTGGTGCGAGCCGATGTTCCAGTTGGGTGCTAGCCAGTTTGCCATCGCCAACCATCCGGCGCCGGCCATCGCTGCCCCCGCTCGTCCTGAGCTTACGGTCGAGGAGACCGAGCAGGAGATCCACATTCACTCCCTCAACGGCGAGCTGACCTTCAGCAAGGTCAACGGTACCGTGAGCGAGTGGAAGGCATCCGGCCGCGACGTCATGGCCTCTGGTCCCCAGGTTGGTTTTTGGCATCCGCTCGTCGACAACCACGCCCAAGAGTATGACTCCCTGTGGAAGGACAACTTCATCGATGTGATGCAGACGTCTACCCGCAAGGTTACTTGGAAGCAGGACGGCAATGCGGTCGTCGTTACCGTGAGCCAGCGTATTGCTCCTCCCGTCCGCGCGTTCGGCATGCGCGTCGAGCTCGTCTATACCGTGCTTCCGAGTGGCCGCGTCGACCTCAAGGTTTCCGGCGAGCCCTACGGCGACTATTCGGACATTATCCCGCGCATCGGCATCTCCTTCGAGGTTCCCGGTTGCGATCGCGCCGTCGAGTGGTATGGCCACGGCCCGGGCGAGAACTATCCGGACTCGCTGCGCGCCAACCCGGTCGGTCATTACCGCACTACGGTCGACGACATGTTCACGCCCTACGTTATGCCTCAGGACTGCGCCAACCGCGAGGGTACCCGCTGGGTTGCCCTGCGCTCTAGCCACGGTGACGGTCTGGTCGTGACACGTCCGAGCGACGCCGCTTCCAACCCGTTCTCGTTCTCGGCATGGCCCTATAGCTGCGAGGCCATCGATAACGCCAAGCACGTCTACGACCTTGTTCCGGGCGACACGGTCACGGTCAACATCAACGACCAGTTGCTCGGCCTTGGCTCGAACTCTTGGGGTTCCGAGGTGCTCGATTCCTATCGCACCCGTTTTGAGAGCTTCAGCTTTGAGGTGTCCCTGCGACCGCTGACGTCTGCCGATCTGGCTCAGGCGCTGGCACCCATTAAGGAGGCATAAGCCATGCATGTCTTTAACTCGCGTGCCGACTTCGATGCTCAGATGAAGTCCGTCAAGAAGTGGATGCGCACCGGCCAGGCGCTCGACGGCGTTTCTGAACTACAGCACGACGTGGCTTACTCCATCGGCGACTCGTTGGTGTACTGGTGGGTCTATGCCCGCGAGGCCGCAACCGCCGACCTGGTCGGTCACCGTCGCTACCATGCCGTGCTCGCTCCGCTCGACGGCGACCTGACTGTCGAGGTTGCTCCCAAGGCAGGCCTCACCTGCACCCGCGCCTACAGCGATATCGATGATCGCGAGCGCTTTGAGGGGGCGGGGGAGACCGTGACGATTCCCGCCGGCGGCGTTGCCGTCGTCGAGATCGACGAGGCTTACCGTGTTATCGCCGAGGCTTCGGATCCCCGCGTCGTGGTACTGCACGTGACGGTCGAAGGTTATTCCTTCCCCAACAAGTAGTATTCGTCCGCCTGGACGTTTGCTTCGCGCCGTTAAGGGGGATGGCTTTGTTGACTCCCTTTTCCCCATTCCCCTTAGCAGGTGCGCCGTCCGCGATTGCACTTGCAGCTCGGACGGTTTTGGATGACATTTAATAGATGATTGGGAGGGCTTATGAGCTCTGAAAAACGAGGAACGATCGGTTCGTTCGCTCTGCTGGGCATGACGGTCGCCGCCGTGTTCGGTATCAAGAACATCATCAACAACAACGCGGCCATCGGCTTGGCAGCTGCGCCGTCGTTCTTCTTCGCCACGCTTTTGTACTTTGTCCCCTATACCCTGGTTACCGCCGAGTTCGTCGGCCTCAACAAGGACTCCGAGTCGGGCGTGTACGCATGGGTTAAGACCTCGATGGGTGGTCGCTGGGCGTTCCTGACGGCATTTAGCTACTGGTTCGTTAACCTGTTCTTCTTTGCGTCCGTCCTGCCCAACGTCATCATCTACGCGAGCTACGTGTTCTTTGGTGCCAACGCCGAGCTTTCGCAGCTGTGGATCACCATTATCGAGATCGTCGTCTTTGCTATCGCCACGTGGGTTTCGACCAAGGGCGCTAAGTGGATCGGCTCCATTTCCTCCTTCGGTTCGACCGCGGCTCTCGGCCTGACCGCCGTGTTCATCCTGCTGTCCCTGGCTGCTGCCTTTGGCGGCGTTGAGTTCGCTACGGCTCCCACGCCCGCCAACATGGCTCCCGACATGAGCAACTTCGCCACTATGTGGGGCTTCTTCGGTACGCTTGCCTGGATCATCCAGGGCGTTGGCGGCGCTGAGTCTGTCGGCGTGTTCCTTAACGACCTTAAGGGTGGCGTCAAGGCCTTCGTGCGCACCGTCGTTATCGCCGGCCTGACCATCGGCCTTCTGTATGCAGGCGCTTCGCTGCTGGTTAACCTGTTCATCCCCGAGGGCGGCGTTGCCATCTCCACCGGCATCTTCGACGTGTTCGGCGCTGTCTTTGCCCACTTTGGCATTCCTATGGAAGTGTCCACGCGCGTCATCGGCTTGATCCTTCTCGCCGCTACGCTGGGTTCCCTCATGATGTGGACCTCCGCTCCCATCAAGGTCTTCTTCACCGAGATCCCCAAGGGCGTCTTTGGTAGCAAGATCGTCGAGCTCAACGAGCATGGCATTCCTGCCCGCGCCGCTTGGCTGCAGTTCGCCATCGTCGTCCCCATCCTGATCATCCCGGCCCTGGGCTCCGGTAACCTCGACGACCTGCTCATGATTGTCACCAACATGACGGCTGCCACCGCTCTGCTCCCGCCGCTGCTGATTCTGCTTGCCTACTTTATGCTGCGCAAGAACTTCGATGCTGCTCCCCGTGGCTTCCGCATGGGCTCGCGCAGCTTTGGCCTGGTCGTTGCCGCATTCCTGCTTGTGGTCTTCTGCTTCGTGCTTATCTGCGGCACCATTCCGCTCGATCAGCCGCTGTGGCTGACGCTGGTCTACAACGTTGGCGGCGTGGTTGTCTTCCTGGGCCTTGCCGTGATGTGGTACAACCGCTACATCAACCGCCTGCGCGAGACCGATCCCGAGGCCGCCGAGAACGAGCTTCGCCCTTCCGTCCTCGATATGATGGAGTAGCGGCTAGGATTAATCTACGGCTGTGGAATAAATCGATTCCCTTTCCTAGGGAGGGGCCTTACGAGGCCCCTCCTTTTGTGTTTTGGGGCATGGATTTTGGACTCTGTGGGCAAAAAATGCCAAATATGAGTACTGTTGCAAAAGAGGTGTCATATTTTTCGGCCTGCTCTGAGCGAAAATGGGCTCAAAATCAATTTATCTAACCCCCTTTAAAGGGCGTTTGACGGCTTTCAACCTCTTCGAATCGCTTAAAGTAAGCAATTTGCTCTCGATTTTGCTGCTACTAAATTGGTGGCAGTACTCATATTTGCCACTTTTTGCCCACGAGGTGCTCAGAGGAGCTCTCGACAAGCATCTAACGCTACAATAGCTACCACGTGGCTGGGTTTGCCGGCCGAATGTGCGATGTCGTGGGAGGGGACATGGTCGAATTTACGAAGACGATTAAAGATCCGTTGGGATTGCATGCCCGCCCGGTTGCGCTGCTTTATGACATTATCGCCAAGCATCGTAGTGACGTGTCGGTTTCGATTGGCAATCGTCATGTCGATGGCCGCGACGTTATAGGGCTCATGGCACTCTGTGGCGAATGTGGCGAGGACATCGTGTTCCGCGTTTCGGGCGTGGATGAGGCCTCCTGTGTCACATCGATCAGAAATCTCTCGCTCTAAGCATGATAGGGCGCGGTAAAGGATGGCCCTTTGCCGCGCCTTTTTGTTTCGTATAGGAAACTTTTTCGAAATCTGAATGGGGACCCTTTCCAAAAAGTTAACCACGTGCTAGTTTACTATAGCGAACATAGACGTGGTTAACTTTTTACGCGTCGATGTTGAGGACGAACTGACGTTAGGAGCAACTCATGTCTTGCGGACCGCAGATGCCGGCCATGCCGCTTTCGATGGTAAAAGCGGGCGAAACCGTGCGCGTGTCTCGTGTAAAGGGCAATGAGGACATGAAACACCACCTCAAGGACCTCGGCTTTGTCGAGGGCAACGAAATCCACGTGGTGAGCTCGAGTGGTGCCAATATCATCGTCACGGTGCTGGGCGCACGCTTTGGCATCGATTCCAAGGTTGCCATGCACATCATGACCGTCGGTTAGTCAGCAGCATTTCATAAAAACCGAAAGGGGGACAAGAGGATGAAGACGTTGGGTGACGTTAAGGTGGGCGAGAGCTCTACCATCGTCAAGCTTCACGGTGAGGGTGCGCTTCGCCGCCACCTTATGGACCTGGGGCTCATCAAGGGCACTTCGTTCAAGGTCGTGAAGGTCGCGCCGCTCGGTGATCCGGTCGAGATCAACGTGCGCGGCTACGAGCTTTCCATCCGCAAGGAGGAGGCGGCCGTCGTCGAGGTCCAGTAAGGGCTTGCGACGTATATTTCTGCAGATAAAGTTAGGTTTTTCTAACTTAATGCAGCATCTTTGAAGCACATTATCCAGCCTGCGCGGAGAAAGCAGCGCAGGCACACAAGGAAGAAGGATTGAATGGCGGATTCTCAGATCCATGTCGCGCTGGCGGGTAACCCCAACTGCGGCAAGACCACGCTTTTCAACCTGATCACCGGCGCCAACGGCTACGTTGGCAACTGGCCCGGCGTCACGGTTGAGAAAAAGGAAGCCAAGCTCCTAAGCGACAAGAACGTTACCATCACGGACCTCCCTGGCATCTACTCGCTTTCCCCCTACAGCCCCGAGGAGCAATGCTCGCGCGATTACCTCATGAGCGGCGAGCCCGATGTTGTCGTCCAAGTCGTCGATGCCACCAACCTCGAGCGTAACCTGTACCTGGCGCTTCAGGTTATCGAGACCGGCCTGCCCGTGGTCGTTGCCCTCAACATGGCCGACCTGGTCGAGAAGAACGGCGATAAGATCGACACGGACAAGCTCTCCAAGAAGCTCGGTTGTCCGGTCATGATGATCTCGGCTCTTAAGAACAAGGGCATCACGGAGCTCTTCGAGCAGGTTAAGAAGTCTGCTGCTTCCAAGGGCCAGGTGCCGGAGCACAAGTTCGATTCCTCCATCGAGGACGTTCTGGACCACATCGAGAATAACCTGCCTGCGAGCGTTCCCGCCAACAAGCGTCGCTACTACGCCGTCAAGCTGTTTGAGCGCGATGCAGACGCCTGCAAGCTCATCAACCTCACCAAGGAGAAGGCCGCTCGCGTGGAGGAGCTGGTCGCCCAGTGCGAGCAGGACTGCGACGACGATGCCGAGTCCATCATCACCGGTGAGCGCTATGGCGTCATCGCGCACATCATCGATGAGTGCCTCACTAAGGCTCCGGCCAAGATGAGCACCTCCGAGAAGATCGACCGCGTGGTTACCAACCGTATCCTGGGTCTGCCGATCTTTGTGGTCATCATGTTCTGCGTGTACTACATCGCCGTTTCTACCTTGGGCGGCACGGTGACCGACTTCACCAACGACCAGCTCTTCGGCACCGACGGCTGGTACGTGCTCGGTCAGGGCCGCGACGCTTACGACGCGGCTGTCGAGGCCGCGGGTGACGACGCCGACTCGGTCGACCCGGCACAGTACGGCCCCTATGTCCCGGGTATCACCACCATGGTGCACGATGCCCTCGTGGCGGGTGGCACCGAGGACGGTGGCCTGGTCGATTCGCTGGTCTGCGACGGTATCGTTGGCGGCCTGGGCGCCATCTTCGGCTTTGTGCCGCAGATGTTCCTGCTGTTCGTGATGCTGTCCTTCCTGGAGGACTGCGGCTACATGGCCCGCGTCGCCTTTATCATGGACCGCGTGTTCCGCCGCTTTGGCCTGTCCGGTAAGTCGTTCATCCCCATGCTCGTGTCCTCGGGCTGCGGCGTTCCCGGCGTCATGGCCACCAAGACCATCGAGAACGAGAAGGACCGCCGCATGACGGTCATGACCACCACGTTCATCCCCTGCGGCGCCAAGCTGCCGATCATCGCCCTGCTCATGGGCTCCATCATCGGCGATTCTTCCACCACGGCCGCATGGATCAGCCCGCTTTTCTACTTCCTGGGCGTCTTTGCCGTCATCGCCTCGGGCCTCATGCTCAAGAAGACCAAGCTCTTCGCCGGCCGTCCGACCCCGTTTGTCATGGAGCTTCCTGCCTACCACTTCCCGGCGATCCGTTCCTGGGCGCTGCACGTGTGGGAGCGCTGCTGGGCCTTTATCAAGAAGGCCGGCACGGTCATCTTTGCGTCCACCGTCGTCGTTTGGTTCCTCTCCAACTTTGGTAGCTATAACGGTTCCTTTGGCTTCCTGCCTGCGATGGACGGCATCCCCGAGGAGTTTATGGACTACTCCGTGCTTGCCATGCTGGGCAACCTGGTCGCTTGGATCTTCGCCCCGCTCGGCTTTAGCACCTGGCAGGCCACCGCGCTGACTGTCTCTGGCCTCGTCGCCAAGGAGAACGTCGTCGCCACCGCCGGCTCGCTGCTGTCCGTCGCCGACGCGGGCGAGACCGACCCGAGCCTGTGGACCGCGTTTGCCGGCATGTTCCCCACCATGGGCGCTTGCGTTGCCTTCGGCGCCTTCAACCTGCTGTGCGCTCCGTGCTTTGCCGCCATTGGCACCATCCGCAACCAGATGGATTCCGGCAAGTGGACTGCGATCGCCATCGGTTACGAGTGCGCCTTCGCTTGGGTGATCGGCCTGTTCATCAACCAGTTCTACAACTTGCTTGTTCTTGGACAGTTTGGTATCTGGACGATTGTGGCCATCGTGCTGCTGGTTGCGATGCTCTTCCAGATCTTCCGTCCCATGCCCAAGCATGCATGGACCGACGAGGACGAGACCAACACTGCTTCCGCCGCAGTTTCCGCTTAAGTCCGAATAAGGATTAACCCCTTTCCACGAGCCCGGGTGTCCCAGCGACACTCGGGCTTTTTGGTGGGGGAGATATGGCGTTTCCGCAGATAAAACCGACCAAAATAAACCCGTCCCTTTTTGGTAGGTAGAGAATGGGGTAAAGTAAGTGGTGGTTAACTAGAGGAGGCTTGCTATGGCACCTATCGATATTGTTGTACTGGCTGTTATCGGTATTGCGTTTGTCGCGGTATGCGTGCGCATCTACCACAAGGGCACCTGCGCCGACTGCGCTCAGGGTGGCGTTTGCACGGGGCATTGCTCCAACAAAAAGACGTGCGCCGCACTTAAGGGCGTAGACAAAATCGCCGAAGACTTGGGCCGCGGTATTCATTAGTCGACCGGCGTTTGGGCATGTTTGACTGCGAATACGGCAGTTGCTGATAGGATAAGTACGTTAGCAACTGCCGCCGAGCGGCTCAAACGAAAGGAAGCCTGTATGGAGTCCTCTGCCTATCCGATGCTCTTTAGCCCGATCAAGGTCGGTACGACCGAGGTCAAGAACCGCGTCTTTATGCCGCCGGTATCCACCAACCTGGCCGATCATGGCTATGTGACCGATGACTTGGTCGATCATTACCGTGCCCGCGCCAAGGGCGGCGTGGGCCTCATCGTCACCGAGGTCGTGACGGTCGAGCCCACCTATACCTATCTGCCGGGTGATATGTGCTGCTACGACGACACGTTTATCCCCGGCTGGGAAAAGCTCGCCGCGGCCGTCCACGAGTATGGCTGCAAGATCATGCCGCAGCTCTTCCACCCCGCCTACATGGCCTTTAACATTCCGGGCACGCCGCGCCTGATCGCTCCGTCCTTTGTGGGTCCGTCCTATGCCCGCGAGGCGCCGCGCCCCATTACGGTGGATGAGATCCACGAGCTCACGCATCAGTTCGGTGACGCTGCCGTGCGTATGCAGAAGGCCGGTGTCGATGGCGTCGAGGTCCATGCGGCACACGCCCACGGCATGCTCGGCGGCTTTTTGACCCCGCTCTATAACAAGCGTACCGATGAGTACGGCGGCTCGCTCGACGCCCGTATGCGCTTCTTGCTCGAGGTTATCGCCGAGATTCGCGAGCGCTGCGGCAAGGACTTTATCATCGACGTTCGCATCTCGGGCGATGAGTACACCGATGGCGGTCTGACCCTCAACGACATGATCTACGTCTCGCGTCGCCTGGAGAAGGCCGGCGTCGACATGATTCATGTGTCAGGCGGCACCACCATTAAGCGCGGCTCCGCGATTCCCGCCGCCGGTACCCAGCAGGCCTCGCACGCTGCCTGCTCGCGCGAGATCAAAAAGCACGTGAACATTCCTGTTGCCACGGTCGGCCGCATTAACGAGGCATGGATTGCCGAGGAGCTGATCGAGGACGGCGCCGCCGACATCTGCATGATGGGCCGCGCCAATCTGTGCGATGCCGAGTTCTGCAACAAGGCCGCTGCCGGCAACGCCGATGACATCCGCCCCTGCATTGGCTGTCTGCGCTGCCTGAACGGCATTATGTTTGGCAAGCGCATCTCCTGCACCGTCAATCCGGACGTGGAGCGCGACGAGGCCGGCTACGAGCCTGCCGCTACGCCCAAGAACGTGCTGGTCGTGGGCGCTGGTCCCGCAGGTATGGAGGCGGCCTACATTGCTGCCAAGCGCGGGCACCACGTGGTGCTTGTGGACAAGCAGGACGAACCGGGCGGCGAGATGCGCATCGCGGCTGTTCCGCCGGCAAAGCAGGAGCTTACGCGCGTGATCAAGTATCAGTATCGCCGCCTGGCCGAAGCGGGCGTAACGTGCGTCTTTGGTACCGAGCTATCTGCTGAGGATATTCAGCGCGACTATGCCGGCTACGAGGTCGTTTTGGCCTACGGTGCCGAGCCTATCGCTCCGGCCTTTATGCAGGGCTTTAAGCAGGTCATGACGGCTGACGACCTGCTGGGCGGCAACGCCTTCCCGGGCAAGAAGATCGTCATCGTCGGCGGCGGTACCGTCGGCTGCGAGACTGCCGACTATCTGGCTCCGCTGGTCAACGACCTGTCGCCGGCCAATCGCGATGTCACCGTCATCGAGATGACCAAGACGCTCGCTGCCAACGAGGGCGGCGCCGGCCGCGCGGTGCTCATCACGCGCATGCTTTCCAAGGGCGTTCACGTGCTGACCGAGGCCAAGGTAACCGAGATTACCGAGGACACCATCAGCTACGAAAAAGATGACGAGATCCACACTATCGCCGATGCCGATACGCTGGTGCTTGCCATGGGCTATCGTCCCAACACCAAGCTGGCCGACGACCTGGCCGCTGCCGGTGTTGCCACCCACGTGCTGGGCGACGCCCAGAAGTGCGGCAACATCCGCGATGCCATCGGCGATGGCTACAAGGTTGCCTGCGAGCTCTAGTCAACCCCTTGTTGCGTGGGGGCAGGTTACTTTGCACCAACTTGGCGCATGTAAACCTGGCCCCATTGACGAGGTTTCCGCCATCCCAGGGCGGCTACATGGAGTAGCGCCCGTGCGCATCGATTCCCTCTCATAGATGTGCGGCACAAAGAACCCCGAGCTCACACGAGCTCGGGGCCTTTTTCGTCTGGATTGGGGACGCATAGCCGGACGAAAGCGTGTTGCGTTTGGCGTAAAACCATACGAAAGTGCAATTTGCGTCTTATTTCCGAACGTAAAACAGACGAAAACCGTTTACGTCTGCTTTAAATCCGTACGAAAACGGTTTTCGTCTTGCAGGGCAGTTGCCGTTTCTACAGTTCAACTTCCAGTTCGGCTTTGTGTTCGCAGAGGTAGTCGCGCATGTAGGGGATGGCAAATGAGACCTTGCCGTACGAAGGAGCCTCGATAATCGATTCTCTTAACAGGCGGCTGCGGACGGAGCTCACCTGTTGAGGCGTTTTGTTTAGGGCATCGGCAACCATGCTGGTCGAGCTCGTCTGCCCCAAAGACGCCATGCTCAGCAGATAAGCGATGCACGTGGGCGGAATGCGCTGCAGCGCGGGCTCAATCACCATGGCGCAGAAGCGTTCGCGTGCCGTTGCAATGCCACGCTCGGCTTCTTCTTCTCCAATAATCGCTGTATGTGCGCGTCTTGCCAACTGCCATGCGTAGTATCCAACGAGTTGGATCATGAAAGGATAGCCTTGCGTTGCCTCGGCAAGTTGGCCGGCAATACCTGGCTGCAACTCCATGCCAGACGCTTCAATGGTTTCCTCGAGGGAGTACGACACTTCGGTTACTGCCACAGCCTTCAGATCAAAGGGGAGGGCACGGCGCAAAAACGTAAGTGTCTTTCCGTTGATGATGCTTTCAATCATCGAAGGCAGCCCAGCAAAAACAAAGGCGATATCAAGGTCTTCGCCGATAACCTGCTGAATCGCAATGGAGAGCGTTCGGACCTCATCGAGCTCTGCGTCTTGAACCTCGTCGAGAGTGATGAGCAGGCCATTTCCATTCTTGGATATTGTCTGTCTCATGGCGTCGCGTAGCGATGGGCCGATTCGCTCAATATCTATGCTGCCGATGGATATGCCAGCTACGGTGGGCTCAAATCTGGCGTGTTTGGCCTGGAATTTGGGCTGCAGCTGTTCGAGAATGCGCTGGCAAAGTCCCTCGGTTGCGACCTCTTTTATGACCGTCCAGCCATGGCTTTGCGCCAAACGTGAGCACTCGTCAAGGAGGACCGTCTTGCCCGTTCCACGGACGCCGGCTATGCGCATTAGGCGCCCCGGGGCACCAGGCCCGTTGACGAGGCCCTCATTGAATTCTTCGAGCACATCTTCGCGGCCGATAATCGTGGGAGGTGTTTTACCTGCTGTGGGCTTAAAAGGGTTTGTTTGCATGTGAGCCACCTTTGCTCAAGATATAGCAAGATATAGCAAAGTATAGCAAGATATAGCAAAGTATAGTGAGATATAGCAAAGTAAGCGCTACTTGCGGGTTTTGCGGTGGTGCTATTTTCCAAATGCCGCGCGGATAAAGCGCTGGGCGAACAGCTTGTTGGCAACTCACGAGGGCTCGGGGTGCCAATTTGGGATGGAGTAGTGCTGTGCCACGAATAGGGCCTATCTACTACGTTTAAGCCGCAGGGGTCAACCATAGTCGGCTTTTTCGAAAATCGACAAGCTGTCTACCTGCGGTTTTGTTTTCACGGTTTTCGGTATGGTCGAGGCTATCCGTGTTAACGTAGTAGATAGGCCACTTTTGTGGCAAGGGGGCCGATCTGCGGGTCAGGGTAGCCAAAAGAACCCCGTCCCAAAAAGACTGATTGGGAGCTGGGGCGTGTCGATGCGATAGTATTACGTGGTGATATTCGACAAACCGTGAGCTTCATCCGAGGGCTTTATGGAACAACACCAGCATTATCAGAGCTTGCAAGATCAGGCGTACAACGCATTGCGCTCCAAGATTATCTATGCCGAGCTCAGGCCCGGCACGCGCCTTTCGGCGATTGGTCTGGAAAAGGAGACGGGAATCGGGCGCACGCCCATTCGCGAATCCTTTGTGCGCCTGCGTGAGCAGGAGCTGGTGGAAACGCGTCCCAAAAGCGGCACCTACGTCTCTAAGATCAGCATGGAACGCGCCGAAAACGCCTGCTTTTTGCGCGAGAAGCTCGAGAGAAGCGTGCTTATTAAATGCTGTTCGGCCGCCTCGCCCGAGCAAAAGCAGCGGCTTGAGCAGATTCTTACCGAGTCC
This sequence comes from uncultured Collinsella sp., assembly GCA_900542305.1. GTDB lineage: Bacteria > Actinomycetota > Coriobacteriia > Coriobacteriales > Coriobacteriaceae > Collinsella. The sequence goes on along the minus strand of UQMU01000009.1, from coordinate 11,057 downwards.
GAGTCGCTCGACCATGGCGAAACGCGCCGTTTCTTTGACCTGGATAACCTGTTCCATGAGACATGTTTTGAAATTGCCGGTCGTCACATGTTGTGGGATTGGATGAAGAGCATCAACACGCATTTTGAGCGATACAACTGGTTGCGTATGGTGTCGCAGGATCTGGATTGGGAGCCGATTCGTCGGCAGCATCGCCGGATTCTCGAGGCCATTAAGAGGGGCGATACCGATGCGGCGAGTTATCTGGCAGAGACGCACTTGCACCTGATGCCCGAGGAGCAGGGCCCGGTTATCGCCTTGCATCCCGACTATTTTGAGCTGTCCAAAGACTCGGCCATCTAATCAATCCCCATATAAGTTGCGGTGAAATAGGGACTGTTTTGCGGCCTAGGTGGCGCAAACAGTCCCTATTTCACCGCAACTGCGTTGGGGCGTAACCGGGGCACAAAGCTGCGGCACCGCTTGGAGGAAAAGACCGGAAGCAAGGGTCCATTTCTCCAGACGGCGCCGCAGCTGTTTTGGTGGCTCGGCTTTTACCGAAGTGGCTCAGTTGAGCGCGACTGCCAGCCGATTATACAAAGCGGCTCGGGGGCGTGTCGCTTCCGTCACGTTCTATCAGCATACAAGACGGTTTTGGTTCTTGTTCGTGACGGAAACGGCGCGCTTCCGAGCCGCTTTAAAAGAAAGGGGGCGAGGTCTAGGACACGCCCCCTTTCACGATAGAGAGCTAAACCTAGCTGCGGACCTTCTTGACGACGTCCATGGCCTCGCGGGCGATCTGCTCGACCTTGGAGAAGTCGCCGTCGGCGAACAGGGCCGGCTTGACCATCCAGGTGCCACCACAGGCGATGATGGCGCTGGAGCTCAGGTACTCCTCGACGTTGGCGGTGCTCACGCCGCCGGTGGGCATAAAGCGATGGCCGACAAACGGAGCGGCGAGGGCCTTTATGGTGTTCAGGCCGCCATACTGAGCCGCGGGGAAGAACTTGGTGATCTTGAGGCCCAGGTTCTCGGCGGCGGTAACCTCGGAGGGGGTCACGGTACCGGGAAGGACGGGCAGGTCGATGTCGATGCAGTGCTTCACGACGTCCTCGTTGTAACCCGGGGAGACGATGAACTTGGCACCAGCGGCGCGGGCCTGCTCAACCTGCTCGACAGTCAGGACGGTGCCAGCGCCGACGCATATCTCGGGCTCGGCCTCGGCCATGGCGGCGATGCACTCGGCGGCGCAGGCGGTGCGGAAGGTGACCTCGGCGGACTTCATGCCAGCTGCCATAAGGGCGTGGGCGAGCGGTGCGGCGTCCTCGACCTTGTCGAGCACGACGACGGGCACGATACCCAGGGACTCAAGCGTGGTATAGAACTGATCGAACATGATGTTCCTTTCGATGTACGGCGCGCGCGGGCGCGTGATTGCCAAATATGCTGGTCATGAGCCGGTTTTGGATTGGTTATCGGAGGCACTGCTTGGGGTCACAAGCAATTCCAAAACCGGCTGCGCGACCAGTCGTGTAGGAAATGCCGGGCAAAACCGGAATGGGACTAGTGGTTTTGCCCGACCGGAGGAATCGGGGAGTGGGCCGCAGGGGTATGGGTATGGAAAGCTGCGGCCCGCGGAATGGGGACGGCTTAGCGCGCGACGCGAGTGCCACCGTCGGCGGCGGATGCCACGGCTGCGATCTCGTCTGCGGTCACCAGGTTGGAATCGCCCTTGATGGTGAGCTTGAGGATCGAGGCCGCAATTGCGTAGTTGACGGCGTCCTGCGGGTCAAAGTCGTTGATGAGGGCATGGACCAAGCCGGCGTTAAAAGCGTCGCCGGCGGCAACGCCCTCGAGCACGTGCACGTCGTGAGCAGGGGAGAACCAGTGCTCGCCGCTCTCGGCGTCAAAGAGCATGCCCATCCAGATGGAGCGCTCGACGCAGGAGATGTTGCGGACGACCGAGGCGACCTTCTTGCAACCGTACTCGACGCAGATCTGACGGGCCATCTCGACGTAGGTGTCGCGCTCCTCGATGCCGTGGGCAAGGGAGCCGGAAACGCAGGTCATACCGAGACCGGCAGGAGCGTCCTCGTCGTTGGCGATGCAGATGTCGACGAGCGGCAGGAGCTCCTTCATGGTGGCCTGCGACTTCTCGGGCGACCACATCTTGCCGCGATAGTTCACGTCGCACACGGTGGTGATGCCTTTGGCGCGGCAGGCGGTGAGGGCATCCTTGCAGGCGGCGGCCATCTCATCGGAGACGGCAGGCGTCACGCCAGAGAAGTAGAAGACGTCGATGCCCTTGAGGATCTCGTCCCAGTCAAAGACGTCGCGCTTGGCCATGTTGATGGCAGAGTACTTGCGGTCGTAGACGCAGCCGTTGCCGCGCTGCGAGGCGCCGACCTCAAACACATAGGAGCCAAGACGGTCGCCCTGGCGCACGACGCGCGTGGTATCGACGTCGTAGACCTTCAGCGAACGTAGGGCGCACTCGCCCAGACGGTTGGCCGGGACAACGGAGACGTAAGCTGCCTTGTCACCCTGGTAGGCCAGGGAAAGCGCGGTGTTGGCTTCGGCGCCGCCGTAGCGAACATCAAACTCGGTCGCCTGCTCAATGCGCAGATGGTCTTTGGGCGAGAGCCTCATCATGATCTCGCCGAAGGTAAGAACCGTTTTACCCATGGTCGCGCAGCTCCTTCTTACTCGTGCGTACACCTTTGATATGGCGTTGGCACGGAGGTGCCAAGACGGTAGGGTACATCTTTGCACCTCCATGCCAACGCTTGCCGAAATCGGTTTACGAAATCGGTTTCGTTTCGAGTTGTAGTATACTCATCTACAACGTTTTGCAAGCGAGATTTTTAAAAAAATGCCTAAAATGGCCCAGACTGCCGACAATTGGGAAACGGGGTGCGCTATGGCGCAGATGAGAATCAAGGACATTGCCGCCGAGGCGGGCGTGAGCCCGGCCACGGTCTCGCGCTATCTCAACAACCGCCCCGGGCAGATGACCGAGGAAACCCGTGCTCGCATCGCGGCGGTTATCGAGCGCACCGGCTATCGCCCGCGTGCCGCCGCGCGCAATCTGCGCTCCTCGCGCACCAACCTCATCGGCGTGATCCTGGCCGACATCGCCAACCCATTCTCGAGCGCCATGCTCGAAGGACTTTCCGCCAGCGCCGCCGCGCGCGGCTGCTCGCTCATGACTGCCATTAGCGGCAACGACCCCGCAAAGGAGGCCGAGTCGCTCACCAGACTTATCGATGCTGGCGTGGACGGCCTGGTCGTCAACACCTGCGGAGGCAACGACGAGGCGATCGCCGCGGCCGCGGGGCGCCTGCCCGTTGTACTGCTCGACCGCGACGTTGCCGACGGTGGCATCGATCTGGTGACCTCCAACAACCGCGAACTGGTTGCCGGCCTGGTAGACGCCTTGGCTGTCGCGGGCAGCGAGCGCCTGTGCCTGCTCACCGAGGCAAGCGACGACAGCCCTGTGCGTCGCGAGCGTGCCGAGGCCTTTGTCGACGAGCTTTCGCGACGCGGCCTTGCGGGTGAGGTCGTCACCCTGGCCGATGGTGGCGCCACGGGTGTCAGTCGCCTGGACGAGACCATCCGCGATTACGCAGGTAAAAAGCTCGGCCTTATCGCCGTCAACGGTTTGGTCTTTTTGCGCTTGACCGAGGCGCTGGCCCAGCTTGGCCCCTCGCTGCCGGCGGGTCTCAAGATTGCAACGTTTGACGACTATCCCTGGAACCACGTGCTCTTTGGCGGCGTGACTACAGCCGCGCAGGACACCCAGGCAATTGCCGAGCGCGTGGTCGAGCGCCTGTCCGAGCGCGTCGACGTTGTTACCACTACGGTGGGCGATGCCGCAAAGCTCGCTCCCAAGCGCATCGAGATCCCCGGCCATATCGAACACCGCGCCTCAACCTCACGCTAGCCTGTGTGATAATATATAGACAATGTCATACAGGAGGTATCCATGGCTGCGTCTGTACTGAGTGTGCGAGTGGACTCGTCAATTAAAGATTCATTTGCCGAGCTATGCGAAGAACTCGGCATGACTTCGTCTGTTGCGGTCAATATGTTTATGAGGCAGATGCTGCGCGAGCGTTCGCTGCCGTTTGTTCCTTCACTTGGTAAAAACCAAGCGAGCGAAAACGTCGTTGCAGACATTTTGGATATTGCTCAGATTGAGTCCGCCGTCCGCGAGGCGGCCAGCCCGATTCCCGCCATCAAAACCGTGGTCCTTTTTGGCTCGTATGCCCGTGGTGAGGCGCGTGTCGATAGCGATATCGATTTGCGTCTCGAGGTCGATCGCGAGCATGGCTTTGGTCTTTTCGCGTTGTCGGCGTTTGGTGAGGCGGTGCGCAAAGAAACTGGAAGGCAGGTTGACCTCGTCTCGAGTGATCATCTTGATAGCGATCTTGCCGCGGCAATCGAGCGCGAAGGAGTGATTGTTTATGATCGCGCGTAAGTCAGACAGCCTTCGCGCGCAAGAGGTCTTGGAGGCTATCTTCGAAACGAACGAGCGCATCAAGGCTTTTGATATCACCGAGGACCAGTTTCTGCATGCGAATGATGTGCGGACGAGGGCGTTGGCGGACTCCCTTTTGATGTGTGCGCTTAGGGTGACGGAAGAAGCGGGCAAGCTGTCGGAGCGCTCGCAGCGTCTTCATCCCGAAATTGAGTGGCGTGGAATTATCGGCATGAGAAATTATCTTGCGCATGATTACGGCAATGTCGACCGCTTGGTTGTTTGGGATGCAGTGACGATGGAGTTTCCCGCACTGGAACGAGCCTGTAGGCAAATTGTCTCCGAATCCGAGCGTTAGTTACTTGCCATCGTCACCCGCCCTCGCACGTTTTTTGAGCGCTTGATACGCTTTAACCCTGCGGAAACATTTTTCTGCGATAGTATCTGCGATATAGACCAGTCGAAACCCGCCCGAAAGAAAGGGGAGCGACATGAACCAGCAGAACATCGATTACGTACTCCGCTCTGTAGAGCAGCGTGACATCCGCTTTGTGCGTCTGTGGTTTGTCGACATTCTCGGCCGCCTCAAGAACTTTGCCATTAGCCCCGAGGACCTCGAGGTCGCTTTTGAGGAGGGTATTGGCTTTGACGGCTCCGCCATCGAGGGCTTTGCCACGCCCGAGGAAGCCGACATGCTGGCGTTTCCCGATGCCTCGACCTTCCAGATTTTGCCGTGGCGCCCGAGCCACAACGGCGTCGCCCGCGTGTTCTGCGATGTGTGCACTCCCGATCGCAAGCCGTTTGCCGGCGACCCGCGCGATGCCCTGCGCCGCATGTTCTACAAGGCCGAGAAGGCTGGCTATCTGCTCAACGTGGGTGCCGAGCTGGAGTATTACTACTTCCCCGACGAGCACACCCCCGAGCCGCTCGACAACGTGGGCTACTTCGATCTTTCGGTGAGCGATGCCGCTCGCGACCTGCGTCGCAACACGGTCCTCACGCTCGAGAAGATGTCCGTGCCCGTGGAGTACACCTTCCACGCTGCCGGTCGCTCGCAGCACGGTATGAGCCTGCGCCATGCCGAGGCCCTGAGCATGTCCGACGCCATCACCACGGCCAAGCTCATCATTAAGCAGCAGGCTTACGAGAGCGGGTGCCACGCCTCCTTTATGCCCAAGCCGTTGGCGGGCGAGGACGGCAGCGCTATGTTCCTGTGCCAGTCGCTATTCGACCACGACGGCAACAACGTCTTTTGGGGCGAGGACGACGAGAAGTACCACCTCTCCGATATCGCCAAGCACTACATGGCCGGCATCTTGGCGCACGCGCGCGAGATCAGCGCCATCACTAACCCCACGGTCAACTCGTACAAGCGCATCACCACGGGCGGAGACTCCGTGCCGCAGTACGCCACGTGGGGCCTGCGCAACCGCGCGAGTATGGTCCGCATTCCGGTCTACAAGCCCGGCAAGCAGCTGTCCACGCGCATCGAGCTTCGCAGCCCCGACCCCATGGCCAACCCGTACCTGGTCAACGCCGTCACGCTGGCGGCTGGTCTGGACGGCATCGAGCGCAAGCTGGAGCTCCCGCCCGAGGCCACGGCCGAGACGCTCAAGCTCACCGACCGCCAGATGGTCGAGGCCGGCTACGCGCCGCTGCCGCGCTCGCTCAAAGAGGCGCTCGACGTGTTTGAGGACTCGCAGTTTATGAAGGATGCCCTCGGCGAGCACATCCACAGCTTCTTCCTCAAAAAGAAGCGCGACGAGTGGCATAAGTTTGAGTCTACGATCACCGAGTGGGAGATCAAGCACTACCTGGCGAACTCCTAATCGCGCTGGCTTGTTCCAGTACGATTGAGCTCATTTCTTTGGAGGCCGATATGTCCGAAAAGAGTGCCCTGTTCATGGCGCGCACGACGCGCTTCCACGAGTTTGCCCGCAGCTTGACGACCACCCTGGGTGTCGAGGTGAGCCTGGCAACCCCCGATTCGCCGACTGCGGCGCACGACTTTGACCTGCTGATCCTCGACTCCGACGGCATCCGCAGCGACCGCATCGATCAGATTGCCAAGTGGCTTGACGATCGTGGCGGCGTCCCTATGTTGGTGATCGTCGACGACGAGGCGCTCGGTACCCTGCGCCTGCCGAATCACGCGCATGCCGACTTTGTGTGCCCCACGGCGACGCCCAACGAGCTCAAGGCTCGTGCGCAGCGCCTGATGGGCGAGGAGGAGACCGTCACCGCCGACGATGTACTCAACATCGATAACCTCGAGATTAACCTGGCCACCTACCAGGTGACGCTCGATGATGAGCCCATCGACCTGACGCTGATGGAGTACTCGCTGCTGAGCTTTTTGGCGACGCACCCCAACCGCGCCTACAGCCGCGAGGTGCTGCTGCACCGCGTGTGGGGCTTTGAGTACTGCGGCGGCACGCGCACCGTCGACGTGCACATTCGACGCATCCGCTCCAAGGTGGGTCCGCAGATCGCGGCGCACATCACCACCGTCCGCGGCGTGGGCTATCTGTTTAAGGACTAGCTTTCCACCACAAAGGGGACAGGCACTTTTGTGGTGGTTTTGACGCAGGTACGGATTCCTTTCGGGTCTGCGGCAGAACTTAAGCCTTCCTAAAAGATTGCGTTCTCATACACTTGCGCCCGCATATTGGGGTACAACTCAACGTGAACAATGATGGCCCGCCACATGTTTGGCGGGCCTTTGGTTATTTGACGAAAGGATCGCAGCCATGAGCGAGTACGATTCCCAGCGTCCCCAGGATGCGGGCAACGCCGGCGAGACCCAGCAGCAGCCGCGTGTGCAGGTGGAGTCGACGCCTGCCGGCAGTAACATTCCCTACGTGCAGGCCTACGACACGCAGACCGGCAAGCCGCTGGGTGGCCAGCAGGTCGTGAACAAGCACACGGTGGTCAAGACCAAGACCAAAAAGCTGCCGATCTTTATTACGGCGCTCGCTGGTTGTGCGTGCGGCGCCCTGCTGGTCATCGCGCTCATTATGAGCGGCACGCTCGATATCGGCGGTGGCAGGAACGCCGTGACGGCGGGTGCCTCGGGTTCATCGACGCAAAAGATCACCATCGACTCCGAGGACACCACGCTGGCCGAGGCCGTTTCTGCCAAGGCGTTGCCCTCCGTCGTTTCCATCACCGCCACTTCGAGCGGTAGCCAGAATGGCTCGCTTTCGCAGTCTGCCGACGAGTCGGACAGCTCGGGCAGCGTCGGTTCGGGCGTGGTGCTCGATACCGAGGGCCACATCCTCACCAACAACCACGTGGTCGATGGTTACGACCAGTACGTGGTGACCATGGACGACGGCACCACCTACGAGGCCGAGTTCGTGGGCAACGATGCTTCGAGCGACCTAGCCGTCATCAAGCTCAAGGACGCCGACGCTTCCAAGCTCACGCCGATCGAGATGGGTGATTCCTCCAAGCTTAACGTGGGCGAGTGGGTCATGGCAATCGGTTCGCCGTTCGGTAACGAACAGTCTGTCTCTACGGGCATTGTGTCGGCGCTGTATCGCTCCACGGCCATGAGCTCTACCAGCGGTAACACCATCTACGCCAACATGATTCAGACCGATGCCGCCATCAACCCAGGCAACTCCGGCGGCGCGCTCGTCAACGACAATGGCGAGCTCGTGGGTATCAACTCGCTCATCGAGAGCTATTCGGGCTCCAGCTCGGGCGTGGGTTTTGCCATTCCGGTCAACTATGCCAAGAACATTGCCGACCAGATCATCGACGGCAAGACGCCGGTGCATCCGTACATGGGCGCCACGCTTTCGAGCGTCAACGCGCTCAACGCCCGCACCAACAAGCTGAGCACCGATAGCGGCGCGTATGTGGCGAGCGTCGTTGAGGATGGTCCTGCCGCCAAGGCTGGCATCCAAGAGGGCGATGTCATTACCAAGCTGGGCGACGATGAGATTACGAGCGCCGATGGCCTGATCATTGCGCTGCGCAGCCACGAGGTGGGCGAGAAGGTCGAGATCACGCTCATGCGCGGCAAGGAAGAGAAGAAGGTCACGGTTGAGCTGGGCTCCGATGAGGAGCTGCAGAACCAGCAGCAGGACGACAGTTCGACCGACACCGGCAACGGCGGTATTACCGACGAGCAGCTGCGCCAGTACCTGGAGGAGCTGCTAGGCCAGCAGGGCCAGGGCCAGGGCTACGGCCAGGGTTTCTAACGAGCTGTATCGCACATACCGATGCCAGAGGGGCTGTCCCATCAACGCGGGACAGCCCCTCTTTTCTTATTGATCCGTTGGGGACGGAGGAAAACGGATCACTTGGGGCTGACAAGAGGCCTGGTTCGTAATGGTCTGGACAGTTAGTTCAGATACGTATAAATCTGGGACAGCTTGGAATGCGTTTTGAGCAATTTTTGATTGGGATGGGGCTCGAATGGGTGTTTGGAAGGGAGAGTGGGACGTTTACATGGTCTCGAGGAGCCCGAATTCGTCGAAACAGGGGTGTTCGTGCCTGATTTAGCTCTAGGATTTATACGTATCTGAACTAACTGTCCACCCCAGTCTGGCGGCTGCCGATTCGGTGCGGTTTGAGACCGCTATTCGGCCTCATTGCGACCGGTGGTACTCTAGTATCCGTTTGAAATCGAGCGAAGGAGTGCCGCTATGGAGCAATCGAGCCTGTTTGGTGACGGCGTGGACATCGATACCGAAACGTCCACGACCGCGGAAGCCACCGCACCGACCGATGCCCGTGCTCAGGCGGCAGCACGTGCGGCCGAGCTGCGCCACGAGCTCGATTACCACGCCTATCGCTACTACATGCTCGATGCGCCCGAGATCACGGACGCTGCCTTTGACAAAATGCTCGTTGAGCTGCAGGAAATTGAGGCGACCTACCCCGATCTGGTGACGCCCGACAGCTATACCCAGCGTGTGGGCGGCTACGTGAGCGAGCAGTTTACGTCGGTCACGCATATGGCGCGCATGTATTCCATGGACGATGCCATGGATCTGGACGAACTCGACGCGTGGCTCCAGCGCGCCGAGGATGCGCTCGGTGCCGGCAGCGTCACCTATACCTGCGAGCTTAAGATCGACGGTCTGGGCGTGGCCCTTACCTACCAAAATGGCACCTTCGTACGTGCGGCCACACGTGGCGATGGCACCACGGGCGAGGATGTGTCGCTCAACGTGCGCACCATCAAGGATGTGCCCATGCACCTGTCCGAGCCGGCGCTCGCCCACATGGGCGCCGACCGCGAGCGTACCATTGAGGTGCGCGGCGAGGTCTACATGCCTAAGGGCAGCTTTGTTCGTCTGAACGACGAGGCCGATGCCGAGGGTCGCGACCCCTTCGCCAACCCGCGCAACGCTGCCGCCGGCAGCCTGCGCCAAAAGGACCCCAAGATCACGGCACGCCGCGATCTTGCCACCTTTATCTATGCCATCGCCGATACCGATCCGCTGCACGTCCACAGCCAGCGCGAGTTCCTCGACTGGCTGCGCAACGCTGGCTTTAGCGTCAACCCTAACGTTGCCCGTTGCGCCACGCCCGCCGAGGTCCACGAGTTCTGTGCCCAGGCGCTTGAGCACCGCGGTGACCTGGACTACGACATCGACGGCGTGGTCGTAAAGGTCGATAGCTTCCAACAGCAGCTCGACCTGGGCTTTACCGCCCGCGCGCCGCGCTGGGCCATTGCCTTTAAGTTCCCGCCCGAGGAAAAGCAGACCATCCTGCGCGAGATTCGCATCCAGGTGGGCCGCACCGGTGTGCTCACGCCGGTCGCCGAGTTCGACCCGGTGACGGTTGCCGGCTCCACCATCGCGCGCGCCACGCTGCACAACATCGACGAGATCCGTCGCAAAAACGTGCGCGAGGGCGACACCATCATCGTGCACAAGGCGGGTGACGTGATTCCCGAGGTTGTGGGCCCGGTGCTCGACAAGCGCCCGGCCGATTCGGTTGACTGGCACATGCCCGAGGTCTGCCCCGTGTGCGGCAGCCCCGTGGTCCACGAGGACGGTGAGGTTGCCTACCGCTGCGTCTCCATCGACTGCCCCGCGCAGCTCAAGGAGCGCCTGCTCCACTGGGTGAGCCGCGGCTGCATGGACGTCGACGGCCTGGGCGACGAGATCGTCGACAAGATGATCGCCGCCGGACTGATCCATGATGTCGCGGACTTCTACCAGCTCACGGTCGACGACATCGCCGGACTGGACACGGGGCGCACCTATGCCAGCTCCAACAGCAAAAAGGGCGTCAAGAAGGGCGATCCCATTCCGGTGGGCCTTAAGACGGCCGAGAAAATCATTGCCGAGCTCAACAAGTCCAAGAGCCAGCCGCTCGGTCGCGTGCTGTTTGCCCTGGGCATCCGCCACGTGGGCAAGAGCGTGGGCGAGGTCATCGCCGAGCGATTCCTGTCGATTGACAAGCTTATCTTGGCGAGCGAAGAGGATATTGCCGAGTGCGAGGGCATCGGTCCCAAGATTGCGGCGAGCGTCAAGCAGTTCCTGGCCGTGCCCGAGAACCTTGCCGTGCTGGAGCGCCTGCGCCAGGCGGGCCTGTCGCTCGAGGTCGACTTGGGCGCCGCGCACGCGCAAGC
>UQMU01000008.1 GCA_900542305.1 uncultured Collinsella sp. | reverse complement strand
GAGGTCAGAAGTTCAAATCTTCTAACGCCCACCAAATGTTCGCAGCTCAGAGGCTTAGTCTCTGAGCTGTTTTTGTTTTGGTCACCAAATGAGTCGCCAAATCGCCGGCAAAAGGTATCTCAATTCATGAAAGAGTGGTTCTGAGCGTCTGTTTAGCCTTGTCATCTCAATCGAGTGGGGGTTGACCATTTTGAACATAACCGTGCATCTCGTTGACGTTTCAGCAATCGATCCCGGCGAGACCGTTGATATGGCATCAATCGCGGGACGCTATGCCTTACGTGCCTCCAATGGGGATTTCCCAATTGCGTCTCGGAGAGAAGCTGCAGGCGTGGGTCTGCTTCTTCGCGACGCCCTGGGTGTCTTCGACGACACCCAGCTTGCGTGTTCTGCTTTCGGCAAGATCGAGCTTGCGGATGGGGAGGCCCCCTCTATTTCCATTTCACATGGCGGAAGCGTGGCCGTCCTCGCTGTTTCCGATGTTGCTCGGTCGGTCGGAGGACCTATTGGCGTGGATATCGAGGCGATCGATGAGATTGCCCCCGTTGCGGTTGGGCGTATGGCAAACGACGACGAGCGCGTGTGGATTAACGCTGCCCCCAATTTGCAAGAACGCAATCTTCGCCTGAGTCAGACGTGGACGCGTATCGAGGCCATCCTCAAGGCTGAAGGCGTCGGGTTTTCGATTGACCCTCGCAAAGATGGCATGCCCGGTGGATGGAATACTTCGTCGGTGACATACGGTCGCTGCGTCATCTCTTGTGCGGCGCGCTCTATGCCTCGTATCGTCCTCAGGGAGCATACCTTTCGGGTAGCATAGGAGCCAATCGCTAATAGGGGAGGCCGCTATGCCGCTGAACGCTCAAAACGATATCGCTTCACGGATCGAGGATGCCGTCTTTGAACTTATGGGGACGACGCCGGTGCAGGCGATCAAGGTGACCGATGTGCTGAGGCTCGCGCACACATCGAAATCGACGTTTTACCGCTGCTATCGTTCTGTTGACGACGTTGTTAAGCGATTTGAGGACGATCTGCTCCACAACATGCAAGAGATTAACGACGTTGCCCTTGAGGCGCGCTTTGGTGACGCTCAGCTCGATCCGACGCCGACGATGATTAAGCGTATGGAGATCCTGCAGCGCAATCGTTCGAAGGTGCTCGCGCTCAACAGTGAAAACGGGGACCCCGTGTTCACGCATAAGGCTACGGTTTTTATGCATGAGTATTTTCGCGACCGTCTGCGCTCAACGTTTTCTGACGAGACCGATCTTGACCTGTATCTGGCTTTCGCTCTCGCGGGTCACCATAACCTTATCCAGTACTGGCTCGAGGTCCGTCCCGATTTGGAGGCGCGCACCGTTGCCGCCGCGCTCAATCGCATGTTCTATGCGCCGTTGTTTGTCGACGACGCCTCGCGCCATTGGCACCCACGTATCCCCGATTTTGAAAAGCCGCTCGGGTGAACGGCTGATTTTTAGGGATGAACGGTTGCATAGGTTGCGGATTCAGAGTAATCCGGCCCTATGAATCGATTTAAGTATGGCCATTTATCTGCTATTTGGAACGCCTAGCCCCGATGTGTCCCATATGATGGGACACATCGGGGCTTTTTGTCTCACGCGTCTCGTTTAACCCCTCGTAAACTAAAGCTACGTTCAAAAGAACCACTGCAGTAGTTCAACGTGTGACGGCACAGAAAAGCCGCGAGCGCTCTCTCACCTTCGCTCGCGGCTGGACTGCGCCATCATTCCGTACACCTTCACATGATTAGGATGTGATATTCAGTGGTTACGCTCGGAAAGAACATGCGCAGCGTCTCGATTGTAGGCGTAGGCTGCACCCCGTTCAAGGATTTTGAGGAGCATCCCGAGACCCAGGGTATTGGCGAGGGCGAGGCGTTTGGCTATGCGGCTCTCGAGGCAATTGCCGATGCCGGTCTTGAGCCCCGCGATATCGACTTTTTCTATCACGGCAGCGCCAATCCGTATCTCGTTGGCGATTGCATTACCCCAAACATGCAGGTTGCCGATTGGTTTGGCGTTCGTGCCAAGGGGTCTGTCCATCATTCCGAGGCTTGCTGCACGGGCTACGTCGCCCTTGAGCAGGCCGTGATGGCAGTCGCCTCCGGTGCCTACGATGTTGTCCTTACGGGTGCCTGCGATTTGGCTTCGACGCTTCCCGTTGAGCATATGCCCTCCCATATTCGTCAGGACTTTACGCTCGACGTTATGATTCCCTCGCTCGATAAGATCTATGACCGCGCTTATGGTCGCCCGCTCGATGGCGCCTTTGGCGTGTCGTTCGACAACTGGATCAACGAGTATTCGATGCAGTACGACCTTACCGCCGATCAGATCGATGATGCCCTGAACGGCCTTACCAAGAGCCTTCGCCGCGGTGCCGTCCTGAATCCCCTTGCCTGGTACGAGACCACGGTCGAGGAGGACGCGAAGGCAGCTGGGTTCGATACCGCCGACGAGTATCTCAAGAGCATGTACAACCCGCGCGTTACGCAGTACCTGCGCGTTACCGGCTTTGAGAAGAAGTGCGACGGTGCCGCCGCTGTTGTCGTAATGCCCACGGAGAAGGCAAAGGCCATGGGCGTGCCGTATGCGCCTATTGAGGTTCTGGGTACGGGCGCCTCTGCTGTCGAGGCCGGTCTGCTCCACAACGAGCACTGGGCTACTGAGCTTGCCGCCAAACAGGTTTATGACCTTACCGGCGTGAGCCCCGATGAGATCGACCTGTTCATGTGCAATGACTTCTTCCTGGCTTCCGAGATTGTCTCGGCCGAGGAGTGCGGCTATATTCCGCGCGGCGAGGCCTGGAAGTATGCGATTGACGGACGCACCGCTTTTGACGGCGATAAGCCCATCAACCCGCACGGTGGCCGCTGCAACTTCGGTCACGCCCATGGCGCATCGGGTATCGCCGATATCGTTGAGGCCGTCAAGCAGATGCGTGGCGTCGCCGGTGCTACCCAGATGAAGAAGATCCCCGAGACAGCGTTCCTGCGCGGTTTTGGCGGTTCTCAGAACGTGCGCTGCCAGATCCTTCGTACCGTCGCCTAAGCGACCGCGGTTTTCGATTTCCCATAAGGAGTATTCTCATGCAACTCAAAGATATGGAGCCCGTGGTCAAGAAGTTCTACACGGGTCTTGAAGAGGGCATCTATTGGGCGCGCCAGTGCCCCGAGTGCGGAGCCGTCGAGTTTCCGCCCCACCTTGCCTGCAATGCCTGCGGCTATCACAAGACCGATTGGGTCCAGGTTTCTGGTCACGGGCATCTGATCGATTTTACCTTGCCTGGTCCGCAGAACGACAAGCCCTACCTCAAGGAGTATGGCAAGTACGCCTACGGCGCCGTCGATATCGACGAGGGTTCTCAGTACACCTACGTCATCTACGGCATTACCAAGAAGAAGGCCCCCGAGATTCGCGCCAAGCTCATGGCGGGCGAGACCGTTGGCGTCCATGCCAAGGTTATCGACCGTCCGGGCTACAAAGAGCTTACGTTCGAGCTTGACGACTAGGTTTTCACCCCTGCAACAATTCGATTCCTCTCTTAGGCCACGGCGGGACCCATGTCTCCAGCCCGCCGTGGTCGCCCCTCTTTTTCGATTGAAAGGCACCATCATGAACGAAGAACTCACTCAGCAGATTTGCGATTTTGCCAAGTCCGCCTACAACTATGACGGCGATGTGACCCCCGAGACGACGTTTGAGACCCTGGGCAAGGGCTCGATGAAGATGATCGCTCTGACCTCCATGATCGAGAACGAACTCGATGCCGAGGTTCCCGTTCGCGAGGTCATGGTCATGAAGACCATCGGTGAGCTTATCGAGCGCACTGCCGAAGAGATGGAGTAACTGCCATGGACCTGATGCAGACCCTGCGCGAGCAGGCTGCCGCCAAGCCTATGCGCGTTGCTTTTCCCGAGGGCGAAAACGAGACCATGATGCAGGCGGTCGCAAAGATCGCCGCCGAGCATCTTGCCGAATGTGTGCTGGTCGGCGATGGCGGTAAGCTCAAGGAGCTTGCCGATGAGCGCGGCATCTCCCTTGACGGCATCGAGATTGTCGATGTGACCGACGAGGAGGCGAACGCTGCTTGCTGCGAGCGCTACCTTTCTCATCCGGATTGCAAGTTTAAGCCCAAGGGCGCTGCGCGCCGTATGACGCGTCCGCTTGAGCGCGCCCTGATTTTGCAGGTGCTCGGCGATGTCGACGTTATGTTCGCCGGTATCGATAACGCCACGGGCGATATTATCCTGGCTGGTCAGACCATCGTCGGCCTTGCCGACGGGGTGGACACCGTGAGCTCGTGCGGTATCGCCGACATCCCCAACTGGAATGGCGGCGAAGGTGGCCTTTTGGCTTTTGGCGATTCTGCCGTGTGCGTTGACCCCACGAGCGAGGAGCTTGCCTCGATCGCGATTTCGTCGAGCGAAACGGTGCACTCACTGACCGGATGGGATATCCGTTGCGCGCTGCTTTCGCATTCGACTGACGGTTCGATGGATAACGAACTCGTCGACAAGGTACGTCGTGCTCGCGAGATTGCCAACGATCGCCGTCCCGACCTTGCCATCGACGGCGAGTTCCAGTTTGATTCGGCGATTAACCCCAAGGTTGCGGCCAAGAAGGTTCATCGCGAATCCGCTGTTGCAGGCCAAGCCAACGTGGTCATCTGGCCCGATATCAACGTGGGCAATATCGGCGTCAAGATCATCCAGAATCTGACCGGCGCCAATGCTTACGGCCCCATGCTTCAGGGCTTCAAGAAGATCGTGTGCGATTGCTCGCGCTCTGCGCCCGTCGATGAGATCGTCGGCAACGTGGTGATGAGCTGCGTGCGCGCCCAGGCGCTTAAGGAGGCTTAAGGCATGTCCGATAAAAAGACTCCCTGGCGCGTCCTGGTAATCAACCCTGGTTCCACTTCCACGAAGGTGGGCGTTTTTGAGGGCGATGAGTGCAAGCTCAGTAAGAACGTTACGCACGATGCGAAGGACCTTGCCCAGTTCGACGGGGTTTCGGCTCAGATGCCGTATCGCTGCGATCTGATTCTTGGAGCGCTGGGGGAGGCGGGCCTAAAGCTCGAGGACTTTGATGCATTTGTCGGTCGCGGTGGTGGCTTGCTTTCGCTGCCCGGTGGTACGTATGCCATCAACGAGGTTATGCTCGAGCATGCCCGCATCGGTGCGAATGGCGTTCGGCACCCGGCGCAGCTGGGGCCCCAGATTGCCCACGAATTTGCCGTGAAATGTGGCAAGCCCGCCTTTGTGGTGAATCCTCCCGATACCGACGAGCTGTGCGACCTCGCACGCATGACGGGCATTAAGGGCGTGTATCGAAACGTGCACCTGCACGCCCTTAATCTCAAAGAGACCGCCATCCGCCATGCGGCAAAGCTCGGTCGCGCATACGACGAGTGCAACTTTATTGTCTGTCATATCGGCGGTGGCATTTCGATTTCTGCCCACCTTAAGGGCAAGATGGTCGACGGCAACGACATCGTTGGCGGCGAAGGCCCCATGGCGCCGACGCGCTGCGGATCGGTTCCCGCGATCGAGGTCGCAAAGTACACCGCGGAGCACGGTCTTGATGTCGCCCGCGCCCATTGCATGAAGACTGGCGGCTTCGTTGACCTTTTGGGTACCTCCGATGCCATCGAGGTGTGCGAACGTGCTGCAGCGGGAGATAAGGCCGCAGCTCGCGCCTGGGATGCAATGGTCTACCAAATCTGCAAGTGGATTGGCGAGATGGCATGTGTGCTGAAGGGCGATGTCGACGGTATCTTGCTCGGAGGCGGCATGGTCCACAGCAAGGAGCTCGTTGCCTCGATTGAGGAATGCTGCTCTTGGATCGCCCCCGTGTCGGCTTATCCCGGCGAGTTTGAGCTCGAGGCGATGGCGTCTGGCGCCTGCCGCGTGCTCGATGGTGTCGAGGAAGCGCTCGTGTACAGCGGAGAGCCCGTGTTCACTGGTTTTAACGACTGATAGTGCTGTGTTTGGGGCGGCCGATGGTGACGTCCGGCCGCTCCGACCCTTTTTCTAAGTGTAAGGATGGATCATGGATAAAACCAAGATCAAGTACCTGGTGGGCATTTATGCTGCCGCCATGTGCATTATGGGCATGTTGGTGCCCGTCCCCATCGTGGCCTCTGTTGCGGCGGCGTTTCCCAATGAGAACATCGCTGCCGTCCAGATGATCATCGGCATCATTCCGCTCATGATGGCTGTGTCCGCCATGCTCGTGTCTTCCCAGCTCGCCTCGCGTGTATCCAAGAAGAAGACGACGCTTGTCGGCCACGTTATCGTGATGCTCGCCGGCGCCTCGGTGCTGGTGTTCCACGATTCGCTTGCCCAGGTTCTTGCGGCCTCTGCCGTGATGGGTCTTGGCCTTGGCGCCGTGCAGAACTCGACCGACGCTCTGATCGCCGACTATTTCGGTGGCAAGCAGCGTTCGTTTGTCATGGGCATCTACTCAACCTTTGTTGCACTGGGTGGCATTATCTGGACGATGGTTTCCGGCATCTTGGGTTCTGCCGAGTGGTTCCACAGCTATGCGGCGTACTTCATCATGATCGTGTTTATCGTCATTGAGGCCGTCTGCCTGCCCGAGGGTCATCTTGAGCCCAGGCGTAAGGTCAACGTGTTTGCCAACATGCCCAAAGAGGTCGCAATTATCACGGTCATGAGCTTTGTGTTCGTACTCACGTTCCAGCTCTTTAGCTCCAATGTCTCGCTGCTTGTCGTGGGTCGCGGCTTTGGCGGCACTGTTGAGGCTGGCCTCGCTTCGACCGTCATGACGGTCGCCGGCATTGCGGCTGGCCTTTTAGTGGGCCCGCTGTTTGCCAAGTTCAAGAACCTGTCGATGCCGATCGCGTGGGGCGTGACGCTCGTTGGCCTGGGCCTGACGCTGGTTGCGCCCGCCTTTATGGTGCTGTGCGTTGCGGGCTTTGTCGTTGCGCTGGGCAAGGAGACCTACGTGCCGCTGGAGGGCAATTTTGCCGCCGGCAACTCTGCTCCCGAGGGACGTGCGTTTAACCTCGCCATTGGCATGGCGGGCATCAACTTTGGCATGGCACTGTCTCCCATTGTGTTTGAGGCCGTGACGTCGCCGTTTGGTGCAACGATTGACCAGAAGTTCATCGCCGGCATAATCGTCTGTGCGGCTTGTGTCGTCTTTGGCGCCATTAAGTATCGCAAGCTCACTCCGGCCCAGCTTGCCGAGGCCGAGAAGATGGCGGCCAGCGGCGAGGCGGAGTAACCGCTCGAGTAGTTGCTTTGCCGCCCATCATGTTTTATCGGGGCCGCCGACATATGCCGGCGGCCCTCTTTCTATCAATGGCTTGATAGCTCGCGAAGAGAAGTAATAGCTCCTCGCCTATCGAATGCCGGCGGACGGGGTGCCGGGGCTACAGTCTTCCGAGCGTTTGCAGTCCCGTCGCTCCGTCCGCCGGCATTCGACCGCAACATGTTGGTCAAGCATAATCTTTTGGATTCTTTTGGCGTGAGTGGCTTGGTTTTAGTAGGATTTGTCAGCGGCTTGACTAAGGGGGTTTTATAACTGCCATGCAGGTAGCCGTGTTGGTAACGTTTTACCGACTCGCCAAGAACCCCTCATTTATAATGCGTCTGCAAAATGACCAATTGCTTTGACCTGCTGAAACACTATATGTTGTGTTTGACCTAAAAAAAGAATACAGGATATAGATGCGTCTTTGTCGTATGATAGATGGCGGACAGAGAACGAGGACCTTATTCACCCCATTTGGACACGCCTTTGAGCCGCTTGATCGGCCGCGAGGAATGTCCGCATGAGGACCTATGGTTTATCGAGAACACAGATTGCGCGACGGCGCCGCAAGACAGGGGCAAGCCCTGCCGGGCATCGTTTGGCTCTGAAGCGCAATGAGGCTACGACGCGAAAGAGGCAAGAGGATGAAGATCATCAAGCGCAGCGGCACCGAGGTTGTCTTTGACATCGATAAGATCGTCAATGCGATTCGCGCCGCCAACTTGGAGGTCGAGGAGAGCTCTCGTCTAACCGACCGCCAGGTGGTTTACGCGGCACAAAACGTCGCCGAGGCATGCGAGAACGCGGGTCACACCGTGTCGGTCGAGGAGATCCAGGATCTGGTCGAGGACGAGATCATGCGTCTCGACTGCTACGAGGTCGCTCGCCATTACATCATCTATCGCTATGTTCAGAGCCTGAAGCGCCAGAAGAACACGACCGACGACAAGATTCTGTCGCTGATCGAGTGCAACAACGAAGAGGTCAAGCAGGAGAACTCCAACAAGAACCCGACCGTCAACTCCGTTCAGCGCGACTATATGGCCGGCGAGATCTCCAAGGACCTGACCCAGCGCGTGCTGCTGCCCCAGGAGATTGTGGATGCTCACAATGAGGGCCTGATTCACTTCCATGATTCGGACTACTTTGCCCAGCACATGCATAACTGCGACCTGGTGAACCTGGAGGATATGCTCCAGAACGGTACTGTTATCTCGGGCACGCTGATCGAGAAGCCGCACAGCTTCTCGACTGCCTGCAACATCGCGACGCAGATTATCGCCCAGGTTGCTTCCTCCCAGTACGGCGGCCAGTCTATCTCGCTGACCCATCTTGCCCCCTTTGTTGAGGTGAGCCGTCAGAAGATTCGCGGCGAGGTCGCCCGCGAGCTCGAGGAGCTCGGCGTTTCCGCATCTCCCGAAAAGGTTCGCGAGGTCGTTGAGGATCGCCTGCGTGACGAGATCCGTCGCGGCGTCCAGACGATTCAGTATCAGGTCGTGACTCTTATGACCACCAATGGCCAGGCGCCGTTCGTGACGGTCTTTATGTATCTTAACGAGGCCCGTACGCCTCAGGAGAAGCACGACCTTGCCATGATCGTGGAGGAGACGCTTCGCCAGCGCTACGAGGGCGTTAAGAACGAGGCCGGCGTGTGGATTACCCCGGCATTCCCCAAGCTTATCTATGTACTCGAGGACGATAACGTTCACGAGGATTCCCCGTACTTCTACCTGACCCAGCTGGCTGCCAAGTGCACCGCCAAGCGCATGGTGCCCGATTACATCTCCGAGAAGAAGATGCGCGAGCTCAAGCTGTCTAAGGGCGAGACCGCCGGCAACGGCGATTGCTACACCTGCATGGGTTGCCGCAGTTTCCTGACGCCCGACCGCTCGGGCAACGGTTTTAACAACGTTGCCAACGCGCTGAACTACGACCCGAACAAGCCCAAGTACTATGGTCGCTTTAACCAGGGCGTTGTGACCATCAACCTGCCTGATGTCGCACTGAGCTCGCACCAGGATATGGACAAGTTCTGGAAGATCTTCGATGAGCGCCTTGAGCTGTGCCACCGTGCCCTGCTGTGCCGTCATGAGCGCCTGATGGGTACACTTTCTGACGCCGCGCCGATTCTTTGGCAATACGGCGCCCTGGC
Source organism: uncultured Collinsella sp. (assembly GCA_900542305.1). Taxonomy (GTDB): domain Bacteria; phylum Actinomycetota; class Coriobacteriia; order Coriobacteriales; family Coriobacteriaceae; genus Collinsella. Next base: position 55,614 of record UQMU01000008.1, on the reverse strand, counting down.
GCGTCTGAAGAAGGGCGAGACGATCGACAAGCTGCTCGTGGGCGGATACTCTACGATCAGCCTGGGCTATGCCGGCCTGTATGAGTGCGTCAAGTACATGACGGGTCACAGCCACACCGAGAAGGAGGGCACGCCGTTTGCCATGGCCGTCATGCAGCACATGAACGACAAGTGCGCCGAGTGGAAGGCCGAAAGCGATATCGACTTCTCACTGTACGGCACCCCGCTTGAGTCGACGACCTACAAGTTTGCCAAGTGCCTGCAGCGCCGTTTTGGCATTATCCCGGGCGTGACGGACAAGGGCTACATTACCAACAGCTATCACGTCCATGTGTCCGAGGAGATCGACGCATTCGACAAGCTCAAGTTCGAGGGTATGTTCCAGCAGCTTTCGCCGGGCGGTGCCATCTCCTACGTCGAGGTTCCCAACATGCAGGACAACCTCAAGGCTGTCATTCGCGTGATGCAGTACATCTACGACAACATCATGTACGCCGAGCTCAACACCAAGAGCGACTACTGCCAGGTGTGCGGCTACGACGGCGAGATCAAGATTGTCGAGGATGACGGCAAGCTGGTGTGGGAGTGCCCCAACTGCGGCAACCGCGACCAGGAGAAGATGAACGTCGCCCGTCGTACGTGCGGCTACATCGGTACCCAATTCTGGAACCAGGGTCGAACCGAGGAGATCCGCGACCGCGTGCTGCATCTCTAATAACCATCCCAGGCCGCCCCGTAGCGAGGCCCCGGACCTTTACTCGCTATTTCGGACAGTCCTGGCTCACGACGGAGGCGCCACTGGCGCCTCCTGTTCGTGCGGAACTCATATCGAGCAAAAGTCCGGGGCCTCGCTACGGGGCGGCCAAGTTGACGTAGCTGAGATGCAGTATGCGGCCTGCTCACCCCTCGAAGTTCTTAGCGGAAATGAGTTGACTTGCAACAACGGTTTGCTTGCGGAGTCGGTTGAGCTGCAACAAAGTATTTATTGGACCTCGAACCCTATGCTCGATGTTCGCTTCGTTCATTGAGTTGCCCTTTGCATGCGGCCGGGACATATCGTCCCGCCCGCAGTTTCGCAGGCCGCAGGCCGAGAATGTTTGAGGACGGGATGATATGTCCCGGCCTCCCAGGAGAGTTACCTATGAACTACGCGAACATTAAGTATTTCGATATTGCTGATGGAGAAGGCGTTCGTACTTCTCTGTTTGTGAGTGGGTGCCGTCGCGGGTGCAAGAATTGCTTTAACTCCGTCGCGTGGGACTTTGCCGCGGGCGAGCCGTTCGATCGCGCCGTCGAGGATAAGATTATCGAGAGTCTCGATCATCCCTTTATTGATGGCCTGACGATTCTGGGCGGGGAGCCTATGGAGCCCGAGAATCAGGCGGGTCTCGTTGACTTTATCGAACGCGTGCGTGCGACCTATCCTGTGGAGTCGGGGAAGACCATTTGGTGCTTTACCGGCGATGTGCTCGAGGAGCTTATGCCGGGCGGTTGCCACCATACCGAGGTCACGGACCGTATCCTTACCTGCCTCGATATGTTGGTGGACGGTCCGTTCGTTCAGGATTTGTACGATATCTCGTTGCGCTTCAGAGGCTCGAGCAATCAGCGCGTGATCGATATGAACGCTACGCGCGCCCGTGCTGAGCGCGAGGGCGTTGCGCTTTGTGATGCGGTTGAACTTTGGCGTGATGATCCGGTCTATTCGACCCATACTATGTAGCTTGTGGCCGATGCCGGAGGGCGTGGTACCATAGCGCGAACGCAAAATCGGAAAAGTGAGGCCCAGATGGTCGATCAGGAAAAAGTCGAGGCCGCCATTAAGCTGTTGCTTGAGGGCATAGGCGAGGACCCAACTCGGGAGGGCCTGCTGGAGACCCCGGCGCGCGTTGCCCGTATGTATGGCGAAATCGCCGGCGGTATGGACCAGAGTGCCGAGGAGCACCTGTCCAAAACGTTTGCCGTCGCTTCGAACGATTTGGTTATCGAGCGCGACATCACGTTCTACTCGCTGTGCGAACATCATCTGCTGCCGTTTTATGGCAAGGCTACCATTGGCTATATCCCCAACGGCCGTGTCGCAGGGCTCTCTAAGCTTGCTCGCACGGTTGAGGTTTATGCCCGCCGTCTGCAGCTGCAGGAGCAGCTGTGTGCGCAGGTTGCCGACGCCCTCATGGATTATCTCGCTCCCCAGGGAGCGATTGTGCTCATGGAAGCTGAGCATATGTGCATGACCATGCGCGGCGTGCAAAAGCCCGGCACCAAGACCGTGACGCTCGCTCGCCGCGGCGTCTTTGAGACCGACCCCGCGCTCGAAGAGCGTTTCTTTAGGATGCTGGGACGCTAACTATGAGAGTCGTCAACGACTTTACATCGAATACTGACGAGGGAACGCCGCGTCGCGGTTTTATGGCTTCGGGCCTGGCGCCTTTTGGCGTCATGCCTCGTATCGATTACATCTGTGCCAACGGCCTGTTCCGGCGCCACCTGGGCAACATTGCTCAGCTGGAATCGGGGCGCATCTTCTGCCGCCACGGTATCGACCATCTGCTCGATGTCGCTCGCATTATGTGGATTAAGAATCTCGAGGAAGATCTCGAGTTTGACCGCGAGGTCATCTACGCCACGGCACTTCTTCACGATATCGGCAAAGATGAACAGTATGAATCGGGTATATCCCATGATGTTGCAAGCGAACGCGTCGCTGATGCAATTCTCGGCGGCATGCCCGATGGCGTGGCGTTTGAGCCGGCCGATGCCGCAGCCATTAAGACGGCCATTCTGGGCCATCGAAAGCTGCGCGTGAACAGCCAACCGCTCGAGCGTCTGCTCTATGCAGCCGACAAAGCGTCGCGCGCCTGCTTTGCATGCCCCGCGCGCAATGCTTGCAACTGGAGCGATGATAAAAAGAACCTGTCGATTCGCGTGTAGTTAGTTTGCGCGGTCGGGGTTCTAAACGAAGGAGACGATCGCGATGAGTAACAAAAAACTGCCCGAGAATGCAACCAAGACTGAAGGTGCCGAGCTCGCACGCCGTGGAAGGGGCGAAATATCCACCGCAACGGCGGTGCCCCACGTGAGCTATGACGATCTGCGCCATGCCGATCGCATTACTATCGACGGTCTCGAGGTCTTTGCCAACCACGGCGTGTATCCCGAAGAGAACGCGCTGGGCCAGAAGTTCATCGTGTCCTTGGTGCTCTATGCCGACCTGCGTGCAGCGGGGGAGCACGATAACCTGGACGCCTCGATTGACTACGGCTCGGTGTGCCACGATGTCGATGGCTATCTGCGCGAGCATACGTTTAAACTCATCGAGGCGGCAGCCGAGGGTGTGGCCCAGATGCTGCTGCGTCGTTACCCCTTGCTGCTTGGCGTGCGTGTTAAGCTCGATAAGCCTTGGGCGCCCGTCGGTCTTCCCCTGGCAAGCTGCGGCGTCGAGATCGAGCGCGTGCGCTAACCGGTTCTAATACGTCTCTATGGGTGGCTGCTTGAGCCGCTGCGACAGCGCTCTATTGTTGGGGCAGTACCTGTCGAGCAGGGCGTGAAACCGCTGATTGTGGCTTGGCTCGAGCAAGTGGACGAGCTCGTGGGCGACAACCATGTCGAGACATTCGATGGGATAAGCGGCAAGTTCGCGTGCGATGCGAATGGCTCCGGTCTTGGGCGTGCATGATCCCCAGCGCGTTTTCATGCTGCGCACGGAGACGCGGGAAACGGCGACACTCATTGTGATTTCGTATGCGTGCACGATGTCGCGTAGCGCTGCGGTGACCTCGGTCGTATAAAGCTGGCTGATGTGGGCTTGGAGCTCGTCGGACGTTAGGCCGTCGAGGATTGCGCGCCGCTTGGCCTGTGGGCCTTCGTCCGATTCGTCGGTACCCATAAAGCTTGCGAAGGTGGCCTGCTTGGGCCGCGGCGCGGGTGATGCAAAGTTGTGATCGAGTGCATCCTGTACCGTGATGGGCTTGCCCCAAAGTGCAATGACGGACGAGGTGCTGAGCGGCTCTCGCGCCGTCGCCTGATGTTGCTCGCGCTTGGCAAGTCGGCTGACAATCCAGGTGCTGTTGCGCTTCACAAATGCCTCGATGCGCTCGCGGCTGGCGCCGAGCGGTGCGCTGGCGTGGACCTCACCGCTTGATGTGACGCGTAGGTTGAAGTTTTTGACGCGCTTTTTGGTAACGACGACGGAGATGGGCGTCCCATCCGGTCGGGATATGGAAATCGTAAATTGCTGCGTCAAAAGCGGTCCTTCAGATTGGGGACGGGCCGGCATGTCGACCGTTCGGCATGCCGGCCCGCTCAAGGGATGTGAAATTAATAACGCTCAAAGAAGGCAAGCGCGTTGTCGCTACAGAGCTTCTGCATCACGGTCTTGCCAAAATGCTTGGAAAGCATGTTCTGGAACTCGGGCATCATGCTGGCATCGGAGAGGAAAGCGGGCACCGTGGCACCGTCCCAGTCGCCGCCGAGCGCGATGACGTCCTCGCCGCCCAGGTCGAGCCAGTGCTCGATATGTGCCGCCAGCTGGTCGAAGGTGACGTCTGCGGCGGTCTTGTCGGTTGCGTCGTTGGATAGGAACTCGCTGCAGTAGTTGAGGCCGACGATACCGCCCATGTCGCGAATGGTGCGGAACTGGTCGTCGGTGAGGTTGCGCTTGACGCCGCAAACCGCACGGGAGTTGGAGTGGCTGGCGACGAAGGGACGCGTGGCGTGGGCGACAACCTCGTCAAAGCACTCATCGTTGAGGTGGGAGACGTCGAGTACCATGCCGGCGTGCTCCATCTGCGCAAGCGCCTCGATGCCGGCGGCGGTGAGGCCGGCGTGGGTATCGTGTCCGCTCGCGAGCGGTCCCTGCGCGTTCCAGCTGAGTGACGACATAAGCACGCCCAAGCTCTTGAGCACCTCGATCAGTGCGGGGTCCTCGGCAAAGAACGTGGCGTTTTCGATGGTGTGGATGCAAGCGACTTTACCGTCCTTGAGCGCGGGGCGAATGTCTGCGGCGCTGCGTACGTTGACCATGCGGTCGTGGTTGAGCATTGCCTGGCCGCTCATATGCGCCATGATTTGCGCCTGGAAGCGCGCGGCGTGGGCGGTGGGAATCTCGTCGGGGACAAACGTGGCGAAGCACTGTGCCCACGGCGTGTTGCCGATCTTTGCGAGCGAGATGGCGCAGGCGTTGCCCTCGATGAGGTCGAAATCTTGCGGATGCGTTTCGTCGCCGGGGAAATAACCGTCGGTGCCGGCGGTAAAGCGCAGGTCGAGATCGAGCGTGGCCCAGCCGATTCGGTCGGCGGTGTCGCAGTGTAGGTCAAATACGGGATATGCCATGGTTCCTCCGGTTGCAGCGTTTCTTTGCAAACTGTCATTGAATTGTATGACTAGGGTATAGTTAGCGCCATATGTTCACGGCGGCCTGCGTTGTGCGCCGCCCTTATCACGGAGGTTACCATGTCCAACCAGGGCAAGAAGGTCAAGACCCATTATCGCGGCACGCTCGACGACGGCACGCAGTTCGATAGCTCCTACGATCGCGGCGAGCCGCTGGAGTTCACCTGCGGCGCCGGTCAGATGATCAAGGGCTTCGACGCCGCTGTTGTCGACATGCAGGTGGGCGAGAAGAAGACCGTGCACATCCCGGCTGCCGATGCCTACGGCGAGCACAATCCTGAGATGGTTATTACCTTCCCGGCCGAGCAGGTTCCCAACATCGAGCAGATCGAGAAGGGCATGAAGCTCTTCCTGTCCACGCCGAGTGGCATGCCTGTCCCCGCCGTCGTCATTGACGTGACGCCCGAGGCCGTGACGCTCGACGCCAACCACGAGCTGGCCGGCAAGGACCTCAACTTTGATATCGAGCTCGTCGAGGTCGAGGGTTAGAGTATGCCTGAACGCTTGGTTTCGACGACATGTTTGGGAAATCTCAACGATCCGTCCTATGAACTCCTGCTTCGCCGGGAGCTGGGCGGTGTCTTTGAGGTCGATGAGCTACTGCTCGATTGGGACCAGGCTGATGTATGCGCGTTTGCGGGCGTGACGGAGCTGGGGCGCACGATCGATGTTCGGCCGGATGCTACCGACGGTGGTCGTCTTGCCGACGGCGACGTGCTCGCCATTGACCGTTCGGGCGTGGTGCCCGTGGCGGTTGTCGTGCGCCTGCGCAGCGCCGAGGTTTATTTGGTCGAAGTCGACCGCATGGATCCGATTGCGCTCGCGCATGCGTGCTGGGAGATCGGCAACATGCATGCGCCGCTCTTTCGGGGCGACTCGGACGAGCATACCGTGCGCATGTATACGCCGGTGCAGCCTGTTTTGGGCCGCATGCTCCGGGGTATCGAGGGCGTTCGCCTCTCGGTGGTTACCCGTGAACTCGATACGGACCGGCGCTTTGCGTCGAGTGCGGCGGAGGTCGTCGTTAGCATGGCTCCAGACTTTACGATCGTAAAGAAGGCGCGCGGTTAACGTGCGTATGCGTAAGACGGACTTTGAGAGGCAACTATTCAAAGTCCGTCTTGCTGTTGATGAAATGCTGTGGGGGAAAGCATATGGGTCTTGAAGGAATCAGGCTGATTGCATGCGATTTGGACGGCACGTTGCTGCATCCGGGGGAGCGCGAGCCGCGTTCCGAGGCCTTTGAACTCATTGATGAGCTGCATCGTCGCGGTATCGTGTTTATGCCGGCGAGTGGCCGTCAATATGCGAGCTTGCGCTATCTGTTTGCCCCGGTGGCCGATGAGCTCGCCTATGTATGCGAAAACGGCGCCCTGGTCATGAGCGAGGGGCGTGCTGTCGTCAAGCGCTCTATGGGGCGTGACCTGGCGATGGATATCGCGAATGCCGTGGTCGCCTATCCCCATGCCGACGTGACACTTTCGTGCGAGGGGCACCTCTACACCATAAGCGGCAACGATGCGTTTGTTGACCACCTGCGCTATGAGGTCCACTGCGATGTGGCGGTGGTCGACCGTCCCGAGGACATTGACGAGGATGTCATTAAGATTGCGTTTCAAACGCCCGAGACAGAGCAGCCGGCGGCGCTGGAGTATTTCGAGCGCCTCTTTAGCGACCGTGTCGACGTGATGACGTCGGGAACCGAATGGACCGATTTTATCGGCTTTGATTCGGGCAAAGGGTCCGCGCTTGCCGATTACGGTCGTGCCCTGGGTATTTCGCCCGATGAGATGATGGCGTTTGGCGACAATGAGAACGATCGCGACATGCTCAACGTCGTGGGCCATCCCTATCTGATGGAGAGCTGTAACCCCTCTATGCGTGGCATCAACGACCGCGTCCGCTACGTGCGCACGGTCGAAGAAGAGCTGCGTCGTCTACTTGCTGAGTAGACATTTGGGACATGTCTAGAAATCTACTTTTTGCTGCAAAGTGCGGAAAGGTGGATTTTAAGGCATGTTCCAAACATCTACCGGCAGTCGGGGCAGAGACCCTCGAAGATGGTGTAGTGCGACGTGACGTGCCAGCCGATTTGCTCGGACGCCTTGGCGTCGAGCTGGGCATCGAAGGGGAGCGGTACGTCGATGACGCGGCTGCACGAGGTGCAGATGATATGCGCATGCGGCTCGATCGTGCGATCGAAGCGGCTGCCGCCCGGCGTCTTGATGGAGAGAATCTCGCCGGCGTCGGCCAAGAGATTGAGATTGCGGTAGACTGTACCGCGGCTGATTTTGTCATCCTGCGCGCGCACGACGTTGTAGATTTCGTCGGCGGTGGGATGGTTATAGCTTTGGCGCACGGCGTCAAGAACCAGCTTTCGCTGCCTGGTATTCCTTCTTTGCACCGCCATGCGCCTCGCCTCTTTTCTATTAACGGTCGTAGGTAAATGATACCGTATTTAGCACACAATACTAATAATGAGGGCTGAAACCGTCTTCATTGGCAAGTGGGGCTCGGGCCTGGGCGTCTACGAGGCGAAAACGCGTTCCCATGCGCTCGTAGGAGGCATGAAGCGCCTCGAGATGAGATAGGATGTTTGCCGGAGCTCCCTGTATCTCCATCTCGACTGAGCCGTCTTCCATATTACGCACCCAGCCGGTGAGGGAGCGTGCCTGCGCGAGGTTGGTGGTGGTAAAGCGAAAACCAACGCCCTGGACTTGCCCCGCCCAGCGCAGGAAATAGCGCAGGGGAGTGTCTTGAGTGGCCTCGTCGCTTGCGAGCACAGTAAGTCTGCGGCGCAGCTCGAGCTCGACGTTTGATGGTTTTTGGGGTTCTCGACTGCCGCCGGTGACGCTGGAGAGGAACGTATCGAAGAGACCCATCGCTATGCCTGCTTGCCTGCGTCGGCCGGGAAGGTAATGCCGGCCTGCTGGCGCACGGCATCCATGATGCGCAGTGAGACGAGCGTGACATCGCGGTAGTGGCCAAGCTCGTGGCGTCCCGCCGGGGTCTCCCAAATCTCTTCCTTAACGTTATCGATGCCGCCGATGGCGGTGATAAAGTCTGTGAGTTCGTATTCCATAGTGTTGCTCGATTTGGGCAGGTCGAGCACGCGGCCGTTCTCGCCCTGTTCGCGCGGTGCCTCGGTCGCTGAGCCGCGTACGGCATCGCCGCGATAGTCGATGCGGACGTTGCGGGGCGTGGACAGATGGTCGATCTGGATAGTGCCACGCTCGCCTTCGATCTGCGAGGGCAGCAGGTCATTCGTAATTTTGGAGTGCGCGAGCTCGACGGAGATGCGGCCTCCGCCATAGCTGGCGAGGATGGAACCGCAGCCGTCGATGGGGCCGTGCGTGAGCTGTCGCGTGGTGGGATCGAGCAGGGTAGTCATGCTCGTAAGGCCGGAGGGCATGCCGAAAATCTCGACCATGGGCTCGACGGCGTAGACGCCAATGTCCATGAGGGAACCCGATGCCATATTGCAGTCGAAGATATTGGTGGCGCGTCCCGCGAGAATCTCGTTGTAGCGCGAGGAATACTTGCCAAAGCGCAATGAGGCGCGGCGGATGGGGGCGATCTCGCCCAGGGCGTCCTCGATGGCGTGGAAGGCGGGATCGTGGAGGGGACGCATGGCCTCGAGGGCCACGACACCTGCTGCCTCGGCAGCGCGGAAGACTTCCAGCGCCTGCGCTTCGGTGGCGCAGAAGGGTTTCTCGACGATGACGTGCTTGCCACCGGCGATGCAGGCAAGGGCCTGCTCGTAGTGAAGTGCGTTAGGGCTGCCGATGTAGACGGCGTCGACGTCGGCAGCGGACGCAAGCTCGTCAAGCGCGGTGAAGTTACGCTCGCCACCATGCTTAGCGGTGAAGGCGGCGCCGCGATCTGCATCGCGCGAGAGCGTGCCCACAAACGCAGCTTGGTCGTTGGCGTTGACGACCTGGATAAAGTCGTCGGTAATCATGGATGTGCCGATGGTCGCTATACGCAGCATGTATCCCCCTCGTGCCGTTCGGTTTACAGGATGAGTGTAGCGCGAGGGGACAGGAAATAGCGTGCGAAAACGCCGTTACAGGTCGCTCTCGTTAAAGCCGGCGTCGATATCGAGGTTGCTGCCGTCGGCCGCCGTGGTGGCGAGCTCATCGCAGCGCTCGTTGAGCTCATGGCCGGCGTGGCCCTTAACCCAGATGAACTCCACTTTGTGCTTGCTCTTTGCGGTGAGCAGGCGCTCCCACAGGTCGCGGTTCTTGACGGGCTGCTTGTTGGCGGTCTTCCAGCCGCGTTTTTTCCATCCGTCAATCCAGTGCTTGTTGAAGGCGTTGACGACGTACTGCGAATCGGAATGGACCTCGACGTCGCAGGGGCGGTTGAGCGCCTCGAGCGCTACGATGACCGCCATGAGCTCCATGCGGTTGTTGGTGGTCTTGGCGTAGCCGCGCGAAAGCTCGGAGGTGAAGGTCTTGCCGGCGGGGTTGGTGTATTTGAGCACGGCGCCGTAGCCGCCGCGTCCCGGATTTGATCGGGCCGAGCCGTCGGTATAGATGATGACCTTCACATGGTTCCTTTCGTTGGGTACGTTTCGTGTGAGTGACCATTGTAGCGCCATGCCCGTCGGGGGCTAGCAATCTACGATTTCTACCCCGTCTTCCGACAGTTGGTTGGCATGGATGATGCGGTTGAGCTCGTCGAGGTATTGCTGCAAGAGGGGAGAGGGCTTGCGCTCGTCGTGCATGATATAGCCTACGTGCATCGTTGGGGCGTCTGCTAACGGGATCGATGCCATACCACATTGCATTTCATTGGAGAGGACACCGGTCGACAGGGTGTAACCGTTCGACGTGATAAGTAAGTTGGTAAGTGTTCCGCGGTCCGAGATTCGTATGTTGCGGTCGCAAGGGATATAGCTAAACGGTTCCTCGGCGTAATAGAAGGAGTTTGAGGTTCTCTGCTCAAAGCTGTAGCGCGTATAGGGCGTGAGGTCGGCAAGGGACAGCTGAGGGCGGCGTGCGAGCGGGTGGCGCTCGCTAACGAAGACGTGGACCGTCGCGTCGAATAGGGGATGGAAGCTTGCACGGGCATCGGCGAAGGCCTTCTGCAGAACGCGGGCGTTAAAGTCATCCAGATACAGAATGCCGATATTGCTGCGAAACGCACGGACGTCATCAATGATCTGCGATGTGGTGGTCTCGCGCATGATGAACTCGAACTTGCTGTCGCGGCAGCGCTCGACCACGTTGACAAAGGCCTCGACCGAAAAGGCGTAGTGCTGGGCGGAAATGGCGAGGCGGGCTTGCGGGGTGCCGCCGTCCTCGTAGCGTGCCTCGAGCATGTCGGCCTGCTCTACGACCTGGCGCGCATAGCCCAAAAGCTCGGTGCCGTCGTTGGTGAGTGCAACACCGCGGCTAGAGCGCGTAAAAATTTCGATATGAAGTTCCTGCTCCAGGCTTTTGACGGCGTTTGAGATGTTGGACTGAGCAGTATAGAGGCGCTGAGCTGCGGCGTTGATTGAGCCGGACTCTGCCACGGCGATCAGAAAACGAAGCTGCTGGAGGGTCATCGGCGCTCGTCCTTTCGATTGTTATCTATATAACAGATAACAGGTTAGCGCTTTTAAGTGATTGACCGAGGGGAACAATGCTCGTACTATTCAAAACACACAAAGGCGGTAGGTAATTAAGCCAACCACGGAACCGGGATGCGAAAGGAGGCCCGCATATGAATTGCTTACCAAGACGAATGCCGGGCTCCTGTTTGCGCCCGTTGGCGTGATCAGGAGACAGCGACTTACTTCTCTCTTTTTATTTACTTTCGTTCGATCAAGGAGATCATCATGAGCCAGTTCATCAACAATCCTGAGCACACCTTTGGTTTCGATACCCTGCAGTTGCACGTTGGCCAGGAGAGCGCCGATCCTGCATCCGACTCCCGTGCCGTGCCTATCTACCAGACCACGAGCTATGTGTTCCGCAACTCCCAGCACGCCGCCGACCGCTTTGGTCTTGCCGACGCCGGTAACATCTACGGCCGTCTGACCAACTCCACCCAGGGCGTCTTCGAGGACCGTATCGCCGCACTCGAGGGTGGCGTGGCAGGTCTTGCCGTCGCCTCTGGCGCTGCTGCCATCACCTATACCCTGCAGGCTCTTGCCCAGGCCGGTGACCACGTGGTGGCTCAGAAGACCATTTACGGTGGCTCCTACAACCTGCTGGAGCACACGCTCTCCCAGTTTGGCGTCGAGACCACGTTTGTCGATGCCCATAACGTGGAAGAGGTCGAGGGTGCCATCAAGGACAACACCACGGTCATCTATCTCGAGACGCTCGGCAACCCCAACTCCGACATCCCCAACATCGACGCCATCTCCGAGATCGCCAAGAAGCACGGTCTGCCGGTTGTCGTCGACAACACCTTCGGCACCCCGTATCTGTTCCGTCCGCTGGAGCATGGTGCCAACATCGTCGTCCACTCCGCAACCAAGTTCATCGGCGGCCACGGTACCTCGCTGGGCGGTGTGATCGTCGACGGCGGTAACTTCGATTGGAAGGCGAGCGGAAAGTACGCCCAGATCGCCGAGCCCAACCCCTCCTACCACGGTGTTTCGTTTGCCGAGGCTGCCGGTCCCGCCGCCTTCGCGACCTATGTCCGCGCTATCTTGCTGCGTGACGAGGGCGCCTGCATCAGCCCGTTCAACGCCTGGGTCCTGCTCCAGGGCACCGAGACTCTGTCGCTGCGCGTTGACCGTCATGTTGGGAACACCAAGAAGGTCGTTGAGTTCCTTGCCGGCGACAGCCACGTTGCCAAGGTGAACCACCCGAGCTTGCCCGAGCACCCCGACCATGAGCTCTACAAGCAGTATTTCCCCAACGGCGGCGCCTCGATCTTCACCTTCGAGATCAAGGGTGGCCAGGAAGCTGCTTGGAAGTTCATCGACCACCTGCAGGTCTTCTCGCTGCTTGCCAACGTGGCCGACGTCAAGTCGCTCGTCGTGCACCCGGCTACCACCACGCACTCCCAGCTCTCTGCAGATGAGCTCGCCGAGCAGAACATCACGCCCTCCACGATCCGTCTTTCCATCGGTACCGAGAACGCCGAGGACATCATTTGGGACCTGAAGCAGGCCTTTGCCGCACTGGACGAGTAGGGCGACTTGTGCAAGGACCCCTTGCGACTCGATAGGTATAACTGTATAAAATGCCTGCTCAAGGCGTCTGCGCAAGCAATGGTTGCGCAGACGCCTTTTTGCATAGGAAGGGCGCTATTACAGGGTTTTTGGCATGCTTTATGCAATCGAGATGTGGAAAACTCCTGTTGAGAGGATGTGAGTTTTACGCAATTGACGTGCACCTTTTGAGAAAAACCGCAGGTCGCGATTTGCTCGGGGTACTATGCAGCGCGATCGAATCACACGCAGCTCAAACGCAGCAAAAAACGCACTACGGAGGTTTCCAGCTACATGAGGATCGATTCACGAAAACCGAAAGCCGCCGCCCTTTCCGCCGCTCTGACCGTGGCACTTTTGGCGGGCGCCGGCGCAACTGATGCCCACGCGGCAACACTATCCGATACGGTTGGATCTACGCCGTCCGAGGCGACGCTGGTGCAGCCCGTCGACTACCGCGGCGACGGTTATGGCTCTATGCAGGAGTGGAACGCCTCGATGGGGGCAAAGCGCGATTCCCTGGAGATGCGCGCTCAGATCATTATGAATATGTATGGCGACTATGCTACCGATGACGAGCGCGCTGTGTTGCAGGGCTGCATCGACGGTGCGGGTAGCCTGTTGACGATGGGGGAGGTCGACGCCAAGTCGACCGAGCTCGACGAGCTTCGCTCCACGCTTGAGGATGCCAAGCGCGAGGCGCTCGAGGCTGCCGCAGCCGAAGCCGAGGCCGCTGAGGCCGTTCAGGCTTCGTATTACAACGCCGGCTCCGGCTCGTCTTACACGTCCGCTGCGTATTACGCGAACGGCTTGGGCCTGACGCGCTCGAGCGGCGTCAATAACTATAACGGCCGCCGCGAGACTTATTACAGCAGCAACGTGTTGTATCACCACCGCACGGGCGAATGGACGCAGGATTCCGAGGGCTTTTGGCGCGATTCCGATGGTTACTACGTCGTGGCCGCGGGCGATAAGGCTCAGGGCTCCACGTTTACCGGTTCCAAGGGCGAGTGCAAGGTCTATGACTCCGGCTGCGCAGCCGGAACCACCGACTACTACACCGGTTGGTAATTTTTCTGCATCACGGATATTTGGCGGATGGGCGTCTTTACCGAGCTTTAGGGCAACGTAAGGACGCCCGTTCTATGTATGCGCTTGAGCTAACAGAGCGCTTACCGTGGCAGTACGCCGCGCATATGGGCGCGGGGCACACTAAGTCACGAGAAGCAAAGTCTTTCTCGTGGAGGAAGTGGTCTTGTGAACGCTCGAGATATTGCCATTGCCGCCGTCGCATTGGTGCTTGGCTGCCTTGGTCCTACGGCCGCGCTCGTTGCGGGCATGCAGGGGTCTTGTGGGGCTGCCTCTATCGTGGTCAGTGCGTTGGTCGCGGCCGCACTGCTGGGAAGTGCGGGTGTAGTCCTTTGTCGCGACGATGAGGACCAGGCGTCGGAGTCGCAGCTCTAACCGTCGGGACATCGACTACTGGTTATAGATGAAGATGAAAGCCGCCGTAAGGGGAGTGCTCCTTGTGGGCGCTTTGCTGTTGAGCCTGTTGACGTGGTGAGCCGGGCGCTACCAGCTTTTCTCGATAGCGCGGATGCGCTGATAGAGCCAATCGTTTTGCGGCACTTGGATATCGTGTTTGGCGGCCAGGCGGCAAATGGTGCCCGCGAACTCCTCGACTTCGGTTTTTCGTTGTGCGATGCGGTCCTGCGCCATCGAGGGCATACCGGCGGGGTCGATTCCCTCGATGAGGTGCACCATCTGCGTCAGGTCTGCCTCGGTCAGCTCAACGCCCTCGGCGTTGGCGACCGCAAGCGTTTCGCGCATGGCAGAAACAAAGCAGCGACGCTGCTCGGAGCCCGGCTCCGTGGCGCTTCCGTAGGTCCCGCCGTAGGCCATGCACGTCTGGTTGATGCCGTCGTTGAGCATGAGTTTGGCCCACATGCGGTGCGCAACGTCGCTCTCGACGGTATGGGCGATGCCGCAGCGCGTGTAGAGCTCGTCGATGGCGGTGACGGTTGCGGGCTCGGTACCGGCGGCCGCGCCAAAGCGGATTTCGCCCGCATTGGTAAAGGTGAGCGCGCCGTCGAGGAACACGGCGTCCATGCCCTGGCAAATACCAAGAACGGTGTGCTCCCAGCCAAAGCGCTCGGCAATCTTCTGCTCGCTCGTAATGCCGTTACACAGCGAGGCGATGAGCGTATTGGGTCCCACGACGCGCTCCATAGTCTTGAGTGCCTGGTCGAGTCCGGTTGTCTTGACCGTGAGGATGGCCAGATCGGCGGGTGTCGCCTCGCTTGCGCGGACGGACTTGAGTACGCAGGGCTTGCCGTTGACGGTGAGCGCGTCGTTCGCATGGCGCTCAAAGCGAGCGTCGTCCATGATGTATTCGACGGCGTCGTTGCCGAGTGCCTGGGCGATCATACTGCCGTAGAGCAGGCCGACGCCGCCCTTGCCGATAAAGGCGACCTTGTTGATCAGCATGCGAATCATCTCCCCATATAAAAGGCGCCCGCGTAAGGGGCGCCTGATGGATTGTATGTCGCCGGGGCGTTTGGTAAGCGCGCGGGGCTGCTGTTATGAAAAAGAAACTATTGCACTGTGCGCTTATGCCGCGGGACAGATCACAAAAACGCGCGCAGGGTGTACGACGCCATCGCGCACCTTGGGGAAGGTGCAGAAGATGACAGCGCCTGTGGCGGGAAGTTCGTCTAGATGGTCCATGACCTCGATCTGGTAACGGTCGACCGAGAGGATGTATTGTTCGCCGGGGTAGGGGTAGGCATTCTCGTGTGTGGTCACGGTCGCCTCCTTTCATCGGGCTTTTTGCTGATGTTAAAGCGGTGTCGTGACAGCTCGATTTCTGCTACGTTACGATACGTTCTCGATCGCGATTCCGCGATGTTTCGGCCGCGTGACCATTGTGTTTCGCCTTGCCGGGGCGCTGATGGCGAAGGGAGGGGCCGTGCAATACCGCGTTGACCCCAAAAGTGGTAACCGAATATCTGCTCTGGGTCTGGGTTGCATGAGGTTTCCCGGTGCGCCGGGACACCCCGATGCGAAGACGGCCGATGCCATCATTTCCCGTGCGGTGGAGCAAGGGATAACCTATCTGGACACGGCCTATCTCTACCCCGGTAACGAAGCTTGTGTGGGAGCTTCGCTTGAGCGCCTGGGTCTGCGCGACCAGATTTTGCTTGCGACCAAGTTGCCGCACGCTTCGTGCAAATGTGCGGAGGATTTCGATCGGTTCTTCGACGAGCAGCTGCGCCGTTTGCGGACTGACCATATCGACTACTACCTCATGCACAACATCATCTCGCCCGCGCAGTGGGAGCGCGTGGTAGCGTTGGGTATCGAGGACTGGATTGCGCACCAAAAGGCTGCGGGGCGTATTCGCCAGATAGGTTTTTCGTACCACGGCAGTGCGGCGGACTTCCTCACGATGCTTGACGCGTATGACTGGGACTTTTGCCAGATCCAGTACAACTACGCTGGAGAGCGATACCAAGCGGGAACGGCGGGACTCATGGCAGCCGCCGAGCGCGGGCTCGCGGTGTTTGTGATGGAACCGCTTTTGGGTGGACGCCTGGCGGGCAAACTGCCTCCGCGGGCCCGCGCCGTGCTCGATGACGTACGCGATCCGTACCTGAAGACGCCGGCTGCTTGGGGCCTTTCGTGGGTGTGGAACCATCCTCAAGTCACGATGCTGCTTTCGGGCATGACCGATACCGCGCAGGTGGACGAGAACGCGGCATTGGCGGATTGCGCGCTGCCGGATTCGATGACGACAGAGCAGCTCGATACCATCGCGCGTGTGCTGGGAGAGTTTGAAAAATCGAATCGCGTGCCCTGCACGGGATGCGGCTACTGCATGCCGTGCCCCAAGGGCATCAATATTCCCGGTTGCTTTGGCGCCTACAACGCGAGCTACGCACATAGTTGGTTTACGGGGCTGTCTCAATACTTTACGGCGAGCGCGGTGCGGACGAACGAGCCCAAGCTGGTGAGCAATTGCGTCAAGTGTGGCAAATGCGCACGTCACTGTCCGCAGCACATTGATATTCCCGAGCGTCTCGACGATGTGCGCCGACGTTTCCAGCCTGGCCTCGTAACGGCCGCGCTTAAAGCCTTTTGCAAAACGCGCTCCTGATGCCCCTTTTATAACTTGCGGTGGAATAGTTCCTGTTTGCGGCAGAATAGGGGCCAAACAGGAACTATTCCACCGCAACTGAAGGGGGCTGTCGTGGGCCATCGGGATTCATGTGATGATTTACGTGAGGTTCGTTGGGGCGTTTTGGGCGCTGGGCACATTTCGCATCGATTTGCATCGTCGCTCAAGGAGGTGGACGGGGCACGGCTTGTGGCTGCCGCCGGTCGCACTCCTTCGCATGTTGAGGAGTTTTGCAGGGCGTTTTCGATTGATGCCGCGCACAGTTATGCCACGGCTGACGATAGCGGCGATGCGGCTTATGATTCGCTGATCGCCGACCCCGATGTCGACGCAATCTACTTGGCTCTTCCACATGGCATGCATGCGCATTGGGCCTGTCGGGCACTGCGCGCAGGAAAGGCCGTGCTGTGCGAAAAGCCGGCCGTTTTGAGTGAGGAAGAGGCTCTCTCGATTGCCTCCGCCTCTCGCGAGCGCGGAGTGCTGTTTATGGAGGCGATGAAGAATCGGTTTTGCCCGATGCGCACTCGCGTGAAGGACTTGCTTGCGTCGGGTGAGCTTGGCCGTATTGTCTCGATTGAAAGCGTGCAAAAACTCGATTATGGTGAATCCCCTTCGAGTTATCTGCTTGATCCGTTGCAGGGCGGCTGTCTATATGACATGGGCTGCTATGCAGTCGGTTGGTTTGAGGATTTGCTCGCGGGTGCGTGCGATGTTTCGTCTCGTGAAGTTCGCTGGCGTGACGTATCGGACGGCCGCGTGGATTGGGCCGATGAGATCCATATGAGTGTCGGCGGCATACCCATTCATATGATGTGCGACGGTAAAGCAGCATATGAAAGCCGCTTAACGATTGCCTGCGAGCGGGGTTCGTTGGAAATCGAGCGCCTCCATCGCCCCGAGCTCGCCCATGTGAAGTACTCCGACGGACGAATGCTCGAAATAAATGCCCCGTTTGAGGTCGATGATTTCTATGGCGAAATCCAGCATGCGACCCAGCTCATCCGGGCGGGGAAGCTCGAGAGTCCCGTCATGCCCCTTGCCGCCACACAGCGCTGCGCGCGCATTATCGATGGAATCCGTCTAGCCCGCTAGGACTTGGCACTGACGCGTAGGGGATCATGACGCCGGCGTCCGTAGCCGTAGTGCTTGGTGGCCCGCATCTCTGATGACCCTTTTATAACTTGCGGTGGAATACGGTCTGTTTGCGCCAAAATAAGGCACCAATAGACCGTATTTCACCGCAACTGATGAGGGGGAGCTGGAGATGCTGACGATTGGGTGTCATCTTTCGACGACGAAGGGCTATCGGGCGATGGGGGAGACGGCGCTATCCATTGGCGCCAATACCTTTGCATTCTTTACGCGTAACCCGCGCGGCGGCAAGGCGAAAGATCTTGACATGGATGACGTGGCGGCCCTGCGCGAGCTTATGGAGCAAAACGACTTTGGCCCGCTCGTGGCTCATGCCCCGTATACCTATAACCCCTGCTCGGCCAAAGAGCGGGCGCGTGAGTTTGCCTTGGAGGCAATGGCCGAGGACTTGCAGCGTCTGGAAGCACTGCCCGGCAACTACTACAACTTCCATCCCGGTGCGCATGTGGGGCAGGGGACTGATGCTGGCATTCAGATGATCGTCGACACCTTGTGTCAGGTGATGTTTGAGGGGCAGCAGACGACGGTGCTGCTCGAGACCATGGCCGGCAAGGGTACCGAGGTGGGCCGTAGCTTTGAAGAGCTGGCGCGCATTATCGAGGGTGCTGCTGCCAGGCGTCCAGAGCTATCGGACAAGCTGGGCGTTTGCCTAGACACCTGCCATGTGAATGACGCCGGCTATGACATCGTCCACGATCTGGACGGCGTACTCAACGAGTTCGATCGTGTGGTGGGTATCGAGCGCTTGCGCGCCGTGCATATTAATGACTCCAAGAACCCTTGCGGCGCCCATAAGGACCGCCACGAATGCATCGGTAAGGGCTATCTGGGTAGTGAAGAGTTTGGCGGCGGTATGCAGGTTATGCAGAATATTGTATCGAATAGCCGCTTGTGTGAACTTCCATTTATTTTGGAGACGCCAAACGAACTTGCAGGTTATGCAGCGGAAATTACGCTATTAAGGTCGTTGCAGCAGTAACGACTGTCACAAAGTAGAGTGTTCCATTCACAATATGGGTTTGTTTCAATCAGTTTTCTAATTGCAGATTCGCACTTACGGGTGCATAATATCCAACAGTTTTTGCAGACCTCTGAATCAAACGGGGTCATCGGAAGGAGACTGATTATGAAGCTCAAGAAGCTTGGCGCATTTGCCGCCACAGGCGCCATGGCGCTCGCCCTCGCACTGACGGGCTGCGGCTCGTCCAACGCCACCTCTGGTTCTGATGCCGGTTCCAGCAGCTCTGACGACGCTAAGGTCGAGAAGGTCGACGGCTCCAAGGAGTACGCGCTCGTCAAGGACGGTACACTGACCGTCGGCACCTCTGCCGAGTACGCTCCGTTTGAGTACAAGGATGACAACGGCGATTATCAGGGCTTTGACCTTGAGCTCATCAAGGCTATCGGCGACAAGCTGGGCCTGGATGTCGAGTATGTCAACAATGACTTTGACACGCTGGTTCCGGGCGTCGCTTCGGGCGCCAAGTATGACGTTTCCATCGCGGCTATCACCGACACGCCCGAGCGTGAGAAGGAAGTCACTTTCTCTGATTCCTATTACATGGACGATCAGGCTATCGTGACCAAGGTCGATAACACCGACATCACGGCCGACAACTACAGCGAGAAGCTCAACAACGCTGACGCTACCATCATCGTCCAGTCTGGCTCGACCGCCGAGGCCTTTGCCCAGGAGAACTTCCCCAAGGCCAAGATCGTCCCCTACAAGGATGCTACCGAGTGCTTCAGCGCCCTGCAGTCCGATAAGGGCGACGCCGTAGTCACCAACCGCTCCGTTGCCAGCCAACTGACCGCCGAGCAGTTCAACACCTGCCAGACCATCAAGCAGATCAGCACCGGCGAGGAGTACGCCATCGCCATCAACCAGGGCAACACCAAGCTCAAGGACGACATCAACCAGGCCATCAAGGACCTGACTGATGACGGTACCATTGACGCCCTCATGGCTAAGTACAACATCAAGTAAAATAGCTACTTGATTGCTCGCGGGCCCTTTCCGTTTTGGCGGAGAGGGCCTTTGCGCTTCTCTTGACGGAGAGTATTTCCGTCTCGTTTTGCCGGCAACTTCTACGATAGGAGCCACCTTGTCTCGACTGAACAAAGGGGCCGCGGAGCAGCGTTTTCCACTGCCCGCCTTGCTCCAAAAGCTAGCCTGCGCCATGGCCGTGGCGCTCGCGCTGGTGTGCGCAGGGGCATATGCGCCCACGACCGCCCAGGCGCTTGAGACCGCAAAGATTACCGCCCGACCCAACACTGGTTCGGGCAGCGCTGTGGTCGGCGGTACCGAGACGCGCATTACCTGGGAGGTCCAGGCCGATGCCGACGAGGAGCTGAGCGGTCTTTCGCTGACGTTTGTCGACGGCACGACGTTTGGTACCGATGACACGCGATTGACGATGCTCTCGGGCGAGGACCTCATGGATCGTACGCCCATGAAGCCCACGTGCAAGGCTGACGGCCAGACGCTCAAGATCGACTTTGGCGAGACGGCGCCTGCCGGCGGCTTTTTCCGTGTCGAGGTTTACGGCGTGACCTTCCCCGTCGAGGGCGGCGATGAGGCCTTTAGCGGCACCTGCACTTTGGCCGATGGCTCGACCAAGAAGATCTCCAAGATTCCGTCGGTGGAGATCAAGGGCGTGACGGCATTCGATAACTTCCTGGCCGATCTTAAGGAGCAGCCGTGGGTCGAGGCCTGGAACTCCAATATGTTCCTGCGCCTGTTCTTAAACCCAGTCATTTTGGTCCAAAGCCTGCCGATCGTCTTTAAGGGCTTCCTTATGTCGCTCTCGATCGTGCTTGTGGCGTTTCCGCTGGCAATTCCCTTTGGCTTTGCCTTGTCGCTCATGCGCATCTCCAAGTCGCGCATCCTGCGCTGCCTCGCCGGCATCTATGTGAATATCATCCGCGGTACGCCGGCGTTCCTGCAGATCTATATCGCGTTCTTCGGTCTGCCGTTGGCCGGCGTCAAGGTTGATGACTACGTGCTTGGCGTTATCGTCATGGCCATGAACTCGTCTGCGTACCTATGCGAGATCTTCCGTGCCGGTATTCAATCGATCCCCAAGGGCCAAAACGAGGCTGCGCGTTCGCTGGGCATGAACGCGTTCCAGACGCTGCTCTATGTCATGATTCCGCAGACGTTCCGTAATGTTTTGCCTACGCTGACCAGCGAGTTTATCTTGCTTTACAAGGATACGTCGCTGCTTGCCGCCGTGGGTGTGGTCGAGATCGTCATGAACGCCCGTACCATCGTGGCCACGACGGGCTCCATTACACCGTACGTGGTTGCCGCCCTGTTCTATCTGGTCATCACCCTGCCGCTCGCTCGCTTGGTGAGCGGTCTTGAGGCGAGGCTGCTGGGTACGGCCGAAACCAAAAAGAAGCGTCCCGCCAAGAGCGCCGGACAGGTTGTCGCGACGCCCGCCGATCACATCGCCGGTCTGTAAGGAGGTCCTATCATGAGCGAAACCAATAACTCGAACGAGGTCGTCGTCAGCATCAAGAACCTCCAGAAGGCCTTTGGGGACAACGTGGTCCTGCGCGATATCGATCTGGATGTGCACAAGGGTGAGGTCGTTGTGGTCTTGGGCCCCTCAGGCTCGGGCAAGTCGACGATGCTTCGCTGCATCAATCGCCTGGAGCATCCCACGAGCGGCTCGATTGTCGTCGAGGGCGTGGATGTGTGTGCCAAGGGCGTCGACCTCAACAAAGTGCGCACGCACCTGGGCATGGTGTTTCAGCAGTTCAACCTGTTCCCGCACCTGTCGGTCAAAAAGAACGTCATGCTTGCGCAGCAAAAGGTGCTCAAGCGCAGCAAGGAAGAGGCCGAGAAGATCGCCGTCGAGGAGCTGACCAAGGTCGGCCTGGCCGAGCGCATCGACTTTATGCCGAGCCAGCTCTCGGGCGGCCAGCAGCAGCGCGTGGCCATCGCCCGCGCCCTGTCGATGAACCCTCACGTGATGCTCTTTGACGAGGCCACCTCGGCGCTCGACCCTGAGCTCGTGCGCGACGTTCTGGGCGTCATGCGCGACCTGGCGCACGACGGTATGACCATGATCGTCGTGACGCACGAGATGGGCTTTGCCCGCGATGTCGCCGACCGCGTCGTCTTTATGGACGGCGGCGTCATTGTGGAAGAGGGTACGCCGAGCGAGGTCTTCGACCACCCCAAGAGCGAGCGCACCAAGGCGTTCTTGGGCAATATCTCGTAGCCGCTTTATATGACTGACATAGCAGAAAACGGGAGCCGGATGTGATCCGGCTCCCGTTTTTGTTGGGACGCGAATGTGTTTTGTTGCAATGCGCGTTGCGGGCGGAGCTCATTGCCGCTAGGCGAGCTCGGCTCCAAGGGCGCGGCAGGCCGCTTCGCTCTCATCATCGGGGGCGTCGTAGCAGATGACGGAATCGACGACGTTGACGCCCTCCTCGTCGGCGTCCGCCTTCCAGTTGTCCATCCATTCGCCCTCGGCCCACGAATAAGAGCCAAAGAGGACGACCTTCTTGTCGCCGAGGGTCTCCTTGACCTCATCCCACATGGGCTGGAACTCATCATATTCAAGCTCCTCGGAACCCATGGCGGGGCAGCCGAAGGCGATAGCGTCATAGCCAGCGGCCTTGTCTGCGGAGAAGTCGGCGCAGGAGATGACCTCTGCCTCGGCGCCGGCATCGGTTGCACCTTCGGCAACGAGGTTTGCCATGGCCTCGGTGTTGCCCGTGCCGCTCCAGTAGACGACGGCGATCTTGCTCATGTTGAGTCCTTTCAGTTGTGCGGCAGGTTGCCACGGCTTCTATGTTCTATCGGGTTGCCTGGGCAAGTTGCGCCAAGCTGTAGCCCTGCTGATAGACAAAGGTGAAGTATTGGGTGCAGGCGCGGTAGGCATCAAACGTCGCAAGTGCCTGCTCGACATTTGCGTAGACCTTCCAGGCCCCAAAGACCTTATAGTTCTCGCCGCGCTGGACGATAAACTCGTGCACGTCGTCGTAGGGATATCCTAGGAAGTAGCCTATTTCGTGCGGAAACTCGCAGGTGCAGTCGTTGCTGCAGCTAGCTTGCTGGGGTAGTGCGCATCGAGTCTGGCTACAGGCGCATTCCGCGACGTTATTACTCGCGAGCGTGATGCGTGATGCCAAATGCACAAGGCATGTCGAAAGGTCTCTCGTGTCGTAGCCTTCCGAGGCGAGCGCCGTTTTGGCGCGAGGGTCCGCGAAATAGGTGGTGAGGCTTTTGGCTCGGTACACGTACACGAGCGCTCCGCAGGGCCGCCAGACCAAAACACTCAGGTGGATGCCAAGCGGGTCAAGCTCGCGGTTGCACTGGGCGATAACGTTGAGCAGGCGTGCTCGGCGTTCTGCGATGGTTTCTGTTGCGGTCGAGCCGTCCCCGTGGGCGTAGGTGCCTGGATAGGTAAAGAGCGATGCCGGCTTGATGCCCGCGAGCGTGGGGGAGCAGTTGCGCACGACTGCTGCCTGAAACGTTGGGATGTCTATGGTTCGAGTCACGTCGCTCCTTACGGATCTAAACTGTTAGCCTAGGAAAACTTATACACGAAAGTAAGCCATGGTCAACAAAAAAGTTTGAAGAGGAAAACTAATTGACCGAACGGACATGATTTTGGGTTAAGATGGGGACACCCCATGGGGGTATCTAGATAGTGCTACTGAAAGGGGAACGCATGAGTGACTTGCTCAACCCTGCGAATCTCATCGTGCTGACCGTCATTGCCGTCGGCATGTTTTTTGGACTGCGTCGCATTGCCGCTTCGACACACGGGAAGAGTTGCTGCAGCGATGGTGCGAGCGGCAAGAAGGCCAAAAAGGTTGTGGTGGCAGACACCGACGAGTCCCACTACCCCTATCGTGAGGAACTCCTTATCGGCGGCATGAGTTGCGACGGCTGCGCCCGGAATGTGACGAATGCCCTCAATGCGCTTGATGGCGTGTGGGCTACGGTAACGTACGCGGACCACACGGCACGCGTGCGCTCGAAGCGCCCGGTTGATCGCGACACACTCGAGACGGCAGTGAGGGGTGCGGGCTATTACGTTATGAAAATGTAGGCGTTGCCCTCTCCGGTGGGTACCAGCCTCCTGCCCATTGTGACTATCGGCATCCAAAAATTTGCGCAAAAATAACCTTTAGATGCGGCAAAAGTGGAGTTTGGTGACGGTTTGCGCGGAATTCGCTACCAATCGAGCATCTATGAACCCGTCCAAAAAATTACAGGTGTATATTTATACACTGATTATTGCTGTGCTCAGATTGCAATTAACCGTGGACAGAAATGAAGAATGCTAAAACTGGGCTTTAGGACAGGGGAGGCTATAACCTTATGAGACGAGTGGGAACACTTGGCTTGGTGGCAGCGCTTGCCGCTATCTTGGTATCGCCGCTGCCGGCGCACGCCGAAGACGCATCGGGTGCCGTTACCTACAATGCGGGAAATGGGTATTCCTTTGAGAAGCTCTCGCATCCTACGGTAGGAACGTCGCAGCCGGATGGCATCGTCGACTACCAGGGTAACGGTGCCGTTGCCGTTCCGGGCGCCGATGGTAATACGGCCAACAACGAAGGCGATCGCGGCCAGAGCTACACTTGGGCGGCTGCGAGCTATGGTGACTGGCTTTATGTGGGCACCTGCTATGCGGCGATGGGCAACACGCTGACGCTCATGAACAGCACGCTGGGCGATTCCTTTGATGTCGAAACCATGCGCCTGACGCTGGAGGCCATGTTTAACGGTACCTTCTTCTATGGACAGCAGAAGGAGGACGGCACGGCCGACAAGGACAGCGGCGGCATCTTGGTCAAGATCAATACCAAGACCGGTGAGACCAAGCTGCTACTCTCTGAATCGCTCAACGGCGTCGCTCCTTTGTTCCGCAATGCCGTGAGCTATAAGGGTAAGCTCTATTTCTGCGGCAGCGTCAGGACCAATGACGGCAAAGGCGGCCTGCCTGCTGTATACGAGATCGATCCTAAGACGGATGAGTACAAAGTTGTCTATCAGGGCCTTTCGAGCATGCAGGATTACGGTGCTGCCTACAAGCAGGGCATTTCTACCGGTATCCGCGGCATGTGCGTCCATGATGGCCAGCTCGTCATCAGTAATGTGGGTAAAGACGCGAACGGTAATTTTGTGTCGACAATCCTGACGTCGTCTGACCCCTCGAAGGGCCAGGACAGCTTCACCGAGATTGCCAACTCGGAGACGCTGTTTGGCTATCCGGCGATTCGCTATCAGGACAGCATCTACGGCGGCGCCATTTGGGATATGGTCTCGTACAATGGCCATCTCTATGCGACCATCTGCACCGGTACGCCCGAGAACGCTCCCGATGATAATTCCATGCAGTCGTTTGCCATGGTCCGTGGCGACAAGAATGCCGACGGCAGCTATTCGTGGACTCCCATTGTCGGCGATCAGAAGACGGACGGTGCAAAGTACTGCTTTGGCATCGATCCTGCCCGTACCCGTTCTGGCGCTGCCAACCTCATCGTCTACAACGACTACCTCTATATCGGTGAATACAACGACGAGGAGATTGCCCTCGAGCGCATCCTGTTCAACAAATCCAACACCGAAGAGGGCGGCAAGAGCAGCATGGGTGGCGTTGACTGCTCGTTTGTGAATGCCAATCTTGAGCAGTCGGTTAACATCTATCGCATGGACAAGGACGAGAACATGGAGCTCGTCGTTGGCGATCGCACCGACATGTTCCCCGAGGGCGGTATTTCCGGCCTGACTTCGGGCTTTGGCCGAAACGAGAACCAGTACATTTGGCGCATGCAGAAGTTCGACGGCAAGCTGTATATCGGTACCTTTGATACCGCGAGCCTGCTTGAGCCGATCGGCCAGTTCTCCAATGGCGACATTATCGATATGACGCCCGAGGAGTGGGACTCTCAGGTTCAGCGCCTTAGGGACCTGCTCAATCACCTGCTCGACAAGAAATCGCCTGACGACCCCATCGTTCCCGTGAACACGCTTGCGGACGATGATTCAAACGAGGCCGTCGAGGTCGATGATTCGAACGAAGCTGCTGAGGTTGATGATTCAAACAAGGCCGTCGATGTCGATGACGAGAAGACCGAGGTTGCTAAGGGCTTTGGCGATCTGAGCGATGCGCTGGAGGATGCCGCGGGCGGTCTTTGCGATCAGGCCGCGACGATGTCCCAGGACTTTGAGGACGACGCCGCTTATGTCCAGAAGATCGATGGCGAGATCGCGTACTTCAAGTCCTTTGCCGACCAGTATCAGGACATGCTCGATAGCTATGAGAGCCTTAAGCAGCAGTACGAGGATGCCTATGGCACCGAGCTGCCGAGCGATATTCAGGATGCGCTCGATAAGCTGCTGAGCGAGGAGAACCTCAAGAAGTTGCAGAGTGTCCTTACGTGCATGTGTTACCTGCGCGATGCCGAGCGCGGCTTTGATATGTATGTGACCGAGGACGGCGTGAACTTTACGACGCTGACGACCAATGGCTTTAACGATCCGTATAACCATGGTCTGCGCACCTTTGCGGTGACCAACCAGGGTCTGTGCCTTGGTACCGCCAACCCGTTCTATGGTTGCCAGGTCTGGATCCAGCGCAAGGAGAATTCGGAGAATCCGGTTGATCCCGGTACTCCGGATCCGACGGAACCCACCGATCCTTCGCAGCCGGGTGGCGGCGATCAGCCTGGCGGCAGCCAGACGGGTGGCAACGACCAGTCGAGCAGCACCACGACCACCGTCACGACGACCGCTAAGAAGACTCCGAAGGACGGCTCGCTGCCTCGCGCTGGCGACTCGACCCTCACGCTGGTCTTGGGATTGCTGGTTGCAGCTGCCGCAGTGCTTGGCATTGCTCTCGTCTTGCGCAAGCGTTCTCGTCGCTAGGCTCGTCCGCGTAGCTCAATGTCCTGGATATCGTCGAAGTTGATGGCGATATCCCTGAGTTTGAGCAGCTTGAATGCGGGTAACGCTTCGTCGAGAATGCCCGTGCGGCTACGATAGCCGTACGTATCGTAATAGGTGACGCGCACCAAGTCGCCGCGTTTGAGGCCCTCGAGCTTTTGCGAAAGCTCGAGGGCTTTTTCTTCCGTGAGCTCACGTTTTTGCTCGACGGTGATTTCCTGCTTGCGCACGAGTTCGTAGTATCCCGTGAGGGCGGCAAAGGGCATAAACTGTGCGGCGCGGTTGGCGCGCACGGCACCGTTGGCAGTGAGGTTGGGATCGGCTGCGCGGCGTCTGCCCTCGGGGTCCGCCAGGCGCTCGAAGGCGGTCGGCGGGCGCATGGGCTGTTGTTTGGGTTTAGGCACGGTGTCCTCCAACTTGATCGTTGCGCTCGCGCGCGGTGGCGCCGGCGGTAAAGCTTAATCCCTTGACGAGCGCGTTCTTGCCGTACTTGCCTTTCACGGCCAGGACGGCGCGCGCCAGGTCGCGCTCGCGCTCATCGGTCTCGATATCGCTGAACAGATCGATGGTGGCAAATTCCTCGGGCACAAGATTGCTAAAGCCCAGGTTGATGCGCTTGACCGGTCGTTTGGGATCGACAGTCTGCGCCCAGAGCTCATCGAAATAGCCCATGATCTTCTTAAACGAATTGGTACGCTCGGGCAGCTTGCGCGAGGCGTTGGAGTGCGCAAAGAGCGCGGCATAGCCACCACGCGGTTTGCCACCATGCTCTCCCACAAAGATGCCATCGATTGCCTGCGCTTCGCGCACCAGGCGGCGCCGTTCGTCATCGCGCTGGACGGGCTTGGGAGCACGGGGCGCGAGCTCGGGGCCGGCGGTTGCGGTGGGTTCGATGCTCGACGTACTCGAGCGCAGGTGTCCGCATCCGTCCACATATTGTGCAGTACCGCTGGCATCAAGCCTGCGTATGTCGGCGCGCTCGCTCGCGTAGCCCACAAAGAGCGAGATGCTGTCGCAGACCACGTGCTTATCGATCAAGTCCAACACGGCGTTGTCGACCATCTCGCGCAAGACGGTGTAGGCCTGCTCGTAGGCATAGCCCTTCGAGAGCACCTGTCCTGTGGTGGTCGAAGTTGCTTGCGGGCGATAGGCTTGGATATCGGCGATGGTTGTCGGCTCGCGTCCGAAGGCGTGGTCGATGAGATACTCGGCATTGACGCCGAGCTCGTCGTAAAGCAGGTTTTCGTCGAGCGCCGCGACGCCCATCAGATCGTAGACGCCGTATTTTTCGAGTCGTGCTGCCACGCCGGGGCCGATGCCCCAGATATCGGTGATGGGACGATGGGGCCAGATTTCCTTGCGAAAGGTCTCATCGTCGAGTATGCCGATGCGGCTGGGTACGTGCTTGGCGGTGATATCGAGTGCAACTTTGGCCTGGAATAGGTTGGGGCCGATGCCGACCGTCGCCGTGATGCCGGTGCGCGCCAGGACCTCGTCGCGCAACATGCAGGCGAAGCCTTCCGCGTCGGTGTGATAGAGGTCCAGATAGGGTGTCACGTCGATAA
Source organism: uncultured Collinsella sp. (assembly GCA_900542305.1). Taxonomy (GTDB): domain Bacteria; phylum Actinomycetota; class Coriobacteriia; order Coriobacteriales; family Coriobacteriaceae; genus Collinsella. The sequence goes on along the minus strand of UQMU01000008.1, from coordinate 27,253 downwards.
AGCACTCGTCAATTGAGTAGACGTGAACGTCTTGCGGACTGACGTATTCCAGGTAGATACCGTAGATCTGCGCCGACACCTCCATGTAGTGCTGCATGCGCGGTACGGCCTTGATGTAGTCGATGCCGTCGGGAATCTCGAATAGGCGGCAGCGGTTGTGAATACCTAAGTCCTTCATGGCCTGCGTGATGGCGAGGCAGATGGTCGTGCGTCCGCGCGATTCGTCGGCAACGACTAGGTTGGTGGTGAGCGGATCGAGCCCACGGTCGACGCACTCGACGCTGGCATAAAACGTCTTGAGGTCGATGCAGATATAGGTGTGCTGCTCGTGCGCCATCCGTGTCCCTCCATCAAACACATGTTCTTATCGAATATCTGTTCGATAATACCCGCTCGTCCGGACATCGTCAAAACCTGTTCCTTTTTGCCAGGTATAGTCGTGCAACTGCATCGGGTTTTAACGCAGCTCTAAAGAGTGCGAAACAGCTCGGAAAACCTTGCTTCGTAGCATGAGCCTAACGATTGATACCGCCTATGCGCACGGAAGGGTTGTGGGAAAGATGGTCAATTATGGGTTTGGTATGCCGACGCGCTTGGTTGCGGATGGGGATGTGGCTCGCTGGTGCGGGCGATTGGTTGCCCACTACGCTGGCACCAAGGCACTGGTCGTGTTGGGCGGTGACAAGCATACGCGCGATGAGCTTGTCTCGGCGGCACTTGGTTCGCTCGCTCGAGCCCTACTCGAGCGTGTGCTTTTCCGCTGCGGCTCGTTTGAGGGCGACGGGGGAGACGAACTGGTCGACGAAGCCGTGGCCCTGGCGACCGACGAAGGCGTGGACTTTGTCCTGGCGATTGGCGATGCCGATGCTGCCGGCTTTGCGCGCGAACTCGCGCGTCGCATGGCGGCGCTCGATGCCGGCGAAGATGGTTTTGTCCCTTATGGATGCATTGTCTCGGAGGGCAAGGTGCCTGCTGTCGTGGGCACCGGCGAGGTTCCCGTTTTTGCCATTATCGCGCCCGAACTGCTGGAGGGCATCGGGTCTCCTCTGCGTGAGTTGCTCGGTAGCGTCTGCGCCGTGGCCTAATATTTGCCATAAAGGGATGGGTTATTTTTGGTTGGTAAAGCGTTTGACCTGCCAAAATAAGCCTGTCTCTTTTTGATCGGTTGCCGTTTGGGGGCCGATTGGCAACGCTCGCTGATTGTAGTCTTGACCTGCGCTAGAATAGTGGCATCTGAATGTCCGGGCGCATGGAGGCGTGCGCCCGTATGCTGAGGAGGACTCTATGGCAACTGTTGCCGCACCTATCGATGCTACGTCGACTGCCGCTTGGAAGGCACTCGAGGCCCATCAGGAGAAGCTCGAGGCTGAAGGTATCGACCTCAAGGCCTGGTTCGCCGCCGATGCCGAGCGCGTGAACAAGCTGAGCTTTGACGCCGGTGACCTGCACTTCGATCTGTCGAAGAACCTGGTGACCGATGAGACCGTCAAGCTGCTGTGCGATCTCGCCCGCGAGGTGAAGCTCGAGGAGCGCCGCGACGCCATGTTCTCCGGCGAGCACATCAACACCACCGAGGACCGCGCTGTTCTGCACACCGCGCTTCGCCGTCCGGCAAGCGAGAAGGGCCAGCTCATCGTTGACGGCCAGGATGTCGTCGCCGACGTGCACGAGGTCCTCGATCGCATGTATGCCTTCGCCGAGCGCGTGCGCTCCGGTGAGTGGAAGGGCGTTACCGGCAAGAAGATCGAGCACCTGGTGTCCATCGGCATCGGTGGCTCCGATCTGGGCCCGGTCATGGCCTACGAGGCTCTGCGTCCCTATGCCGACGCCGGTATCGACTGCCGCTACATCTCCAACATCGATCCCAACGACCAGGCCGAGAAGCTCCGCGGCCTGGATCCCGAGACCACGCTCGTGATCATCGTCTCCAAGACCTTCACCACGCTCGAGACCCTCACCAACGCCCGCGAGGTCAAGACCTGGATGCTCGAGCAGCTCAAGGCTCAGGGCGCCATCGATGGCTCCGATGAGCAGAACGCCGAGGCCGTGGCAAAGCACTTCGTCGCCGTTTCCACCGCACTCGAGAAGGTCGAGGCCTTCGGCATCGACCCCGCTAACGCCTTTGGTTTCTGGAATTGGGTCGGCGGCCGCTACTCCGTCGACTCCGCCGTGGGCCTGTCGCTGATCGTCGTGCTCGGCCCCGAGCGTTTCCAGCAGTTCCTCGAGGGCTTCCACGCCATCGACGAGTACTTCTGCAATACGCCGCTCGAGAACAATGCCGTCGCGCTGATGGGCCTGTTCAATGTCTGGTACGTCAACTTCTTCGGCTCCAAGAGCCATGCCGTGCTTCCGTATTGCCAGTACCTGCACCGCTTCCCGGCCTACCTGCAGCAGCTCACCATGGAGTCCAATGGCAAGCATGTCCGCTGGGACGGCAGCGCCGTGACCTCCGACACCGGTGAGATCTTCTGGGGCGAGCCCGGCACCAACGGCCAGCATGCCTTCTACCAGCTGCTGCACCAGGGCACTGTGGTGGTCCCGGCCGATTTCATCGCCTTCGCCAACACTGCCAACCCCGCAACCGACAGCGGCCAGGATGTCCACGAGCTGTTCCTGGGCAACTTCCTGGCCCAGACCAAGGCGCTCGCCTTTGGTAAGACGGCCGATGAGGTGCGCGCCGAGGGCACGCCCGAGCAGATCGTCCCGGCCCGCTGCTTTGAGGGCAACCGTCCGACGACCTCGATCTTCGGCGACACGTTGACCCCGTTCGCGCTCGGCGAGCTCATCGCCCTGTACGAGCACATTACGTTTGTCGAGGGCACGGTCTGGGGCATCGACTCCTACGACCAGTGGGGTGTCGAGCTGGGCAAGCAGCTTGCCAAGCAGATTACCCCGGCCTTCCACGACGACGCCGCCAAGGCCGAGCAGGACGCTTCGACCCAGGCGCTCATCGAGTTCTACCGCGCGCATCGCAAGTAGTCGCTGTTGTTAACGCATCGCGCCTTATAGTCAGGGGCCCGTATCCTATCGGATGTGGGCCCCTTTGCTTTGCCGTGGTCCCGGGGCGCGCGGCCTTTGTGGAACATCGCCGGGGCGCCGCGCGCTGCGAGAACCCTGCGCCTAGATCTCGGCCTCCGCATGGCCTCGCTGCGCCTCGGGCAGCTCCCCGTAGAGCGGATGGTCTTCGAGCCTAAAGCGCTCGACCTGTTCGGGAGTGCGACCGCGTACAAAGAGCCACGAGCGATCAATCGGCGTCGCCATGAGCGTGCTGGGCAGCGCGTCGGCGCGGTCGGAAAACACCCGGGCACTCTCGGGATCCTGGAACGCCAGCACCAGATGCGTGTCGCAGTTGCCCATGATGGAGCGTGCGCGTGCCTCGCCATAGAGCGCATCGAGCTGGTTGGTCGACTGCAGCAGCAGCGTTGCCCAGATGTTGCGGCTTCGGATAATCGAGAGCACGTTGTCGATCTGGGGGATCTGCAGATTTGCGAAGTCATCGAGCATAAAGCGCACGGGCACGGGCAGGCTGCCGTCGGGCTGCCTATCGGCCTCGCGAATGAGGCCCATAAACGCCTGCGTAATAAAGAGGCCGGTCAGCGGATCGAGATTGCGGTCGATATCGCTCACGGTTACAAACAGGGCGCAGGGGGTGTGTCCCATGGAAGCGAAGTCCACCTGATGGTACTCACGATAGAGCTGTGCCGCACCGTCGAATCCCAGACACATGACCTTTTCGGCAAGGATGCCGACGATGCTCGCGTGCATGCGCTCGGCATTTTGCGTAATGGCGTAGCGCCGCCATAGCGAGAGGGCATAGCTTTGTGGGTCGGTCGTGATCAGGTCGTCAAACAATCGACCCGTGGCACCGTCCTGCAGGTGCTCGATCAGCTTGATGACCGAGCTGATCGTCTGCTCGTCGGCGGGTAGCTGTTCGGTGACGTAGGCGATAAGACACGACAGCAGGTTTGCCGCCGCATGATCCCAAAAAGGCTGGTTGTTGTCCTCGATGGGGCAGATGGCCTTTGCCACCGAGAGGATGTCCTGCTGGTTGGGCCTGCCGTCCGCCTTGCGGCGAATGTGCCTCAGGGGGTTGTAGCCGCAGCGCTCGATGCCGGGCGCAAGGGCCGGGACGGTGTTGAGGTCGGCGAAGTTGAGACATTGCACGCGGTAACCGTGGGCTGCCAGCACGGGTCCCACTTCGCGACAGAGCGTGCCTTTGGTGTCGAGCACGATGTAGCTTGCGTTCATTTGCAGCAGGTTGGGCTTGAGGACGTTTCGGGTCTTGCCGGCTCCCGAGGGGCCGATCACAAGTGCGTTGTTGTTGAGTCCCGTTTGGCGGGTGTCGCAGGAAAGCGTTCGATCCTTGGCGAGGATGGTGGACGATGCGGACTCAGGTGCGGCGAGGCAGCTGGCGAGGTTAGGCATGGGCGACCTCCTTGGTGGTCGAGAGGATTTCGTGGGCAAAGCCGAGCTCGACGGCGCGCTCGGCCGAAAGGTAGGTGTCTTTTGCAGTGAGGGACTGGATGCGCTTGGGCGTGAGGCCGCTGCGGTCCGAGAGGATTTGCGTGAGGATCTTGCGGGTCTGCATGAGACGCCGGCTGGTTTCCTGCAGCGCAAGTGCCGAGCCGCCTGCCCCCTGGGGGATCAGCGGGTCGTGAATCATGAGCTCTGCATGGGGCGCCATACGGCGATCGTCGCCGCCCATAAAGATCACGGCGCCCATGGACGCGGCGAATTCCAGGCAGACGGTGCGGATGGGGCACGATGCGAGGCGCATGGCGTCATAGATCGCAAGACCCGATCGCACGCTTCCGCCGGCGCTGGCGACAAATATGGTGATGGGGCGGCTGGGGTCGGTGGCATCGAGCAGGCGGATCTGCTGGCATAGGTCGTGGGCCATCGGGGTTTCGATGTTTCCCATGACGGAGAGCTCGCGACGGGCGAGCATCTCATCGTAAATGCTGGTGAGCGTGATACCTCGGGCGGATTCACGCATGGTGAGGGGGCTGATGATGGGGGAATGATTGGTGTCCATGAGGACTCCTTTCTGTTGGTTGTGTTGTGGAATAGGATTGTTGCCCGCGGAGGGGCTGGCAGGCTACAGGGTTCGTCCGAGCCTGAGATCGAGCTCGGTTGTGGGGCAGGCTGCCTGTTCGTGCGGCTCGCAAGCGCCAAGGGCTCCAAAGCGATGGAGCGTTGCGACGGGCGTGGTGTAGGCGAGCCGCAGCTGATGCTCGACAGGGGCACATCCGTCATTTTTGTAATGAGCCGCGTAGTACTGCGCGATGCTGGCGTTCATCTCGCTGCCATTGCGATGGCGCTCAAACTGGCGTCTGCAGGTCTCGATGATCTTTGCTACCGACTTGGGTGCCGTCGCGGGAACAAGGGCGAGATAGCCCTCAAATAGCTCGTTGATGCTCAGGAGGCACAGCAGGTCGATCAGCGTCCTTATGGCTGCTCCCTCGGCGGAAAAGTGCGCGGTCATGCGGTTATATCGGTTGCGGTCGACGATGGCCGCATGGGGTCTTGGAGTTTTCTGCCCCGTGGTCCCGGGCTTTTGCCGCGCCTGTGTATTGAGCTCGACGTTGCAGCGCTTGAGGCCGTCCAACGGAAGGAACAGTGCGGTGCGCAGGGTGTTCCGCTTACTTTCGAGTTCATGACGCTCGTCGGGTTCCCATTCGAGCTTGAGTTTCGTGTCGAGCGCCGTAAGCATATGGGCTAGGCAGCCTACGGTAAGAACGTACGAATCGTTGTCGCGTTTTGGGGCATAGGGGTCTGTCAGCTTGCGAATGTCGGGGTCGCCCATGATCTTTGTGCAGCGCTTCAGCAGTTGAGGGTGGTCGGCCAAGATCGTCGCGAGCGGTAGCGACGCGTAGTTCTTTATGGTCGCGGCGGCAAAGGCGGCGTCATATTCGTTTGCATATGCTCGCTCAATGCGGGCATCCAGAATGCTTTTCTTATCGCCGTCTTCAGCGTGGTGGTTTGTCATAGCTTCTCCAATCGGTTGATGTTCGTGCTGTTTGTTGATGTGTTGGTTGTCGTGAGTGATGTGCTTGCCGTGGGTGATGTGCTGACGTTGGGGTGCTATGCGGTTTTCAATGAGCCCGTGAGGCAGTTGCTGCAGGGGCGGGATGGAACGGCCCATGCAAGGCGGAAGGCATCGTGCTCAAAATCGAGACAGCAATGCCCTGGGTGCCTCACATGTGGCAGTTACCTCATTAAGTTGTCATTGCGTTTGGGGTTGTACTTTGCCGATCTTCCTTCTCTTACACGCTAAAACTCAAACTTCATATGCTCGATCTACTTAAAACCGCAACGGCGGTCTTTTATCAACTTATATGTCGGAACGCGTCTTTGCAAGTACTTTTTTGTCTTTGTTTCAAATGGGGTGGTTTTGCAACCGTCATACGCGCGCCGTGCGAACGTGCCCCGGCTCGGATAAGATAGTGCGCGATAAAAACGATGCAAGGAGGCACATATGGCAATTAAAGCCATCGCAATGGATATCGATGGTACGCTCACCAACGATCAGAAGGTGATCAGCCCGCGTACGCGCGAAAAGCTGCTCGCGGCGCAGGAGTCGGGCATTAAGCTCATCTTGGCTTCGGGTCGTCCCGCATGGGGGCTACATGCTCTGGCACAGGAGCTCGACCTCCAAAACCATGACGGTCTGCTAGTCGCTTTCAATGGCGCGCATGTTGTCGACGCTCAGACCGATGAGGTCCTTTTTGACCAGGCCATGCCAGCTGACGAACTGCACCGTCTGATTGATCATCTGCAAAACTATGATGTGATCCCCATGATCTCGCTCGGTCGCGACTTGCATGTCGAGGACTCGTACCACTGCATGATTACGCTGCCGGATGGCTCGCAGAAAAACATTGTCAAATACGAGCGCGATGCCTGCGACCTTAAGATCCGCGAGGTCGAGAGCTTGCATGAGGTCGTGGACACTTATCCCGTGGACAAGCTGCTGACGGCGGGCGATCCGGCCTACCTGCAGGCACATTACGAGGAAATGTACGCGCCCTTTAAGCAGACGCTTTCGGGCATGTTTACGGCCGACTGGTACTTTGAGTACACGGCGCCCGGTATCGACAAAGCCCGTGCGCTCGAGGGTGCTCTGCCCAAGCTCGGCATCGATGCCAGCGAGGTCGTATCGTTTGGCGACGGCCAGAACGACAAGTCCATGATCGAGTGGGCTGGTACCGGCGTCGCCATGGGTAACGCTGTCGATGAAGTCAAGGCCGTGGCCCAGATGGTGACCGCCAACAACAACGAAGACGGTATCGCGGTGGCACTTGACCAGCTACTGGGTTAGAATCGCCGATAGTGCATGGTTCGGGCGTCCGCTTGCGGGCGCCCTTTTGTTAGGGAGGGTGCCGTGTCCGCATTTCCGTTCGACGCCGTTATCTTTGACATGGATGGCGTCATCGTCGATACCGAGTATTACTACCTGGGCGAGACTGCCGCGTTTGCCAAGGAGCTTGGGCTTAATCTGACTCAAGAGGAGTTGAATGGGCAGGTCGGTACCTCGCATCAGTTCTTCCTGCATATGCTGGTCGATTGGTTTGAGCGCGCCGGTAAGGGGCATTTCACTGGCGATGAAGCGTTGGCCCGTTGGGACGAATGGGCTCATAAGCGTCCGCGCGACTATCAGGCTTTGATTAACCCAGGCGCCGTGGATACGATTCGAGAGCTGCCGCGCCGTGGCGTTCGCGTGGCGCTTGCCAGCTCGTCTCCCATGGTTAGCATCGAGGAAGTGCTCAACGCATGCGGGCTGTCGGATGCCTTTGAGTATGTGGTGAGCGGCGAGCAGTTTAAGGAGAGCAAGCCCGAGCCCGACATCTACCTGCATGCGCTGGACCTGCTGGGGCTGCCCGCGAATCGCTGCTGCTGCGTCGAGGATTCGGTGCCTGGCATCACTGCCGGCAAGCGAGCCGGCCTGACAGTCATTGCCAAGCGCGAGGAGCGCTTTGGCTTTAGCCAGGATGCCGCGGACAAGATTATCGACCAGCTGCCGGAGCTGCTCACGCTTTCTTAGGAGCGCGGTAGTTGCGCGTTTTTCGGGTCTGATGAGTAAATAGCCAACATTTTGGTGCGACACCTAGCATACTTTAAGCTAATGCGGGCTTAAGGGCTTGTTGAATGCCCTTAAGCCCGTTTTAGAATTAATTGTGCTGGGAGAGGGTATATGCCACCGACTGAAGGGCCAACTGACGGTAAAGCAGCGATACCGCTGTACCAACAGGTTATTGATATCATCAAAAACGAAATCAACTCCGGCGCCTACAAGGCGGGCGCGCGGATACCCAACGAATTCGAATTGGCTGAGAGCTATAAAGTTGGCCGCGTTACCGTGCGACGCGCTATTGAGGAGCTCGTCCAGCAGGGCTATCTAACGAAGCGGCAGGGGAAAGGCACGTTTGTCAATGCCCCCAAGCTTAAGCGCAAGATTCGCCAGAAGGATGACGTCCAGAGTTTTTCGGACGCATGTCGCGTTAACGGAATGGAACCGGGGGCGTGTGTCATTTCGAGAAAGATACTGCCGGCGGATTCCACCGAAGCACAGTTCTTTGGTGTTCCCGTTGGAGCTGACTTGATTTGCGTTGAGCGCGTGCGCACTGCCGATGGCGTCCCTGTCATGCTCGAGAACAACATATATGTTTACGAGGACAACGCCTATCTATCAACGGCACCTCTATCTAACCAATCCATTTTTGAGTTCGTGCGCAACCGGACGGGCCGCACGCCCGCGTTTACCGACCCGTGCACGCTCGAGATCGCGTGCGCGTCGCCCGAGGTCGCTCGACTGTTGGCAGTTCCCGTTGGCGAGCCCTTGTTTTATATGGAAGCCTTCTTTTTCGATGAGCAGCGGCGGCCGTTTATCATCGGTCGTCAGCGGATCGTTGGGTCTCGCTACGTTTTTGACATCTAGGACATTGCGAATGGAAACGCCCGGTGGATCATCTCACCGGGCGTTTCCATACCGTTCACGGCGCAAACGCAACCGTTCAACCGCGTTGCGGCAATCAGTTTGAAATTATCTTAATGAAGGAAAAAGCTGCTGGTAATCTATGGAACGTCATAGAACGTTTGCATTGTGCAAACGTTGAAGCGAGATGCGATGCAGTCTCGAGTTCTTTGGAGGTATCTATGTCAGATACGAAGGCGAAGAAGACAAACAGACGTTTTAAGTTCAAATTACCGCATGTCTATACGATCATGTTCTTGCTGATCGTTGTCTTTGCGGTCCTGACTTGGATCGTTCCCTCTGGTCAGTATCAGCGCAAGACGATTTCGACAGCGGCGGGCGAGCGTGAAGTCGCCGTTGCTGGAACCTATGAACAGGTCGATAAGAACTACACCGATTCCGAGACCGGCGAGACCATCAATCTGGGCCAGGATATCTTCGCGGTTCTGCAAGCGCCCACCAAGGGCATCCAGGAGGCTGCCGACGTCGTTGCGTTCGTCTTATTGATTGGCGGATCGTTCGCGATCATCACCAAGACCAACGCTTTGAATGCCGGCATGAGCCGTGTGATTAAAAAGCTCAAGAACAAGGACATCCTCATCATTCCCATCACGATGACATTGCTGTCCATTTGCGGCACTACGTTTGGTATGTCTGAGGAAGCCCTGCCGTTCTATGCCATCTTCATTCCCATCATGATGGGTATCGGTTATGACTCGATGACGGCATTCATCATCTGCTTCCTTGGTCCTAACCTGGGATATTGTGCTTCGACCATCGACCCGTTTAATGTTTTGATCGCCCAAGGCATCATTGGCATCGAGGGTAATCCGCAACTGTGGCTGCGCGCCGTTTCTTGGGTTATCTTCACTGCCGTCGGTATCGCATGGGCCATGCGCTACGCCATGCGCGTCAAGAAAAACCCCGAGTCGTCCATTGTGTACGAGGACGATAAGCTCAAGCGTATTGAGTTTTCCGTGACCGATGCCTCCATCGAGGAAGAGTTCACTATCCGTCAGAAGCTCGTGCTTATCGATTTTGCTTGCGGTATGGGCATTATCGTCTGGGGTCTTGTTACCCAGGGCTGGTACATGAATGAGATTTCCGCCGTGTTCCTTGGCATGGGCTTGCTTGCCGGTATCCTGGGCGGTCTTGACCAGCAGACAATCGCAGAGGAGTTCGTTAAGGGTCTCGCCGACTTTGCGTACGCTGCCATCGTTATCGGTATCGCTCGCGGTATTCTGGTCATCGCCGAGGGCGGCATGATCATCGACACCATCCTCCAGGCGCTCGCTACCGCGCTCGCCGGTGCACCCGCCGCCGTCTACACCACGTTTATGTATATCGTCCTTGGCCTGCTCTCTTTGCTGGTTCCCTCGAGTTCTGGCCTGGCGGCGCTCACCATGCCCGTTATGGGCCCCCTGACCGAGCTCATGGGCCTCAATCCCGAGGCAGCCGTCACCGCGCTCCAGTTTGCCAACCAGACCATCAACACCATCAGCCCCGTGGCGGGCATGACGGTCGCCGGTCTTGCCGTGGCTAGGATTTCGTTTGGCCAATGGTGGAAGACCATTTGGAAGTTCTTCATTTTCATGGTCGTCTTTGGCGTGATTGTAACGGCAATCTCTGGCATGCTTCCGGTGTAGGTGGTTGTGATGTCTGATCGTTTGACGGTCCTGACGTCTAAGAGCGTCTTTACCGGTACGGGGGACCTGCCGTTTGAAGGTTTCGTAGCGGTCCGTGGCAATCGAATTGAGGCTGTTGGCACCAAGTGTGAGGCGGCTTCGTATTTGACCCAGGCGGACGAGGTAGTTGACCTGGGCGACCGTACCGTCATGCCTGGCCTGATCGATGTGCATACCTTCTATACAGGCTGGGCGCTGCGGACGTTGGGGTCTGATCTGTCCGGCATCGCCGATGCCAAAGAGGCCGTGTCGCTCTTGCGTGCATGGAAAGAAGGTCATCCGGATTGCGCGGCGGCTTTTGGCCACAACCTACCCGAAACGTTGGCATCGGATGCCGAGAACGCAAATACGGCAGCTGTGTTTGACGATTGTTTTGGCGATATCCCCGTTGTCTGCTTTACATCGGGTGCGGAGACCTGCGTTCTCAATGCTGCCGCTAGTGCGCGATACGGCTTTACGCCCCAGGCGTGCTATGCCGAGAAGATCTGGCGCATGATGAGCGATTTCCTCGCGCTGCCCGAGGTGCGTGCCGGGTATTCGGACTACATGAACATGCTTAACGAGCGCGGCGTCACCGCCATCAAGGAGATGGCGTTTGATGACTATTACGGCTTTGCCGACGAAATGGCTCGCCGTGAGGAATCTGGTGAGCTGACGGTTCGCGTCTCTATGATGTCGCAGCCGGTGGGTGCCGGTGCAAATCTGGCATATGCCCGCGAGGCGCGAGAGCGCTTCCGGGGACCGTTCGTTCGTTTTTCTGGCTTCAACCGTATGACCGATCGCGGCGTATGGGCGGGGCTTGCCGAGATGATTGAACCCTATGAGGACACGGCCGATGCGGGCGCTGCCGGCAAGACGGTCGTCGAGGAGCCAGAGTGGGATCTGATTGAGAACGAGCTGCGTGCAATTGATGCTGACGGCTTCCGATATTCCTTGCATTGCCAGGGCGATGGCGCCGTTCGTCGCACCGTGGCGCTCTATGCCTCGCTGCCTCGAGACGAGCATGGACGGATGCTTCGCCGCCATGCGATTACCGATCTCGAGAACTCTGATCCGACCGATCTTGTCGAGTTTGGCAAGTTAGGTGGAATTTGCGAGGTCTATCCGCAGATTCTAACGCTGGACCGGCGCGAGGATTGCCTGTCGATGATGCGTCGACAAATTGGTGAGACGCGACTTTTGCACAGCTGGAATCGCCGCGGCATGGAAGATTCCGGATGCACAGTGTGCTGTGGCACGGATTTACCGCTGTTGATTCCGAGTTTGGGCGAGTCAATCTACAGTGCGTGCGGCGGATACTTCGACGACGGACTGCCCGTGAATGAGGTCAACGCGCTGACGCTTGTCGAGCTCTTGCGCGCTTGGACTGCCGGGGGCGCGTACGACCTGATGCGCGAAGACGAGCTGGGTACGCTTGAGGTTGGCAAGCTTGCCGATATCTGCGTGCTCGATCGGGATGTGTTCGACCTCGATTATCGCGACGCACGCGATCTTGCGGTTGATATGACGATGTCGGACGGACAAATCGTGTTCGATCGAAATAAGGAGGCATAAGATGTCTGAATCCAAACCGACGCTGCACCGCGAACAGATTGCGGGCATGAATATCCACTACATCATGTGGTCGCTCGATTACTTCCTTGATGTGCAGCAGCGTTTGGGCTTTGAGTCCATTGAGCTGTGGTGTGCGGAGCCGCATGTGACGCTCGACCACACGGGCTACTTTGAAGCTGAGGTCCTGGCGAAAAAGGCTGCAGACCGTGGGCTTAGGTATCGTACTCTGTGTCCCGAGAATGTTGTCTATCCTTGGCAGTACTGCGCACGCAAACCGCTGCATGAACAGCGCAGCTTGGCGTACTTTAAGCACGGCATTGAGCTTGCCGAGGTACTTGGGTGCGACCGCATGTCCATCAACTCGGGCTGGGGCGACTGGGACGAGGACCGCGAGGAAGCCTGGAAGCGCAGCCGCGAGCACTTGTCCATTCTGGCGGAGTATGCCGGCGAGCACGGTCTGGTGCTTACGATGGAAAGCCTGCGTCCCGAGGAGAGCAACCTTGTGACGACGGTTTCCGATGCGAAGCGCATGATTGACGAGGTCGCGAGCCCGTACTTACAGCCCATGGTTGATACAACCGCGATGGGCGTTGCAGGCGAGACGCTCGAGGACTGGTTTGCCGCCTTTGGTGATGGGGCAATTCACGAGATGCACTTTATCGACGGTGACCCGTATGGCCATCTGGTGTGGGGCGATGGCAAGCACGATATGGACGCCTTCGTCGCCACGCTCAACGCCCATGGTTTCGACGGCATGCTGGGCCAGGAAATCACGGACGGTCGTTACTACGATGATCCGGCGGCGGCAGATGCCAAGAACATGGCCGCATTCGAGAAATATCTGATTGACTAAAACAACCATCGGCCACGCAACCAACGTCATTGATTGCGGGCCAAATAAGAAAGGAACTGGATATGAACGCACACGATCTGATCAAAGAGGCAATTGCCGAGAAGGGCAAGTTCGACAGCGTCTACTGGATTGCTTGCGGTGGCTCCATGATCGATTTGATCCCGGCCCATGAGCTTCTGCAGCGCGAGGCAACCACCTTCACTTCGTATATCTATACGGCTCGCGAGTTCGATATCATGCGTCCGCGTCGTCTGGGCGAGAAGTCCCTGGTCATCGCTTGTAGCCACAGTGGCAACACCCCTGAGGTCGTCGAGGGCTGCGAGATTGCCCTTGCTGCCGGCGCTACGGTGATCGCCCAGACCGACAACGCTGGATCCAAGATCGACTCCGGCAAGTGGACCACGTGGGTCTACCCGTGGGGCGAGGGCGTGCCGCAGGCCGAGGTCCCCGCTGGCATTTCGCTGTCGCTTGCGGCCGAGCTGCTCGATCAGCAGGAGGGCTACGCCGATCTTGCCGATATGTATGCCGGTATCGCCGAGATGGATAAGATTCTTCCCCCGGCACGCGAGAAGGTAAATGCCGAGCTGGGCGATCGCTTTGCCAAGCTTTGCCAGGAGCACGAGTTCTTCTACATTCTGGGCAGCGGTCCCAACTTTAGCCAGACCTACGGTTTCGCTATCTGCTCTCTTATGGAGATGCAGTGGCAGCACTGTAGCTACATCCACTCTGCCGAGTACTTCCACGGCCCCTTCGAGGTTACTCAGGATGGCGTTTTTTACTTCCTGCAGATGGGCTCCAGCGAGTGCCGTGCTATGGACGAGCGCGCCCTGGCGTTCCTTAAGACGCATACCGATACGCTGATGGTGCTCGATGCCAAGGAGTACGGTATGGAAGCCGTGCCGGCGAGCGTCCGTGCCTATCTGGACCCGGTGCTGTTCTACGCCATGAACTGCGAGCTGCGTGCTGCACGCGGCAAGGTGTTTGATCACGATCCCGATTTCCGTCGCTATATGGGTGTTGTCGAGTACTAGAAGGGGCAAAGGCCATGGCATTTAACGTTAACGCGCTCGGATTTGGCGACAACGTCGTCGATCGCTACGAGCATATCCACACCATGTATCCCGGCGGCAATGCGGTGAACTTCGCCGTTTATGCCAAGAAATGCGGTGCCGCACGCTCCGCATACATGGGCATTTTTGGCAATGACGCCGCTGCCGAGCATGTCATTGCAAGCCTCGAGGATGAAGGTATCGAGCTTGACAAGTGCGAGCAGATGATTGGCGAGAACGGAGCGGCTCGCGTGACCGTCGTTGACGGTGACCGTGTCTTCCTTGGCTCCAACGAGGGCGGTATCCGTGGCGATGCGCGCTATGTCCTCGATCGCTTTGACCTTTCGTACATGAAGCAGTTCGATGTGGTTCATTCGGGCAACTATTGCTTTACCGAGCGCGAGCTGCCCAAGCTGAAGGCTGCGGGCGTCACGGTCTCTTTTGACTTTTCGGATGACTCCACCGACGAGTACTACGAGCAGATTGCGCCCTACGTCGATTTCGCTTTCTTTAGTGCGGCGGATGCCGCGAGTGAGGACGAGATTCGCGAGCGTCTGGCATGGGTGAAGGGCCTGGGTCCGCGTTTTGTGTCGGCTACGGCGGGCGCCGAGGGCTGCATTGCTTACGACGGCGAGCGTTATTACCGCCAGCTGGCTAAACCGGTAACGGACATGAAGGACACCATGGGGGCGGGCGACTCGTTCCTCACCTCGTTTTTGATGTGCTATCTCGATTCCGCCAAGCGTGGTGAGGATGGCGCCGAGGCCATCGAGCGCGCGCTCGACTTTGCTGCCGGGTTTGCCTCGACCGTGTGCGGCATGGAAGGTTCTTGGGGCCACGGAGCACCAATCGTCGAATAGCCGAGCTGTCCCGGGGAGCTGTATTGGTGCCTTCCCGTGACTCGGTGGTCAAAAAAGCCAAATATGAGTACTGTGACTAATTTAGTCGCAGCAAAATCGACCCCTTCAGACGTGATTTGAGCGTTTGGAGGGGTTTAAGATTGCGAAAATGCAGGATGAGTGACTGTAAAAGTGTTAGTTAATGGACAATCGTAGATTATTCTGGTGGTCGGAAAGCTCAGAGTAATGTATCCATTTCGCTAGCAGTACTCATATTTGACGTTTTTTGACCACAGGGGTTAGCGAAGGCTAAAAACAGAGTGTGCATTCGCTAAAACCGCCGACTCAATATGCTTTGCGTCGCATTTTTTGAGCGAGGCGACGTGTTCTGAGGCGCTTTCGAGCGATCTGATGAGTGACTGTGCGCTTATTTCTGCGTTTGCCTCCGCTGGTGCATCGGTCTCGAGCAGTAAACGATCGAGTGGAATTTGTCGTACGTATTCGCGTCCTCGTTTAGATGCGAGCATGCGTTCGTTGACGGAAAAATAACAGCCCGCATTACGCGCGCGGACGAGTTCGTCCGAAGTACCGCTAAACCAGTGGAAGATGATAACGGGGGAGTCGGGGTTTGGGATGAGTGGTCCATGCGATTCGAGGACGTCCAGTACGGCTCCTGCCGAACGAACGGCGTGAATTGATATCACGCGCCCGGTAAGAGGATGCTGCACGAGCGCATCGCAGAGCCGGTTAAGTGCCTGTATTTGTAGCGGCTCACTTCCAGCAAAGCGCGCGGAAAAGTCGAGTCCGACTTCGCCGATGTAGCGTTCTTGGGCAGCAACTTCGCAAAGCAGATTGACTTCGACAAAACCGCAGTGACCATCGGCGAGCCACCAGGGGTGAAGCCCAACGCCGGCGATGATGCCTGGTTGGCGACAGGCGCGCTCGTTTGCGGCCGAAAAGTCGCGCGGATTGACGCCGCAGTCAAATAGACCCAAGCCCAGCGCCGTCGCCTCATCGGCAACGGCGTCCGGGTGAGCCATTAAATCAAGATGGCAGTGTGCATCAAATAACCGGGGCTCCATCTCGGTGCGCTCCGCTAGTCTAGGCGCTGGCCATCGGCGCGCACGCGCTCGGTGCCGCGGCCACTGATCTGGCGGATAACCTCTCCGGCGATCATCTGGCCCATGATGGGCGGCATAAAGCTGGCGGTTCCCAGCTCGGTGCGCTCGTGGATATTGGAAGGGTCGCGGGGCTGCGTCTTAACCGATTCCTCGCAGCTAAACAGTACATGCAGACTCTTGATTCCGCGCTTCTTGCATTCTTTGCGCATGATGCGGCTCATGGGGTCACGTACCGTATCGAAAATGTCGGCAAAGCGGAGGCACTCGGGATGGAGCTTGTTGGCTCCGCCCATGGAGCTAACCAAACGAATGCCGTGGTCCTGAGCATATTTGGCAATGGTGAGCTTGGCCGAGATGGTGTCGATGGCGTCGACGACGTAGTCGAGCTTGCCGTCCGTCTGCTCCAAAACGCGCGCGAAAAATTCGTCGATATTGTCGCTCAACAGGTATTCGGTGCGCTTGATGACGGTAGCGGCTGGATTGATGTCGTGGATCATGGCTTCCATAACATCGACCTTGCGCTTGCCGATGGTGCTTTGAAAGGCGATGGCCTGGCGATTGATATTGCTGGGCGCGATGATGTCCTTATCCAGAATGACGAAATGACCAATGCCGCCGCGGGCAAGTGCCTCGCAGCAATTGGAGCCCACACCTCCGCAGCCGAGCACCAGCACCGTGGCGGCGGCGAGTTTGTCGAGTGCCTCGCGGCCCATGATGATCTCGAGCTTGGTATCGCGCGTCTCGACAAGAGCGGCAGCGGTTTCGGTCATAGACATCCTCCGATGGGGAAGCGAATTGTGTTTTAGCTATCGCCATTATAGGTATTATTACGATTCCATTTGAACCCTTGGGGTTTGTTGAAATGGGATCGGGATTCGCATAAGATTGAAGCAGATGGCGCCCGTTGCCGCGGGTTAGCCAACTCCAAAACACGTTTGTAGCGTGAGAAGTGGCCATCTTCGCATTACGCGGAGGTGGCTATTTTTTTTGAGTACAAGATTAGACAGTTAGACAAACATCTAAATATCGAGTATAGTGTGCGCGTCATGAGAGATGATGAGAGGAGGTCTTATGCCGGGAGAGGGTTTTAAGGCGCTTGCCGATCCAACGCGACGGCGCATTTTGGAGTTGCTGCGCGAGGGCAATTGCGCGGCGGGGGAGCTTGCCGAGCATTTCGATATCAGTAAGCCATCGCTGAGCCATCACTTGGCGACGCTCAAAAACGCCGGGTTGGTGACCGACGAGCGCCATGGCCAAAACATCGTATACAGCTTAAACACCACCGTCATGCAGGATTTAATTGGCTGGTTTATGGGCTTTACAAACACTGAAGGTGATAAGGATGAATAACGAAAACAAGGGCATTCACCCCACGGGGGTATCGTCGCGCGTGTGGATTGCGCTGGTCGCTCTTTGCGTCGCCAATGTCGTAGCGCACCTCATGGTGATGCCGAGCTTGCCTGCGCAGATTCCCACGCACTGGGGCGCGAACGGCGCCGTCGACGGTTGGGGTCCTAGCTGGATGGCCTCCGCGCTCGGCGTGCTGCCTCTGGTGCTTCTCGCAATGTTCTGCGTGGTGCCGCGCATCGACCCCAAAGGTGAGGCATATCGAACCTCGGGCAAATTCTACCAGGGCTTCGTAATCGCCTTCACCTTGTTCATGTGCGCCATAAGCTGGCTGGGAGAGCTTACGGTCTGGGGCGTGGTGCCGGCGGTCGGTTCGGTTAACGTGCTGATTTCCGGTGCTGTCGGTTTGCTATTCATCGGCGTAGGCAACTACTTGCCGCGCGTGAAGCAGAACTATACGCTCGGTATCAAGACGCCCTGGGCGCTTGCCGATCCCGAGAACTGGCGCCGTACGCAGCGTTTTGGCGGCGCCTGCTTTATGGTGCTGGGTGTTGGTCTGATTGCGATGGGCGTGGCGGGTAGCGTGCTTTCGAGTGAAGTCGTCGCCGCGGTGATTGCGGTTCTGGCGTTTGGTTCGGCCGGGGCTGCCTACGCCTATTCGTATCTGCTGTGGCGCAAATCGCAGCGAGCCGTTCGTTAAGGTTGCGGAAAACTAGCGTACACAGTTCATAGTATGTTCCGGGGGACTTTTCCCAGGTAGTATTAGGGGGCGTGGGCAACCATGCCCCTTTTTATTAGAACGCGCGAACTGCCTCTCCGCTTTTTCCAAAACGGAGAGGGGGAGAAGATTTCCGCAGCTAGATAAGGAGAAATGACTGTGGCGGAGTTTATCTACCAGATGTATCAGGCTCGCAAGGCCCATGGCGACAAGGTGATCCTTGACGACGTGACCCTGAGCTTCTACCCCGGTGCCAAGATCGGCGTCGTGGGCCCCAACGGTATGGGCAAGTCGACCCTGCTCAAGATCATGGCCGGCATCGAGGAGGTCTCCAACGGCGATGCCAGGCTCACTCCCGGCTACACCGTGGGTATCCTGCAGCAGGAGCCGCCGCTCGATGATGACAAGACCGTCATCGAGAACGTGCGCATGGCATTTGGCGACATGATCGCCAAGATCGATCGCTTCAACAAGATCGGCGAGGAGATGTGCGACCCGGATTGCGACATGGACGCCCTCATGGCCGAGATGGGAAAGCTCCAGGACGAGATCGACGCCGCCGACGGCTGGGATATCGATTCTAAGCTCGGCCAGGCCATGGACGCCCTGCAGCTGCCCGATTCCGACATGCCGGTCAACGTACTTTCCGGCGGCGAGCGCCGTCGCGTGGCCCTGTGCAAGCTGCTGCTCGAAGCTCCCGACCTGCTGCTGCTCGACGAGCCCACGAACCACCTAGACGCCGAGTCGATCCTGTGGCTCGAGCACTTCCTGCACAACTACCAGGGCGCGGTGCTTGCCGTCACGCACGATCGCTACTTCTTGGATAACGTTGCCGAGTGGATCTGCGAGGTCGACCGCGGTCACCTTTATCCCTACAAGGGCAACTACTCCACGTATCTGGAGACCAAGGCCGCGCGTATCGAGGCACAGGGTAACCGCGATGCCAAGCTCGCCAAGCGCATGGAGGCCGAGCTCGAGTGGGTACGCAGCTCGCCCAAGGCTCGCCAGGCAAAGAACAAGGCCCGTCTGGCTCGCTACGAGGAGATGGAGGCCGAGGCCCGCGCAAGCCAGAAGCTCGACTGGACCGATATCCGCATTCCCGTTGGACCGCGTTTGGGTAACAAGGTGCTCGAGGCCCATCACCTGCACAAGGAATTCGACGGTCGCGTGCTCATCGACGACCTTTCTTTCACCCTGCCGCGTAACGGCATCGTGGGCGTCATCGGCCCCAACGGTGTGGGCAAGACCACGCTGTTCAAGACCATCGTGGGCCTGGAGCCGCTGACTTCGGGCGAGCTCGAGGTGGGCGAGACCGTCAAGATCTCCTATGTCGATCAGAACCGTTCCGGCATCGACCCCGACAAGAACCTGTGGGAGGTCGTCTCGGACGGCCTGGACCACATGATGGTCGGCGAGACCGAGGTTCCGAGCCGTGCTTATGTGGCGAGCTTTGGCTTTAAGGGCCAGGACCAGCAGAAACGCGCTGGCGTACTCTCCGGTGGCGAGCGCAACCGTCTGAACCTGGCGCTCACGCTCAAGCAGGGCGGCAACCTGCTGCTCCTCGACGAGCCCACGAACGACCTCGATGTCGAGACGCTGTCCTCGCTCGAAGCGGCGCTGCTCGAGTTCCCGGGCTGCTCGGTGGTCATTAGCCACGACCGTATGTTCCTGGACCGCGTCGCCACGCACATTCTGGCGTGGGAGGGCACCGACGAGAATCCGGGCAACTGGTATTGGTTCGAGGGCAACTTCGAGGCCTATCAGGCCAACCGCATCGAGCGCCTGGGCGAGGACGCAGCCCAGCCGCATCGTATTCACCGCAAGCTGACGCGCGACTAGTAGCAAGTAGAAAGGCCGCCACCAAGGGCGGCCTTTCTTGTAGCAATTGCACTGCAGCTATGCCCTGGCTGCTGGTTTGATTCATAATCAAAGTCATCTCTTTGGGATTAAAGCCCGTTTTTGCTATGAGTGATTTTCTAATTCCGTTTAAAACGTAAAGACGCATTGGGTTGCAAGGACATAAGCAAATCGAATTGAAATATAACCAGTGCTGTAACGTTACAAAAAAGATTATAGAATAGGAGTACCTTATAAGTCGCTTCTCTAGAAAGAAGAACATATGCTTTCGCGTCGTCGTTTTCTGCAACTTGTCGCGTCTTCAATTGTCGCCTTAGCCGCACGTCCGAAAGAGGTTTTTGCTTCGACGGGCAATATTGATGGTGAGCAGATACAATTTACTTCTGAAATTGCGCAAGAGCTTGCCGATAAATATATAAAGGGACTCCTCGGCTATTCGTATACGCCTTCTGACCCTATTCCTTTTGTAGATGTTGATGGGTCCCCGCTTGGTTACATTGTTCCGGTTGTGACATCCAATAGAGCCGCGGGCTATTTGGTTTTAGATGCTTCAGATGATGAAATACTTACGGGATATCGTTTTGGAGACGGCTTAGTCAGCCCTATGGATCGGGGAGGAGATCTTGGTGTCGAGTCTTATTCTTTCAATAACCCAGTCGTAATGATCAATCCATTCGAATTCGGCGTGCAATCTTTGGACGGTTCAATAACAACAAATTGCGGAAGAACAATCCCGGCTGTTTCCATAGAAGGACGGCCTGTCGTTTTATCGAATAAACCTTCAAGCTGGAACGATGTTGTAATTTACGCAACTCAAATGCAGGATTACACAGTATCTGGATTTCGTTCCATTTCTCAGTTTATGTCATATGATGAAAGCGAGATTAAGAGGCTTACCGCCCACTATGCTTGTATGGTGACAGCTTTTTCGAACGTTGCGGAACTGTATGGCATTGCCAATTTATATAGCGACCCTTCGCAATATATGCAGATATGGAATTACACCAATACCCATGCTCTTTCCGATGAAGAACAGACTGTTCCCGGCGTTGTTTTGGGTGGAACGCCGATATCAACCTGTGCAACGGGGTTTACAAATTACTGCGCAAGCAGAGGAAGTACTCTTATCGCCCGCACTGTCTCCTCTCCGGCTATCGCGAGCATTCAAAATGAGATTAACTCTAATAGACCGAATGTTTTACATGCGAGTTTGTACAACGGATCAGCCCATTCTGTAACAGCGGAGGCTTACGCCACACTTACTGGTAAGAAAACTGGAGAGACAAGGCAGATGATTGGCATAGCGGACGGCTGGAATTCATCTTTATCCTTCCTGAAGTATGATCAGAGCTATTATGCGTGGACTTATGGAACGACTTTTTCGAAGTAGGGCGATTCGTCTAGCTCTGTCTTTGGTGCTGATGGCTTCATTGGTGGGCTGTTCAACAAAGGAAGAGATATCGCGCGGAGGTTCCGGAGAAGTGACTGCGACAGACTCAGGTTCATTAGAAATAGCTGGCGGGCATGCCGATGTGATGTTACAAGGAAAAGGCGTGCTTAGGTCGATTGATGCTGAAGACGCTGTCTGCTCAATAGAGGATTTGAAGACAGGTGAAACTGCATCGTACCGAGTTTCAGATAATGCTGCGAATATGATTGAGTCGATACCGACTGGAGCGCAGGTTTCTTTTAGATACTTTGCTCCGCAACTTGAGGATGAGCTTGCTTCTCTGGTGTCTATATGCACCGATGACAACTAAAAGGCCTGAATTCAAACGGCCTCGGATGGTCAATTGGCTATCCGAGGCCGTTTTTTACTCGACCGGGGCTTCGACCTTGTCGATGGCCCAGGCGGCTCCGAGACCGCCGGTGGTGTTGCGGCGGATGCGCACGGTAACCTCGCGGCGCTCGCCGGCCTGCGTGTAGCACAGGGGGAAGTTTGCGCGGTTTCGCGCGGCCTCGATGGTACCGCGCTCGCGGGCGATCCAGTAGTACTCGCCGACAATGCCGAGGGTGTCGGCGCCGTAGGGGAGATAGGTTGACAGCTGGTGTAGCAATGGGCCGGGGCAGAAGACCTCGGTTGCGAAATCGACGGGGAAGTCCTTGGGGATGGCGGGCGCTGCAGGTGCGGGGGTTGGGGCCGCTGCGGGTACCGAAGCCGGTGCCGGCGCGGGAATTTGGTCGCAAGCAGAGGCGGGCATGGATTCGATGACGGGTGCGGGCTCCAGCGTCGTTTTCGGCTTGATCGTGGAATCTGGGGGCTTCACGGTGACGGGCGCGTCTGCAGCTGCAGCTTCAACCTCAACCTGCGTCGCGTTCTCGTTCTCGACGCTCGACTTTGCCTCGATGGGTGTGGATGCCATGGTGGTGATGCCGGCGTTTGCGTTCTCGGGGTCATAGACGACCGTGAGCGAGATGGCGGGCTGCGGCGTCTCGGGCTCCGGCGCCGACTCGGTAGCGCCTTGATCGTCGGGCTCGTCGGGCTGATCGTCCTCGGTCTCGTCGCCAAAGACATCGCTGTTTTGGAACGCAGGCGTTTCGGGCTGGTCAGCGGCTTCTTCGATTGTCGACTTGGGAGCTTCGTTGAGCTCCGCAGTGGCTTCCTGCTCGGATATGACTTCGGGATCGGTCGTGGCGGTGATTTCGGTGTCGGCTTCTGCCGTTACCTCAATAGCGACTTCGATCTCTGCCTCGGGCTCGGGCTCCGGAGCGACTTCGGCCACGGGCTCGGGCTCGGCGCGCTTAACGTGCTTGGGGCGCACGGCCTTGAGGTCCTTCTCGCCGCGCTTTTTCTTTTTGTAGGACTGCTTGGCACCCTTGGCAGCCTTGGGCTTGTCCTCGCCCTTGGCAAGGGCGGCATCCCAGGCCTCGTTGGCGATGAGCGTGGCATACAGGCGACCGCCCTTAAAGACGGTCAGCCTTATGCAGTCGTCGAGCTCCTCGAGCAGCTCGCGCGTGGACTCGAAGCCCAGGTCATAAGCGGCCATGTCACCAGCAGCGAGCGCCTCCTCGACCTGCGTCATAAACGTTTGCTTGCCGCACCCAATCGCATCACGCAGCAGACGATACAGATAGATGTGGTTGCCCAGCGATAGCGTGGGCTTAACTATTGTCTTGCTCATGGCAAATCTCCTCTTTACACACCAAAGCATCTTACCATCGCGCGGGGCTTGCTACCTCGGCGCCCAAGGCAAACGGGCGCGACCGTTGCCGGTTCGCGCCCGTTATACAGGTCGATTATCTATGAGGGGCAAACGTGCTTAGTTGCCCGATGCCGTGCCTTGGCTCGAGCTGTCAGATGCCGTGCCGGACGCGGTTCCACTCGAGCTGTTCGAGTTGCTGGTGTTGCTGCTGTCTGCTGAGCCCGTTCCCGACGTGGTGTCGCTCGTCTGGTCGCCCGTGCTCGGTTGAGAGCCGTCAGTCGTTTGGCTTGAGTCGGTTGTGCCGGATTGCGTACCGTTGTTGTTCACAGAAGAATCGGCGCCCTGCGACTGATCGGGGGTGTTCGAGGACGAGTCGGTGGATGCGGAGGTGCCCTGCGAGTCGTCCTGCTGGCTTTGCGATTGACCAGTGCTGTCCGCGTCGTGCTCGGTCGTGCGTGACGACAGAATCGGCTCGGGACGCTCGCCCAGACCCTCACCGGCGGTGGTGATAAGGATGGCAGCGGTGCAGGCGATAACCGCGACGATGGCGATGGCGATCGAGAAGATGATGACCTTCTTTTGCGTCTGGCTGCGCTCTGCCGCCGCCTTGGCGCGCAGGCTGTCGGGGGCGACGCGCGCCGTGGTCGCGCGCCCTGCAATCTGGCGCATCTCCTGGGTAGTCGCGGCGCCGCCTAAGTGCTCCTCGGCATTTAATTCAACGGGTTCATAGGCGCCGGCGGGGTAGTCGACGGTGGCGTGCGTACCTTTGAGGGCTTCGGCGCTGGCAGAGATAAAGTGGCGGTAGACCTGCGAGGACACAACGGTGATGACCGAGCTCACAGCGGCACCGATCACCGATCCGGCGATACCGATCTTGGAGGCAAGCGCGACGCTCGTAGCGGCAGCTGCGGCGCCGGCGATGATCTGGGGAATGGAAATGTCGTCAAACAGGCCCTTTTTGGGCGCGATGGCCATGGTCTGGCCGATGGAATGGTTTTCGTGAACGCCGTTGTTGAGCGATGCCGGCGTCATGACACGTGTGCGCGGCGCGTCGGTGTACTTGGTTGTCATACGGGGTCCTCCCGGTGTAAATCTGCTTCGTTTCGTGTAGCCATCAGGGTACCCACCAGATGTGAATCGTACGTGACATTTAACAGATACCATCAACTCATCAAGGGGGCTTGCTGTCTTTGGTGCAATAGCTTGATGCTAAACTGGATTAACGATTGCGAGGTGGTTTACGTGATGTACCCGTATATGACATTCGAAGACGGTACCGAGGTCGTTCATTCTGACCTGATAACAGATGGGGATATCGAAAAGGTTATCGTGCATTTTGAACGACCGACGGTAGAGGCCTCGACTCCGCTCGCTGTGAGTTGCCTTCCTGTTCGTGGACTGACTGGGAAGGGCATTTTACTCAGAGTGAAAAACGAGCTTTCGAGGAGTGTTTGAGCAAATAATTTAGATTAGTTCGAGTTTAGTTCGAATAAAGAAGCCGAATACGATGACCTAAAGCGTATGCATTTTTAGTATTAGATGCGTATGAAATGGAGGATGTGAATGGATGAGCTAATAGACTTTAAAAAACGATTTCTCAAGAATGGCGAGCTGGTTTCAATTCCAAAAAAGGAAAGCTATAAAAGAATCATGCTGCTATGGGCCGTCTCTTTCTTTGAATTAAATACAAGTTATACGGAGCTTCAGGTTAATCGTGTGCTGTCACAGCTCTATCCTGATTATGCCGTGTTGAGGCGGTACTTGGTTGATTATGGATTCCTATTAAGGGATGAGCGAGGCCTGAAATACGAGGTTAATCCTGATGTTCACGGTATTGAGAGCTAGCCGTCCGGTTCGGGTCCTATATATTGCTAGAGGGATAAGCGAAATAGGCAATTGGTGTGCGAATATTGCTTTGCCAATGCTGATTTACGAGGTAACTCACGATGTTTCTGCAACTGCTTTGATGGTCTGCTGCAGATTTGCCCCCGCTCTGTTTTCAGTTGCGCTCGCGCAGCTGCCTCAGAAGATGGGTATCGGGACACTGCAGGCCATGAGATTGGCAGACTTAATTCGCGCGGGATTATTCGTTTGCTATATTTTTGTTGATAGTAAATGGAGTATGTTTGCTATTACGTGCGCGGTATCGCTTTGCCGAACGGTTGAAATGCCCTGCTTTTACTCGTTGTTAAGAGCCAATACGAATAGTATCAATCGCGACGTAATTAATAATTCGTTTGGGTTTCTGCAGAATTTGATGATGGTTCTGGGGCCAGTTGCCGGCGGTTTTGTTGTCGCTCAATTTGGGGCGGAGGCTGTTCTTGCATTAGACGCGCTTTCTTTTGCCGCGTCGTTCTGGTTGCTGCGAGATGTTCCGTCGGTTATCGAGGTTAATGATAAAGAGGGGATAAGCAAAAATGAAAAAAACTGGACTGCATTTAGTGATCTTAACGCGAAGCACTTGGCAATTGGTTTCCTATTAATCGATATTTCTAGTGGCGTGGCATTCGGCTCTCTGAATTCTCTTTTGCCAGCTATAGCGCAATTGCAATTTGACTCGTCATCGATACAATACGGATTCCTTCAGAGTAGTCTTACAATCGGACTGTTGTTCGGAAATACAATATACGGTCGTTTAATCAGTGGTTCCGATTGCGTTAAATCATATTGTTTTGTGACGTATCTTGCGCTCGGTGCGTATCTGGCGTTTGGCTATCGCTATGCGTCTGGGATATCGTTTATTTTCCTTTTTATCGTCGGTGCCGGAAACGCCATTCAAGATGTGCTTCTCATAACATCGCTGCAGGATTTGGCGAGAGACGGATCTGAATCGATGAGCCTGTTTTCAATTAGGGAGTCTTTGCAATCGGTTGCTGTTGTTATTTCAACACTCCTTGTTTCGCTGTTCACGAGCATCGCGATGTTCTCAATTCTCGTTACAGGACTTGGTGTATTTTCAATTATGATGGTAGTTGTGTTTCAATTGAATTATTTGCGAAAGATGTGACGTTGATATGCCTAAAACGCTTTTAGTATTTCCCCCAGGATGGAGTCCAGTGGGGCCGTATCTTGCCTTGCCTGTTTTGAAGTCATATCTTCAAGAGGTTGAACAATACAAAGTTGACATTGTTGACTTAAACGTGGAATTTTACGATGACCTCCTATCTTTTAGACATGTCGAAGAGTGCTGTAAAAGGTATCGGGAATCAAAGGATTCGTTTAGTTCGAATGTTCAATTAACAATCGAGTTGATACAAAAGTCAGCACTTAATGTTGACGAGGCAAAAGATATTTTCAGATCGAAGAGATACTTTAATCTAAAAGAAAGACAATATGCTGAAAACATTTTTAGAAATGCACTCTATATCATAAATCACGTCTCATATGGAGTTAAATACACGTTCAACTCCATAGATCTGCCCTATGATTATTATTCGACACCAGAAATAATGAAATCGCTTGCGGATACCTTGCATAATCCGTTTATTTCCTTCTATGAAACTGCCTTTCTTAAGCGTATTCAGAGGGAAAAATCGAGTTTATTGGGATTTCGGTGAGCGGCTGTTTCCAATTGATTTCTGCAGTTACGTTAGCGAAACTGATTAAAGAAGAATGTCCATCTGTTAAACACGTCTCATTGGGCGGCAATTACATTACTCGTTTAGCAGATGACTGATTTATTTGGGGAATCGGGTAAAATAATTTCTTGTTTTTTAGAGCGTACTATGATATACTGCTATTAACCTGATTTGAGGAGTCTACCAAATATGCGGCAAGGTAATCTTAAATAAAATTTGATAATGGGCGCAAAAATGATTGCCCCTTGCAGGGGCTTAGTTTTTGTACCCAATTTAAGAATACTTTTGCCTTTTTAGTAAATATCGTGACGGACAGCGGCTCATGTAAGCCGTCATACTTCTGTTTGTCCGAAGTCATGATCCCCAGCGGTAAAAGTATTAGCCGCTGGGGATTTTTGCGCCCATTTGGGCCTTGTATGGAGGATAGACATGAACATTATCAATATCGGGATTCTTGCCCATGTAGACGCTGGAAAGACAACCTTGACGGAGAGCCTGCTATATGCCAGCGGAGCCATTTCAGAACCGGGGAGCG
>UQMU01000007.1 GCA_900542305.1 uncultured Collinsella sp. | reverse complement strand
TTCCCACATTCATCCGCACATGTGCGGATGAATGTGGGAGGTGTTCGGATGAAGTTGATAATCAAGGCAGATGACTGCATGAAAGAATGGCATCCCTTTTTTGAATACATTGATTCGATAATGATGTATGACGGCGAAGAGCCGCTTGCACGTCTTCTTGAGGCTCTTGACTCTGGTGATGACAATCTCGACTGTGTTCCAAACCTTTGCCATGCTAAAGGTGGAAAGATATATAAAAACCATCGGATTGAGCAAACATTTATCAACGATACAGTTCCCGATTTCGATGGCTTCGCCCTTTCTAAATACTTCATGCCTGAGTTAATATTGCCGGTTTATTCCTCTAGGCAGTGTTTTAATCATTGCGCCTTCTGCACCATTCCCGGTGCTACCGGTGGTTGTTACCGAAAGATGCCTATATCGAGAGTATTTGAAATAATGTGTCGGTTAAATGAAAAATACGGCACGAGAGTTTTCTCTTTTGTGGATGAAACATTCGAAGGCAAAAGAATGGAGCAACTCGCGGATGAAATAAACGCATCGGGAAAAACGTTTTTCTGGCATGGAGAAACGAGGTTCTCTCCAACCCTAAGTACAGACGTCTTCAACAAGATATACCAAAGTGGATGTAGGCAGATTCAGTTTGGCCTCGAGTCATACAACCAAAGAGTTCTTGATCTAATGAAGAAGAACACGAGAGTTGATTGGATTGATCGCAATATCCATGATTGTCTCAATGCGGGTATTCCTGTTCATCTATTCTTTATGATTGGCTTTCCGACCGAAACTAAAGAAGAGGCTCTGAACACCTTAGCTTATACAGAGAATGTTTTGAATTATTCAAAACAGGTATGTGGTGTTCCATATTCCACGAGAGGATTTACGAATTTTGGTCTCGTTATGGGGTCGGATGTTTGGAATCATCCCGATAAGTATGGTGTCTCTGTAATGCCGAAGTCCCAATATGAGGATTTGCGCCTCGAAGTGGATTATGTTTCAGGCACTGGTTTAACTTTAAATGAAGCAAAATCCTTATCTGATGAGCATCATATTGATTTTTATATGCAAGAGGTCATAAACGGTAGCGACACAATTGACTTGCCCCAGCGGCTTCATATTTCAGAGGTGACCTGGATCCTAGATTCTATTCACGCTGTCAGGTATAAGGGACATTTGACCAAAGTAAAGCGACGGCTAACTAGTCTAAATCCAGCTGATCGAATCTGGCTGGATTCCAAGACCTCTGTCGTGCTCGTTGAGCCATTTGCCTACTTCTATAATTCTGAATACCATCATGTCTATGCTGTTTCCCAGTTGGTATACCTTAAGTTGGCCCGTTTATTGGAGGCCGATTGTAGCATTTCTCTTATCCTTGATCAGGGCGACCTCGAGCTGACAAGGGCGATAGAAGAACTGTTGCATTATGGATTGCTGAATACAAATATCGATGCCGATTATGTAATGCACGATAATGGTTTTCAATTGGTTAAAAGTTCGTTTGTGAAAGAAGTCGGACGCTCAAAAGAGGGGTTAAGAGTACTGCTGAGTTGTGCCACCCATAGAATGTGTGCGGTTAATGATTTTTCGTTCGCTTTGCTTTCGTTGTTTGAAAAGCCGATTACTAAGAACGAGGTGCGCGACATTTTGAAAAAAGAGGGACTATCGGCAAACGAGGAGCAACTAAACAAGTTGGTTGATAATTGCATAAAAGCAGATATACTACAATTGATTAGATAGAGGAGGTTTCTGCATGGACGTTATTAACAAAGATCTCTTGGAGCAACTGAAAGAGTTTCAGGAAGAGGGCGTCGTGGTAGAAGTGTTCGACTTTGAGGACTACATGGATAAATTCTGCCATTAGTTTCGGAATTTACTCGCCTCGCTTAAAGGAGAAGTCGATTATCGATTTCTCCTTTTTAATTAAAGATATTATTGAAATACATGCTCTTAGCACAGGTTGGCCTCTCAGTAAACTGGGAGGTTGCTTTGGCTAGTTAGAGATATGTGAACGTCCGTTAGACTGAATCTCAGGGTAGAAGGGGCCTCCAGTGTCCAGATCAACAAGGCAATGCTGCGTTTCGGCTAATAAGAACGATGGCTTTTTGCGTGTGGCGGCGGCGTCGCCGCAGATTCGCGTTGCCGATGTCGAGGACAATGTCGAGGCTGCATTGGCGGCTGTTCGCGAGGCTGCCGAGCGCGGCGTTCGCGCGCTGGTGCTGCCCGAGCTCAGCTTGTGCGGCTATACCGCGGCCGACCTGCTCCATAACCGCACGCTGCTGCATGCCTGCGAGGCTGCTCTGGTGCATATCCTCGATGAGACTCGTGAGCTGTCGATTGTCTTTACCGTCGGTCTTCCCGTTGCGGTTGCCGAGAATATCTACAACTGCGCCGCCGTGTGCTGCGCGGGCGAGCTTTTGGGCCTGACGGCCAAGAAGCATCTGCCCAACTATGGCGAGTTCTACGAGCGCCGCTGGTTTGCTCCGGCGCCTGCAGATCCCGTGTGGGTCGAGTTTGCCGGTCAGGGTCCGGTTCCGCTGGGTTCGGGGCTTGTCTACCGCTGCTGTGATGAAGGTGCCGAGGATATGGTGCTGGGCGTTGAGGTCTGCGAGGACCTGTGGGTGCCGGCGCCCCCTTCGACCGAGATGGCGCTTGCCGGTGCGACGGTGATCCTCAATCCGTCGGCTTCGGACGAGATTATCGGTAAGGCGGATTACCGCCGCAGCCTAATCTCCAACCAGAGCGCGCGCCTGTACTGCGCCTATGCCTACGCGGACGCGAGCGAGGGCGAGTCCACGACCGACATGGTCTTTGCGGGCGAGAACCTCGTCTACGAAAACGGCTCCAAGCTCGCCGCGACCAAACTGCTTACCTGCGATATGGCCATCGCCGACGTTGACCTTGACCGCCTGGTTGCCGAGCGCCGTCGCTCGACGACGTGGACGCGCACCGACGATGCGCCGGAGGCCACGGCCGTTGAGTTTTCGTTTGAGGGCGTGCTGGCCGAAGAACCTGTCCTGCGCGATGCCTGCGATATCGACCGCGTTTTCCCGCGCGCGCCCTTTGTGCCGGCCGACCACGGCGACTTGGCCGAGCGCTGCGAGACGATCCTCGGTCTGCAGACTGCGGGCCTCAAGACCCGCCTCGCCCACACAGGTACCAAGGCTGCGGTCATCGGCCTTTCGGGCGGCTTGGACTCCACGCTAGCGCTGCTTGTGACCGTGCGTGCCTTCGATGCACTGGGGCTGTCGCGCACGGGTATCACGGCGGTTTCCATGCCCGGCTTTGGCACGACGCACCGCACTAAGTCCAATGCCGAGTCGCTCGCTCGTGACTTGGGTGTGAGCTTCCGCGAGGTCTCAATCCATGCTGCCGTGGAACAGCACTTTAAGGATATCGAGCATGATCCGGCCGTGCAGGACGTGACCTACGAGAACAGCCAGGCGCGCGAGCGTACGCAGATTCTGATGGATCTGGCCAACCAGGCTGGCGGTTTTGTCATCGGCACGGGCGACCTGTCGGAGCTGGCGCTCGGCTGGGCTACCTATAACGGCGACCACATGAGCATGTACGCCGTCAACGCGAGCGTGCCTAAGACGCTTGTGCGCCATCTGGTGCGCTATGCGGCCGATGTGTTTGGCGGGCGTATTGCCGAGACGCTGCTCGACATCCTCGATACGCCGGTGTCCCCCGAGCTTCTGCCGCCCACGGGCGACGGCGAGATTGCGCAGAAGACCGAGGATTTGGTGGGCCCGTATGAGCTGCACGACTACTTCCTCTACTACCTGCTGCGTTTTGGCTTTGAGCCGGGCAAGATCTACCGCATGGCGCTCAAGAGCTTCGAGGGCGTCTACGACGCCAAGACCGTCCACACGTGGCTACGTACGTCCTACCGTCGCTTCTTTGCCCAGCAGTTTAAGCGCAGCTGCCTGCCCGATGGTCCCAAGGTGGGTTCGGTGACGCTCAGCCCGCGCGGCGATTGGCGTATGCCGAGTGACGCTAGCTCGCGTCTGTGGCTTGCGCAGATCGACGCGCTCAATCCAGTTGACTAAGGTTGGCTAAATTGAACCAATACGGGGGTTGCAAGCGTTACACTTTTGCAATCTGATGGCCCGTATCGCGCGGCGCTCTTGTCGGAGCGCCGCGTTTTTTATATCGAAAGGTGGCACCATGCAGGCATCGCAGCGTCTCGACCGCTTTGGCGCGGAGGTCTTCGCCTCGCTCAACAACAAGCTTCTCGCGCTGAAGGCTCAGGGCAAGACCATTTACAACATGAGCGTGGGCACGCCCGACTTTAAGCCGTACGACCATGTGGTCGAGGCGCTCACGCAGGCAGCCCAAGATCCCGAGATGTGGAAGTATGCCCTGCGCGACCTGCCCGAACTCAAGCAGGCCGTGTGCGATTACTATGAGTGTCGCTTTGGCGTTTCGGGCATTACGCCGTCTATGGTGCAGTCGTGCAACGGCACGCAGGAGGGGGTGGGCCATTTGGGCCTTGCCCTGCTCGATCCGGGTGACACCATTTTGGTTCCCGATCCGTGCTACCCGGTCTTTGAGGCGGGTGCCAAGATCGCCGATGCCAAGCTTGAATACTATCCGCTGATTGCCGAGCACAATTACCTGCCCTATGTGGCGGGTATCGATCCCGAGGTTGCCGATCGTGCCAAGTACATGATCGTGTCGCTGCCCGCGAACCCGGTCGGCTCGGTGGGCACGCCCGAGGTCTACGAGGAGATTATCGCCTTTGCCCGCGAGCATGATCTGTTGATCGTCCATGATAACGCGTACTCCGACATCGTGTTTGACGGCGAGCCCGGCGGCAGCTTCTTGCAGTATCCCGGCGCGCTCGAGGTGGGCGTTGAGTTCTTCTCGCTCTCCAAGTCGTTTAACGTCACCGGTGCCCGCATCGGCTTTTTGGTCGGTCGCGAGGATGTGGTCTCTGCCTTTGCCAAGCTGCGCGGCCAGATCGACTTTGGTATGTTCTTCCCGATTCAGAAGGCCGCCATCGCGTGCCTGAACGGTCCGCGCGATGAGGTCGAGGCGCAGCGTCTGAAGTACCAGGAACGCCGCGATGCCCTGTGCGACGGTCTTGAGGGCCTGGGCTGGGAGCGTCCCAACGCGCATGGCTCTATGTTTGTGTGGGCCAAGCTTCCCGGTGGTCGCACCGATTCCATGGCGTTTTGCGAGGAGCTCATGGAGAAGGCCGGCGTTGTGGTGACGCCGGGCGCGAGCTTTGGCCCTTCGGGCGAGGGGCACGTGCGCATGGCGCTGGTCCTGCCGCCCGATCAGATCGCTTTGGCTGTCGAGGCCATTCGCGAGGCGGGCCTGTATTAGAAACCTATTTCGACTCGTCAATAGCTCGAAACCGATTTCGTGCAGTTATTTTACGAATTCTGCAAACAATTTCGGTAAACGGTCGATTTTTGGCTGCGAATAGGAGCATAATCAAAGTCCCGATTGGATGTATTGGGATTACGGCAAGCCGCTCGGGTCGTTCCCGGGCGGCTTGTTTGTGGAGAGAGATGGGAGTTTCTAATGGTTAACGAGAAGAAGGTCGCTATTGTCGGCTGCGGCTTCGTCGGTTCGTCTTCGGCGTTCGCTCTGATGCAGAGCGGTCTGTTCTCCGAGATGGTCCTCATCGACGTGGACAAGAACCGCGCCGAGGGTGAGGCTCTGGATATCGCGCACGGCATGACGTTTGCCGAGCCGATGAAGATCTACGCCGGCGATTATTCCGATGTCGCCGACGCCGCCATGATCGTCGTCACCGCTGGCGCTGCCCAGAAGCCCGGTGAGACCCGCCTGGACCTGGTCAACAAGAACGTTAACATCTTTAAGTCCATTATCCCCGAGATTAAGAAGTCCGGCTTCGACGGCATTCTGCTAATCGTCTCCAACCCGGTTGATGTTCTGACCTATGCTGCCATCAAGATGTCCGGCCTGCCCGAGGGCCATGTCATCGGCTCCGGCACCGTGCTCGACACTGGCCGTCTGCAGCAGATGCTTGGTGCCCACGTCGAGGTTGACCCGCGCGATGTCCAGGCCTATGTCATGGGCGAGCACGGCGACTCCGAGTTTGTCGCTTGGTCCAGCGCTCAGGTTGCTGGCGTTCCGCTGAACACCTTCTGCGAGCTTCACGGTCATCTGGAGCACGAGGCTGCCGAGAAGCGTATCGCCGAGGACGTCAAGAACTCCGCCTACACCATCATCGAGAAGAAGCACGCCACCTACTACGGCGTCGCCATGGCCGTCAAGCGCATCTGCACCGCTGTCATGCGCGATGAGCAGACCGTTCTGCCCGTTTCCTCGCTCATGGTGGGCGAGTATGGCCTGTCCGATCTGGCTATCTCCATGCCGACGGTCGTTGGCCGCGACGGCGTCGTCTGCCGCGTCCCCGTGCCGCTGAACGATGACGAGCAGCATGAGCTCACCGCCTCCGCCAAGGCCCTCAAGGACATCATCGACAGCGTCGACTTCTCCTGCTAAATTCGGCTCGTTTGGGCAACAGGCTACAATGAAAGGCGTCCGGGCCACACGGTCCGGGCGTCTTTTTGGTGCGAGGGGGTCAGGTTACTTTGCACCACCCCAATGCACCATAGTTGATGGGAGGGCCATGTCGGATTCGCCTAATTTTTTGACCTATGCCCAGACGGCGTTTGATCCGTTTGAGGAACGGCCGTTCTGCGCGGTGGATAGCCTGGTCTTTGCGTGGTTGTCCTATTTGCGTTTGCCGGGTGATATGGCGGAGCTGACGAACTGGCAGGGCCTAGACGTACGCGAGCTGCTGCGCGCCGAGTGCTACCAAGACATGATTGGCGACCTGTGGGATCCGGAGGGGAGCCGTGCCCTGTTGGAGGCTGTGGCAGCAAGCCCTCGCTACCGTGGCGTTCGTGTTTGCGGCTATCGTAGCGTGAGTGATGCCGAGACAACGGAGCAGTTTGCGGCCATGACGTTCCGATTTCCGGCGGGGTTTAGCTATCTTGCCTTCCGGGGGACCGACAGCACGATTGTGGGCTGGAAAGAGGACTTTAACATGGCGTTCCGGTGTCCTGTGCCGGCCCAGGAATCCGCGGCGCGTTATGTAGACGAGGCGGCGGATGCGATTGACGGGCCGCTTTTGTGCGGAGGTCATTCCAAGGGTGGAAACCTTGCGGTGTACGGTGCGGCGATGTGCCCCGATGTCGCCCGTGAGCGAATCGAACGGGCGTATTCCCATGATGGTCCGGGCTTCGTCGAGGAGTTTCTGAGCGGCAACGCCTTCGCCGATCTATCCGGTCGAATCGACAAGACGCTACCTCGGTCGTCGATCTTTGGCATGATGTTCGAGACACAGGAGGACTATGCCATCGTTGAGAGCACCGAGTTCAGCCTGCTTCAGCATAATCCCTTTAGCTGGGTGGTTGATGGTCGCGACTTCGTGTACTGTGAGCGCCTGTCCGCCGGTGCTCGATACGTTGATGGCTCCATTCGCGAGATGCTGCTTGCGGTGTCGCCTAGCGAGCGCGAGCGTTTTGTAGATGCGTTGTTCTCCGTGCTTGAGGCTACGGGTGCTGAGCGGTTTGCGGATATCGCTGGGAATCTGCGCGAGAGCCTGCCCGTGATGCTCCAGGCTGCGCAAGGCTTTGACAAGGATACGCGACGCTTTGTCTCGCAGACTATCGTTGCGATTCTTAAGTGTGCGCTTCTGCCCAAACGTCCCCAGATCGACATGCCCGCTGCCGGCAAGAGCTTGGCAGAACAGCTCGAGGCTTGGCAGTCCGAGCTCCTGCGCTAACCATTGGTGCAAAGCAACCTGTCCCCGATGCACCAATCTTCGATGCGCCTGGGGCGGGATCGACCGCTATACTGGTTCGTGCCGAAATCGATCTAGAACGGAATGCCGTATATGAAAATCAATCACGCGATTCTGCATATCCTGGACTTTGACTCTGCCGTCAACGTTATGAGCCAGCGCGAGCTCGATATCGAGAGCCGCACCGTGCGTAATTTCGTAACCACGCACCTGCGGCGCGCTCGTACCTCGGCTGATAACAAGCGTGCCACGTTTGCCGAGAACTCCGCATTCGGCGGCGAGCTCAAGGGCTATTTCTTTGGTGAGCGTGAGTTCGTGGATCTGTCTCAGCAGATTGCGGAGTTCATCTCTTCCGAACTTACCAAGGCCGAGAAAGCCGAGTCCACTGACGTGCTTGTGGCGGACTTTGATGACGATGAGGATGCCCGCTGGTTTGCCGTGATGCTGCTGGGCTCCAAGCAGGCTTTTATGCACGAGGTGGGTCGCGAAGAGGGCGAGGTGCGCAACGACATTGCGCGCCACTACGCCATTCTGCCGAATCCCTCGCAAAAGGTGCCGAGCTATGCAATCGTGCGTGCAAGCACCATGGAGATCGGCTATGTGGATAAGAAGCGCAAGATTGCCGGCGAGGATCGCATGCTCATTCCCGATGGCCTGCTGCAGTGCGACACGGGGGTATCGGGCAAGGAGGTCATCGACACCGTGACGCGTGTGGTCGAGGAAGTCGCCGAGGAGCACGGTGCCAACACGGCCGTGGCGCTCGCCAAGGTTAAGGCTGCCGTTGCCGAGAAAGTCGAGGATGACGAGGAGCTGCCGCCTTGGGATATCGTCGATGAGGTCTTTGAGGACGAACCAGTTATCAAGGAGAGCGTGCGCGCGGCACTGACTGAGGAGAAGGTGCCTGAGCGCGTTCCCGTGGAGCGCAAGCAAGTTGAGCGCGCGGCCGTGCGCAATCACAAGATCCGTACCGACACGGGCATCGAGATCAGCTTCCCGGCCGAGATGGGTTCGAACTCCGAGTACATCGAGTTCGTCAATGAGCCCAACGGCCTCATCTCCATCGAGCTCAAGAATATCGGGTCAATTGAGAATCGATAAACTGCGCTTGGACGCTGCAAAAATAAAGGCCGAAGCCCCGGATGAGGGCTTCGGCCTTTTTACTTGGGGCTGAATTACGTTGCAGGTCGAGCATACGTCAGCGAAAACGACCCAGAGCGAGCAAGGTGACGTGAAAGAGGAGGGCATCGACCTTCTGGTCATGCCCGACGATTGAACGTCAGATTGCCGCTTAGGGGCGTTTGCAGCGTCGAGCCGTTACGCGGTTTGGTAAAACCGCGTAACTTCTACAGCTGGCGCAGGCCCTCTTCCAGGCCGGTCTTGCTGTCGGTCTTCTCGTCGCGCATCTTGATGACGCGGGCGGGAATGCCGGCCACGACGGCGCCGGCGGGGACGTCCTCGACGCACACGGCACCGGCAGCCACGACAGCGCCCTTGCCCACGCGCACGCCCTCCAAGACCACGGCGTTGGCGCCGATCATGACATCGTCCTCGACGATGACGGGCGTGGCGCTGGCGGGCTCCACAACGCCTGCCAGCACGGTGCCGGCGCCGATGTGGCAGTTCTTGCCCACGGTGGCGCGACCGCCCAGCACGGCGCCCATATCGATCATGGAACCCTCGCCGATAACGGAGCCGATGTTGATGATGGCGCCCATCATGATGACGGCACGGTCGCCAATCTCGACGCGGTCGCGGATGATCGCGCCCGGCTCGATGCGGGCGTTGATGCCCTTAAGGTCGAGCATGGGCACGGCGGAGTTGCGGCAATCGTTTTCAACGTCGTAGTAATCGATGGAATCGGCATTGGCGTCCAGGATGGTCTTGAGCTCGTCCCAGTCGCCAAAGACGGTCTTGCCGCGACGGCCGCCGTAGACATGTGCGTCGCCCCAGGCAACCTTCATGCCCGGCTTCTCGCGCACGTACAGCTTGACGGGCGTCTTTTTGGGCGCGGTGGCGATGTAGTTGATAATCTCCTGTGCATCCATCTCGGCTGCGTTGCTCATTTGCTATCTCTCCTTTGGGTGGATTCGGTTGATACCTGGTTAGGCAAACATGACCTTGTCGAACGTATAGAAGCCGGGTTCGCGGGTGACGAGCTTCTGCGCGGCTGCCAAGGCGCCGTTGACAAAGATCTGACGGCTCGTGGCGCGGTGGGTGAGCGTGACCTCCTCGTCCTGGCCAAAGAAGCTCACCTCGTGCACGCCGGCGACGGTGCCGCCGCGCAGCGAGTGCATACCGATTTCCTTGGGATCGCGTGCTCCGCACATGCCCTCGCGGCCATAGACGGGGTGGTAGCCTGCCTCGGGTTCAGCTTCGACGACGGCGTCGAGCAGCAGCTTGGCAGTGCCGCTGGGGGCGTCGACCTTTTGGTTGTGGTGCGTCTCGACGATTTCGCAGTCAAAGCCGGGCAGCTCGCGTGTAGCCTG
Organism: uncultured Collinsella sp.; assembly: GCA_900542305.1. GTDB lineage: Bacteria > Actinomycetota > Coriobacteriia > Coriobacteriales > Coriobacteriaceae > Collinsella. The sequence continues at coordinate 64,001 of UQMU01000007.1, read as the reverse complement.
CGCCACCAGATGGCGCAGGGCTGCGATACCGATGGAGTAATTGCCCGAGTGCATAACGCGGGTGTTCTGGCCCAGCTCACGCAGGCGGTCCATCTGCTCGGGGGTGTAGCCTGTGGTGCCTGAGACCAACGCCGCGCCCGTGCGCTCGACATAGGCGACGACGGCGTCGAAGGTCGCGACGTTCGAGAAGTCGATGATGACGTCGGCAGCCGGTGCGTTCTCGAGCTCGCTCAAATCGAAGCCAATCTGGGCCACGATATCAAAAACGGGCTGCCCGGCGGCGTCGACAATGCCTTCGGCGGTAGTGCGGATGAGCGAGCCCATGCGGCCCGTTCCCATAATGACGGTCTTAATCAAGTAGACCAGCTCCCTTCAGAGCATCGGTAAGTGCGGCTCGCGTGTCGTCTGCCATGGGGCACAGCGGCATACGGTAGTTTGCCTCGATCATGCCCATCTGGGCGAGCGCTTCCTTGACGGGGATGGGGTTGACCTCGCTAAAGAGGGCGTTGATGAGCGGCTGGCCGGCAACCTGGATATCGCGGGCGCGCGCTACGTCGCCGTCCAGATAAGCGCGGCACATGTCGTGTACAAGCTGCGGCTGCACGTCGGCCCACACGCTGATGGTGCCCGAAGCGCCCAGGCTCATGAGCGGCACTGTGAGTGCATCCTCGCCCGAGTACATGCGGAAATCGTCGGACAGCAGGTGGGCGATCTTGGCCGCGTAGGCGACGTTGCCCGAGGCCTCCTTGATGCCCATGATGTTGGGGTGCGCGGCTAGGCGTTCTACGTTGCGCTCGCTGATACCGCAGCCGCAGCGGCCGGGGATGTTGTACAGGATGCAGGGGATGTCAACGGCATCGGCGACGGTCTTAAAGTGCTGATAGATACCCTCTTCGTTGGACTTGTTGTAGTAGGGGGTAATGAGCAGCAGGCCGTCGGCTCCCAAGCCCTGGTAAGTAAGCGACTTGGTGAGCATGGTCTGCGTGGAGTTGGAGCCTGAGCCGGCGATGACGGGGACGCGTCCTGCAACATGCTTGACCACGGCGGCGACGACGGAGTTGTCCTCGTCATCGGTCATCGTGGCGCTCTCGCCGGTGGTGCCCAGGGTGAGAATGGCGTCGGTGCCATTTTGCAAGTGGAAATCGATAAGGCGCTCGAGCGCGTCAAAGTCGACACTGCCGTCCTTTTTAAACGGCGTAACCAGGGCGACGATTGAGCCCTCGAGATTGCGGATGTCCATGTTCTTCTCCTTCGCCTCCGCGATCTGGATGCGTTTGTTCCATTGAGCTGCGACTGCCAGGCGCTCGTCTTGGGCGCGACGGCGGGCGCTTTCGGCGCGCGACTTGGCCAGCAGCTCTCGGCCGCACGGCAGCACGTCGAGCGTGGAAAAGTAATCGCCCGGGCGCTCGGCGCGGCGGATGAGGTCGGCCGCGCCATCGGGGCGCAGCAGGACCTCGGCGGAGCGCAGACGTCCGTTGTAGTTGTAGCCCATGGAGTAGCCATGCGCACCGGTATCGTGGATTACAAGCAGGTCACCCATGTCGATATGCGGCAGCTCGCGGTCGATGGCGAACTTGTCGTTGTTTTCGCACAGGTTGCCCGTGATATCGTACGTGTTCGTGACGGGAGCTGCGGACTTGTCGGGGCCACCCGGCTGGCCCATCACTGTAACGTGGTGGTAAGCGCCATACATGGCAGGACGAATGAGGTCGACGGCACTTGCGTCCACGCCGATATAGTCTTTGTAGATCCGCTTTTCGTGAATGGCCTTGGTGACCAGGCACCCGTAGGGGCCCATCATAAAGCGGCCCATCTCGGTGCAGATCGCCACATCGCCCATGCCGGCGGGAACCAGGATCTCGTCGTAGGCCGCGTGTACACCCTCGCCGATGGCGTGGATGTCATTGGCCTGCTGCTCGGGCAGGTAGGGGATACCCACACCGCCGGACAGATTGATAAAGGCGACATGTGCACCGGTCTCGCGCTCCAGGCGCACGGCAAGTTCAAAGAGGATTCGCGCGAGCTTGGGGTAGTAATCGTTGGTGACGGTGTTGCTGGCAAGGAAGGCATGGATGCCAAAGTCCTCGGCGCCCTTGGCCTTGAGCATGCGGAAGGCATCAAAGAGCTGCTCGGTGGTCATGCCGTACTTGGAATCGCCCGGGTTGTCCATAATGCCGTTGGAAAGCTGGAACAGGCCGCCCGGGTTAAAACGGCAGCTCACCGTCTTGGGGATGGGTCCCGCGACGCGCTCGTAAAACTCAATGTGGCTGATATCGTCGAAGTTGACGATGGCGCCCAGCTTGTCGGCAAGCTCAAAGTCTGCCGCCGGCGTGTCGTTGGACGAGAACATGATGTCATGGCCGGTGATGCCCAGCGAGCGGGCGATCATGAGCTCGGTATAGCTCGAGCAATCGCAGCCGCAGCCGTATTCGTTGAGAATTGAGATAAGGGCCGGGTTGGGGTTGGCCTTGACGGCAAAGTACTCCTTAAACCCCGGGTTCCACGCAAAGGCGTCGCGCACTTCTTGCATGTTGCGGCGGATACCCGCCTCGTCGTATAGATGAAACGGCGTGGGGAACTGCTCGACGATATGCTCGAGTGTCTCCTTGTCCACAAACGGCTGCTTGGCCGCATATGCCTCGTTGGGGGTCAATGCCATGTCCCGTAAACCTCGCTATCCAGACGGCGCCATCTGCGCATCGAATCCGCATAGCGTGGACCCAATGTCCGGATAGCGCTCCCGCATTGCTGCAGACAGTCCTGCGAGTGTTTCCCGCAGGCCCACCAGGCTGTTCGTGCCCGAAAAACCCAGTTCGGCGGGTTTCGCCTCCCCGCGGGGTCAAAGTCTGCCGACTCGCCCGCGGCTCTTCGTGCCCGCGCCTCTATCAAGTGGTAAAGACCCTACCACGTTGCACTTTACCAAACAAGAGTATTCGTATATAACGTTTAAAAAATGCAGCATCATGCTAGAAACGAGGGCGCCACAATCCTGCGTCACAATAGGTGACAACTGAGTTGCCCCATGAAAGGAATCCCCATGACCGAGCTCCAAGAACTCCGTCGCTATCGTCGCGACCTGCATCGCATTCCGGAGCTCGACTTCGATCTTCCGCAAACTATCGCCTATATCGAGGGCGTGCTCGCTCCGCTTGCCTGCGAGGTGATCCATCCGTGCCCTAGTTGCGTGTGCGCTTTCTTCGACGCTGGCACGGGTGCCTCGCATGCCACGGCGATTCGTGCCGATATGGATGCGTTACCTATTGCGGAGACGACGGGCGCCGCTTTTGCCTCGACGCATCCCGGCAAGATGCACGCGTGCGGCCACGACGGGCACATGGCTATGGCCCTCGCGGCGGCAACTTTTGTCGACCGTACGATTCGTGAGCAGCCGGGCGTTATTAAGCGCAACGTGCTTTTTGTGTTCCAGCCGGCCGAGGAAACAACCGGTGGCGCTAAGACGGTATGCGAGAGCGGCGTGTTCGAGCGCTACGGGGTCGACCGCATCTTTGGCTTTCACGTGTGGCCCGATCTTCCTGCCGGTACGCTGGCGAGCTGTCCCGGTCCGCTGCTGGCGCGCTCGAGCGAGACGCACATTCATATCCATGGCACGAGCATCCATATCGCCAAGACCTACGGCGTTCCAGTCGAGGAATCACATGACGCAGCGCTGGCGGCGGCAAAGTTCCTGGTTGCCGAGCGCGAGCTGATGGACGAGCTGGGTGCCGATGAGCCCTGCATCGGTAAGTTTGGCCTGCTGCAGGCCGGCACCGTCTGCAATGCGGTGGCGGGGGAGGCCCATGTTGCCGGTAGCTTGCGTGTGTTTACGGACGCCATGTTCGACCGTGCGCGCGAGGGCGTACGCCGTGCGCTCGACGAGGCGTGCACCGCAACGGGCTGTACGTACGATCTCGACTTTGCCGAGGGCTATCCGCCAGTCGATAACGACCCCGAGTTGTTTGCCCACATTGCGCCTGCCTTGCCCGAGCTGCAACTTGTGGACGAGCCGCTGTTAATTGCCGAGGACTTTGCTTTCTATCAGCGCCATCTGCCGGGCGTGTTCTTCTTGCTGGGCACGGGCGTGCCAGAAGGACAAGAAAACCCGATCGACGCTGATGACTGCCCAGCCTATGCGATGAGCGCTCTGCATACCGATACCATGCTCTTTGACGAGGAGATTCTTCTCAAAGGCCTCGATGTCTACAAACGATTGCTTTTGCTTGACTAAGGCGCAAAGGACTATTTGTTCTAGAAAACACGAACAAACGTACGATATAATAGAGATGTAAGTCTATAGAAACGTTTGACGTTACTAACGTAAGGCGATACTATGATTGCATCGTATAAAGATGAGGATACCGAACGCTTTGCCATGGGTGTGCGGGTCAGGAGGTTCGTGCCCTTTGAGCGTGTTGCGTTGAGGAAGATTCGCCAACTGCAGGTTTGTGCTTCGCTTGATGATCTTCGCGTTCCACCGGGCAACCGCCTGGAAGCTTTGAAGGGCGATCGTGCCGGTCAATATAGCATCCGTGTTAACGAGCGCTATCGGGTCTGTTTTGAGTGGAGACAGGAGATGGCTTGGAATGTCGAAATCGTCGATTATCACAAGTGATGAGACTTCGGCCGATTTGCTGTCGCCGGTGACTCCTGGTGAGCTTCTCAAAGAGGAGTTTCTTGTTCCCATGGGCATTTCTCAATATCGCCTTGCGAAAGACACTGGGATTCCGGCTCAGCGTATCGGGCAGATTGTCTTGGGAAAACGTCGCGTGACGGCCGACACCGACCTCCGTCTTTGCCGTTATTTTGGCCTGACGGATGGTTATTGGCTGCGCGCTCAGGTGGCGTTTGACCTTGAGGCCGAGAAAAGGCGGATCGAACCGGAACTCGACAAGATCGTTCCTGTTCAGCAGGCTATCGCACTGTAGTGCTCAAAGATGATGGGGGTGGCGCGGCGATGAGGCGACGCCGACAGTCTGCCGTATATAGTCCGGGTGGATGCGGGTGCGGTTTGCTGCTGCTTCCGGTTATTGCTGTGAGCATTGGCGTGATGTTTGCGCTTGCCGGGCTTGCCGCGGCGGCGCTCGTGCTGTTTATCACTGCCATTGGCGTGACGATTTGGCTTTGCCGTAATCGCGAGCAACGCCGTGCCGACGGTAAAACCAATGTCGGCTGGGTCGTCTTTCTGATCATTGCGTATCTGCTGAGTGCCAGCTACCTTGTTTTCTTTGTCCTGTTGATGATCAGTGTCTTTACCGGGGAATCCGTCACGGTGGGTTGATGCACTGCCAGCAGACGGTCGCGCGCAGTGCGTTTGCTCGGCGTTTGGATAACTGCATTGGTCGTTTACCGCAGCCTTAGCTCTCAGCTAATGAATTCAAGTTCAATCCTTCCTACGATGTGCTGTGTACCGGCACGGTAGCCGGATCGTAGGAAGGATGAATAATGGCAAAAGAGGGAAAGAAGCCAATCGGTAAGATTGTCCTAGGCATCATCGTGGTGCTGGTTATTGTCGGTGCCGTGGGCTCTATGGGCGGCAACTCAACCGATTCGTCTGCGAGCGATTCGGCAAAACCTGCCGAGACGACACGGCAGGCTGAGGAGCAAAAAGAACCGCAAGAACCGTATACCATTGCTGACGAGGCTGAAGATACTTCCAATCAGTTTACCTATAAGATCACGGGCACCCTGACCAATAACACGGACAAGGAAAAGAGCTACATTCAGATTGAATATGTTCTGTATGATGCCGATGGCAACCAGGTTGGAACGGCTCTTGCAAACACCAATCATCTGAAGGCGGGCGGCTCCTGGAAGTTCGAGGCGCTGGGTACGGTGTCTCCCGACCAGGTTGCTAGCTGGGAGCGTTCGGACGTAAGCGGTTTCTAGCATGTTGCATGCACTGGGGGAGGTGAAGTCGTATGTCCGATAAAAAGCTGACCGAGGAGTTGCTCAATGAGCTTCTCGATGCGCCGAACATCGATGGCTATATCAGGGAGCACGACTTTGCCGCCCCGTCGCTTTCGGACTACCTGAAGCAGCTACTGCAGGAAAAGGGCTTGGAGCGCTCGCGCGTGGTCCGTATGGCTGATCTCAATGAGACCTTTGGCTATCAGATCTTTACCGGTGCGCGTCATCCGAGTCGCAATAAGGTGCTGCAGATTGCCTTTGCGATGGCGCTGACGCTCAAAGAGACCAACCGTGCGCTGACGGCTGCCGGGGTAAGCGTCCTTAACTGCAAGGACCGCCGCGATGCGATTATCATCTTTTGCATCGATCGCGGGTGCAGTCTCCAAAAGGTCAACGAGGAACTGTATCGCTTTGGCGAGGAGACGGTGAGTTAGCGGCTGATATCTGAGCCGGTAGAGCTGTCGAACAACGATGCAAACGAACGGGGCGCGGATGCCATGGGGTGTCTGCGCCCTGCGCTATGATGGAGGCTATGGATACTCAGAGCCCAACATATTCCGATGACGAGCTGACCGCAGCGCTTGCCGAGCACCTGGCGTCGCTCGATCGCGACGACAGCTATCGCGTGGAGCGTGTACTTAAGCGCTCGTCCGTTGAAGCAACCGAGCTCGTGTACTTTGAAGGAACCGGCGGTGGTTCGCTCGGCCCCTTTGTCCGTAAACGCATCGATGCTTCGGCTCAAATCGGCGGGGCATACGAGCGTCTGTTTGCCGCTCAGCGGGCAGGCAGGCGTTTTGAGCACCTGCCCAGAATCGTCGATTGTCGTCGTGTGGGCGACGAGCTCAACGTGGTTATGGAATACATCGAAGGGGAGACACTCGGGGCGCTGGTGGACCGTCTGGGAGCCACCCCCGATTATGCGCGTGAATTGTATCCTGCCCTTTGCGACGCCGTGGGTGAGCTCCATGCCGGTTTTGCAATGGCGGGGGAGACGTCGGCGCCGGAGATCCATCGCGACCTCAAGCCGTCGAATATCATCGTGACAGGTGCCAACTATACGCCTAATGACGGCCTGACATTTTCATCGCTGGTGATTATCGACTTGGGGATCGCGCGCGTATGGCGCGATGGCGCCGATGCCGACACCGTCAAGTTTGGGACACGGCCCTATGCGCCGCCCGAGCAGTATGGGTTTGGGCAGACGAGCGTGCGAAGCGACGTCTACGCACTTGGCGCCCTGTTGTTCTTCTGCTTGACGGGAGTCGACCCTAAGCCAGGGCTCGACATGCGCGAGCAATGCGAGGCGCGCGGCATTCCCACTTCACTTGCCGATGCCGTCTGCATGTCGATGGCGCTCGACCCGGCCAAGCGTTTTGCGAGCGCGGAAGCGTTGGGACGGGCGACGCGCGCGGCATACGATCTGAGTCGCCCCGTGCGGCCTTCTGCGCCTGCGCCTGTCCGTACTTCGGCCTCGGAGACGGTGTTGACGCCCCAAGGGCTCCAGAACCCCGCAGGGCCTCCTGGCCCTGCCGCCTCCGCTGCATGCGGTCTGCTCTCTCGCGTTCCGGAGTCTCTGGGGCGCATTTGGAATACGCTCGTCTGCTTCTCGCTGCTTGTGTTCTTTGCCGGAAGTCACTTTGCCGTCTTTCATCCCACCGGAGCAAACCAAAGCTACCCGACGTGGCTTCTCATAATCGAGTATTTTTTCTTTGTCGATGGCCTTATGGTGCTTATGCATTTTGCGCTGCTCGATAAGCGCCGTCTTCGTCGGCGATTCGCGCTGCTCGACAGCTATCGCGGCAAGAAACTCGCGAAACTCTGGCTCAAGGCATTGGGTGTGCTGCTCCTATGCATGATCGTCATAGTCGCGGTTGCCAATGCGACCGGCGTCGTCGATACCTCCGCTACCTAAAAGAAAGGGGCCCCGTTGGGGCCCCTTGCAGTTGCACTTAGATGCGGTTCATTTGAGCGGCGACTTTGTTGTACCAGTCCTGCCACGTGGGCGGGCAGTACTTTTTGGCCGCAGCCGGGGTAAGGGTGGAGCCGTAGTTGGCGCCCAGATAGGCAACGTGGGCGGAGATGCCCTCGCTCCAGCTGCCAAAGCTGCGCCAACCGCCGCCGCGGGCACTCCAGCCCCAGGCGTTGTAAGAATTGGCGCAATAAGCACCCTTGGTGCTCTCGATGCAGGCGATGGCGGGGGACCAACGGGGGTCGACACCGGTATTCCAAGCGGCGACGGCAAAGTTATAGCCCTGGCCTGCCATGGGAGAGCCGGCGAGATAATTGTCGATGCGGCCTGTCCACTCATTAATGAACGAATCGTAATCGGAGCTACCAGTATTGGAGCTGTTCACCGTGGTGTCGATGGTGGTGTTGGTGTTGGTGGCCTGGCTGCTGGAATTGCTGCCGCTTACGCCCTCGCCCGAGAGCTTCTCGGCGGCAGCGGCCTTATCGGCCTCAAGCTTGGCAAGCTCGGCGGCATTTTCCTGCTCGGCTTTTGCCTGTGCCTCGCTGCGGAGCTGCTGGGCCTGTGCCAGCGCATCCTCGGCGTTTTTCTGCTCTGCCTCAAGCTGAGACTTGGCCTGCTGGAGCTCAGCCTTGTTCTGCTCGAGTTCGGTTTGCATGTTATTGAGCTGTTCGATCTCGTCGACGCTCGAGCTCGTGATCTGGTTGGTGTATTTGCAGGTCGTGATGAACTCACCCAGGCTCTGTGCGTTGACCAGGAAGCTCACGATGGGATTGGTGCCCTTCTGATACTTGTACAGATCGCGCATGGCGGAGCTTGCCTTGGCCTGCTGCTCGGGAAGCTTGGCCTCGATTTCCTCGATGCTTGCCTCATTAGAGTCAATCTGCTTTTGCAGGTCATCGAGTTTGGTGCGGGCGTCGTTGTAGGCGCTCGTGGCGGCTTCGATCTTCTGCTGGGCTGCGGAAAGCTGGTCCTGCGTTGCCTGCGAGGCGGCATACGCCGCAACGGGGGAGAGCATCGGCGTGGCCGTCAGCGCAACGGCGAGCGCGGCGCTCGTGATGATACGAGCCGGCTTCGACGCAATGAGCGCTGCGGTGCGATGATTCGAATGCTGCATCCAGTCCCTCTGCAATCAATCGTAGGTTATGGTTCGAACGGTATTCTACTACTGCTTTCGACCTCAACTTGAACCTTAAAGGTCCCAAAGGGTCAAGTTGAACTTGAGGCTTTGGCTTTGACCTGCAGTTATGATGAATTGTTGAGAAACCATAGAGTTCAACTTTAACGTTACAGAGCCCTGTTTGAGAGGAGTTTTGGGCTGTAAAAGCCATCTCAACGTGGGGTTTTATAACTACAGCGTGCCCTTCTGGCGAGCCTGCTCAATCTCTTCGAGGGCCTCGGCGGGGGTGAACGAACAGGTGCCGTCGCCGAGTTTGATTACCTGGATATCGTCGCCGGCGTAGACCTCTCCGCCCTTTAGTACCACGCCGAAAACGCCCTCGTGGGGAAAGATGCAGTCGCCGGCGAGATAGTAGATGGCACAGCGGGTGTGGCAGACCTTACCGATCTGACTGATTTCGACCAGGACATCGTTGCCAATCTTGAGCTGCGTTCCCAGGGGGAGCGAGAGTAGATTGATGCCTTGCGTGGTGAAGTTCTCTCCAAAGTCACCCTCGTGTACGTCGAGCCCGCGTGCCTGCGCCGTCTGGATGGACTCCGCGGCTAAAAAAGAGACCTGGCGGTGCCAATGCCCGGCGTGCGCATCGGTGGCGAGGCCAAATTGCTCTATAACGGTGTCGTGTCCATCGGCGACGGGCGACTTGCGCGTGCCCTTGTGCGCCGACGTGTTGATCGAGACGATGCGGGCGGGTCCGTTGTAGGCGTCGTTTGCCATGCACAGGGGAGCGGTCGCTTTCGCACGTTCCGCCAGCTCGCGCTTCGCGGCATTGAGGATGGGATTATCGGTCGGATGGTCTTGGGGCACGTGTGCGCCTTTCGTTTGAGGATGTCAATACGCTGAATCCTACAACAATGGTAGGTTCATTGCCCATTGTCATACAACGGTGAGCGCCGTCTTCGTGCTGGCCTTCGTGCTGGACGATTACGTCGATTGCCATAGATACGGTGGAGCTTTGGGCGCCGGCGGCTTGGCACGCTAGAATAAATCAGTTGCGCAAAGACCGCCCGTTGTGTGGGCAGTTCATGATAGGAAGTTTCCATGGCATTGCAATTTACAGAGCGCGAGTTCATTCCCGTGCTGCTTGGTGGCGACATCAACGCCTATTCGGTGGCGCGCGCCTTCTACGAGGAGTACCAGGTCAAGAGTCTGGTCTTTGGCAAGTATCAGACGGGTCCCGCGTACCGCAGCCAGATTATCGACTACACGCCCAACGTGGATATCGACACCATGCCCGTGATGCTCAAAACCGTCAACGGCATTGCCCAAGCGCATGCCGACAAGACGATTGTCCTTGTGGGTTGTGGCGACAACTATGTCGCTCTCGTGGCTCAAGCCAAAGATGCTCATGAGCTGGCGGATAACATCGTCGCTCCCTACGCGCCCTACAGCATGCTCGAGCAGTGCCAGAAGAAGGAGATCTTCTACGAGCTGTGCGAGAAGCATGGCGTGCCCTATCCGCACACGTTTACCTTTACCAAGGCGATGCTTAATGCCCAGGGTGAGGCGCCTGCCGAAGTGCTCGACCAGATCGATTTTCCTTACCCGATGATTCTGAAGCCTTCTGACGGCATCATGTGGTGGCAGCATGAGTTCGAGGGCCAGAAGAAGGCCTATGAGATTGCCGACCGCGCCGAGCTGGAACAGGTCATTCGCGATTCGTATGCCAGCGGCTACACCGACGACCTGATCTTGCAGGATCGCGTGCCCGGCAACGACGAGTACATGCGCGTGCTCACCAGCTATTCCGACCGCAACGGCAAGGTGCGCATGATGTGCCTGGGCCATGTGCTGCTCGAGGAGCATCAGCCCCACGGTGTCGGCAACCATGCCTGTATCATTACCGAGCCCAACGACGAGCTCATGGGCGGCGTGCGCAAGTTGCTCGAGGACCTTCACTTTGTGGGCTATTCCAACTTTGACGTTAAGTACGACGAGCGCGACGGCTCGTTTAAGTTCTTCGATTTCAACACGCGCCAGGGCCGCAGCAACTACTACGTTACCAACAGCGGCTTTAACGTTGCCAAGTATGTGGTGGACGAGTATGTGTTCAACCGTCCGTTTGAGCCGGAGTTTGTGACGGCTCAGGACGAGGCCCTGTGGATGGTCGTCCCCATGGGCGTCGTCGACAAGTACGTCAAGGATCCCGAGCTGCGCGCTAAGGTGCATCGCCTGGACAAGGAAGGCAAGGGCGCCGACCCTTCGTTTATGAAGGGCGACTTTGTCTTTAACCGCTGGCTGCGCATGTGGCACACCAAGCTGCGCCACTTTAAGCTGTTCAAGACGTATTACAAGTAGATGAGCGCGGCGCCCGTCCGGTTTGCATCGGGCGGGCGCGGGTATGATACGCGCAATTGCGCAAGCGTCATCAAGGAGGCGGCGATGGAAAAGCTGGGAGTTATCGGCGGCATGGGCGCCGAGGCCACGTCGTATTACTACGACCAGGTGGTGCGTCATACGGCTGCTGCCTGCGATCAGGAACATATCGACATGGTGGTGCTCTCCAAGTCGACCATGCCCGACCGCACGTTGGCCATTAAGACCGGCGAGCATGCCAAGCTGCTGGCGACCATGAAAGAGTGTGCCCAGGCACTCGAGTCGCTGGGCTGTGCGCACATTGCCATTCCCTGCAACACGTCGCACTACTTCTACGACCAGATCCAGTCGTTTACGAAGGTGCCGATTATCCACATGCCGCGTGAGTCGGTGCGCTATGCTCTGGCCGGTGCGGTGATGGGGGAGTGCGAGTTCGACCCCAACCTGAGTATGCCGGCCGAGCCGGTGCACAAGATTGGCATCATGGGCACCGACGGAACCGTGGGCGCGGGTGTCTACGGCCGCGAATGTAAGGCTGCGGGTGTTGAGGTCGTCTATCCCAGCGAGAAACGTCAGAACGATGTGATGTCGCTTATCTACGATGATGTGAAGGCCGGACGTGAGCCCGATATGGATAAGTTCGACCGCGTGATGTGGGAGTTCGCCCGTAGCGGCTGCGACCGCGTCATTCTGGCCTGCACCGAGCTATCGGTGCTGCAAAAGTACCGAGAGATGCCCGAGATCACCCTCGACGCCATGGATGTCCTGGTGCGCGAATCCATCATCCGCAGCGGCGTCCCCTACCGCCTCTAGCTTCCGACCCGCCAAAAAGGGACAGGTTTATTTTGGTAGGTTTTATCTGGTGAAACAGTAAAGGCCTCGGCTCGTTTGGTGCGAGCCGAGGCCTTTTGCGTTGGACGGTTGCTGTCGGTGGTGAACTAGAACAGGAAGCCGATGGCGATGAGGGCGATGCTGACGATGAGCGCGGCGATGTCCAGGCCCTTGATGGGGTAGCGCTTGTACGAGCTGGCGCGCGTACGCAGATAGAAGCCGCGCTGTTCTGCCGCCAAGGCTGTGGCATCGGTCTTGCCCACGCTCGAGATGAGCAGCGGCACGCACAGTGGCAGCATGAGCTTAAGCTTCTTGATGGGGTTCTTGGTGTCGTACTCGACGCCGCGTGCGGTCTGCGCCTCCATGATGGCGTTCATCTCCTGACCAAACACCGGCACAAAGCGCAGCGCCGTGGTAAAGGTGAAGGCATAGCGATACGGTACGTGCAGCACCTCGACGCAGGCGTTGGCAAGGTCGTTGAGCTTGGTCACCGTGAGCATGAGGATGAGTGGTAACGCCACACCCAGCAGGCGCAGACAGGCCTTCGATCCCGTGATGAGGCCCGTGTCGGTGATAAAGCTCCACACCACGTTGCCATCGCGCATAAAGGCCAGCTGGAGCACCAGCATGATAAGCGCGAGCGGAATCAGCAACTTGAGCAGCGAGAACAGGCGGTTGACGACGCCCGCATAGGCACCCAGGGCAAGGGTGAGCGCCAAAAAGCCCAGCAGCGCCACGTAGGTGTCGGACAAGAAGATGCCGACGATGATGGCGGCGGCGAGGCCCAGTTTGACGACGGGGTTCAGGCGATGCAGCAGCGTGTCACCCGGCATGTAGTCGATGACGTTAACCACGGTGGACCATCTCCTTGGTAATTCGAACGACATCGGAGACCTCGCTCACCTGCGCAAAAGCGGTCGAGACGGAAGATGCCAGACGGCGCGAGAGCTCAATAACCTGGGGAGGCTCCACGTAGGCACGCCGCATGAGATCGATGTTCGAGAATAGCTCGTGCGTGCGGCCGCGGTCGAGGATGCGACCGTCGGCCATTACCACAATGCGCTCGGCAAAATCCGAGACGACTTCCATATCGTGGCAGACCATGATAACGGCGCAACCGCGCTCGGCCATGGTGCGCACCGTTTCCATGACGGTCATGCACTCGCGGTAATCAAGGCCGCTCGTGGGCTCGTCGAGCACGACGATCTTGGGCTCAACCACTACGACGGAGGCAAGCGCCACCATTTGTCGCTGACCGCGCGAGAGCGAGAAGGGCGCCTCGTCGGCCGGCAAGCCAAAGCGGTCGATGACGAGCTGGGCGCGACGCAGCGCCTCGGCACGGTCGATGCCGGCAAGCTCCAGGCCAAAGGCGACCTCGTCGAGCACGGTGTCCTTGCAGATCTGGCGGTCGGGGTTTTGGAAGAGGGTTGCGACCTCGCGGGCAATGCGGCTCGTGGGGACGGTTGCAGTATCCAGTCCCGTGACGCGCACGCTGCCCGAGGCGGGCTTGAGCAGACCCGTGAGCAGCTTGGTGAGCGTGGTCTTGCCGGCACCGTTCTGGCCGACGATGCCCACGAGCTCGCCGGGATAGAGCGTCAGGCTAAGGTCGTGTACGGCGGCGCCGCCATTGGGATAGGCAAACTCAACATGGTCGAAGGTGAGTACGGGTTCTGCGTCCTTGGCATGAGGGCGCAACGACGGCGCATGCGGGGAACCGGCAGGCGCTTGGGCTTCGATGGCCGCGTGTGCGGGGTCGACGATGCCCGAAATCAGGCGCTCGGCCTCATCGACATCCAAGCAGGGGGTACCGCTTACCAGGCCATCGGCCTCGAGGCTATTGAAGATACGCGTGACGCGAGGGCAGTCGACGCCGATGGCACGGAGCTCGTCGGTATGCGCGAAGACCTCGTGTGGCTCGCCCTGCAGCGCGATTTCGCCATGGTTGAGCACGAGCACGCGGTTGCAGTACTCCGAGAGTAGGGCGACCTTTTGCTCAACGACGACGATGGTGATTCCAAGTGTGCGGTTTGCCTCACGCAGCGTCTCGAAGACCAGCGTGGAGCTGGCGGGGTCGAGTGCCGCGGTGGGCTCGTCGAGAACCAAGACGCGCGGACGCATGGCGAGGATGGCGGCGATGGCCACCTTTTGCTTCTGTCCGCCCGAGAGGGTGGCGATCTCGCGGTCACGCTGGTCGCTGATGCCGACGGTCTCGAGCGTTTCGCTCAAGCGCTGCTCGATCTTGTCGTGGGGAACGCCAAAGTTCTCGAGGCCAAAGAGCATCTCGTCCTCGACGATCGAAGCGACCATCTGCGTGTCGATATCCTGCAGCACGCTGCCGACGATTTGCGACACGTCGGTCAGCGAGACCTCGCAGGTGTCGTGGCCGTCAACCATGACGGACCCAAAGAACGTGCCGGTGTAGTGGTGGGGCACGGCACCTGACAGGCAGGCGGCAAGCGTGGACTTGCCGGCGCCCGAGGGCCCGATGATGCCGATGAAATCTCCCTTGTTCACGCTGAGCGAAATGTGGCTGAGCGTCTGCTCGGTCTGCGTGCCATAGGAGAACGAGACATCGTCGACGTTGATGATCGTTTCCATGGATACCTTTCATAGTCATTGGGGACGTTCTTAAATGACCAGTCGTTTAAGAACGTCCCCAAAAGCTCGTTGTTTGGGACAGTCTTTGGTGGTGAAGCACGGAGACGGCTTTACGAGGGGCCCCAGGTTGGCGCGAAAGAGGAGCGAAGCGTACTTGGGTACGCGAGCGACGAATTAACGCCAAGATGGGGTGGCTCGTAAAGCCGAGCGGGTTAGTTGAGCCTAAGGGCCTTCTGGATGGGCAGGTAGAGGGCGCCGACCAGAATGGCGTTAAAGACGGCGGTCATGGCAACGACGGGCAGCATGGCGGCGGCGAGCTCGCCTACCACGCCGAGCATGGCCATCTTGATGACCATGAAGATGACGCCGGAGGCAAATGTGGTCAGGAAGGTTGCGACAATGGCGATGGCGGGCTTGATTTGACCGTTCTTGCCGGCGGCGTTGACGATGCCGGCCATGAGCATGGCGGCGATGCCCTCGGCGGCAAAATCGACGAACGGCGAAGTGGTGGTGATCTGGATCACGGCAGCCGAGATGAGGCCGATGACGAGCGCCTGGCCGATGTTGGGGCGAACGACCAGGATGGTGAGGCAGAAGGCCGAGATGATGAACTCGGGGCTGATCATGCCGCCCGAGATGCCCGAGATGGCCTTGCCGACGGTGAAGTTGAGGATGAAGCCGGCGGCGAGCAGGATGGCAAGCAGGACGAGGGCGCGGACATCGAGTTTGCCACGGTCGGCGGTCTGGACGGTGCGGGGCTGGGTGGCGGTGGTGTTCTGAGACATGGTGAAAATCCTTTTGGAATGGGAGTGCAAGAGAAAAGCGGAGGCGCGTGATGCGAATGCGATCGGGCTCGAGATAGAAAAAGGCCCCCGGTCGAAACCGGAGGCCTTCCAATCACCTAGAGCGCAAAAACAGGCGTGAGGGACTCACTGTCGACCGATCGTATTCGCATCACGCCACCACCAGTTGTTAAGAGACTTCATCGTGTTCTTCATGTCGGTGGCTCCTTTCGTGATGCCATGGCGCGGTCGCACCTAGTTGCTGTTGCGCTGCACTATAACACAGCAAAGTGTGTGCGGGGAAATCTTTTTTGAAAAGATTTCAGGCGGGTTTCCCGCCGGTCAAAAGAGCGGGCTGAGCGGGCGAGGCTGCCATTGCTGCCTCGCCCGCACAGCTAGGACGTTACTCCTTATTGCGACGGTAGAGGAAGTAACCGCCCGCGGAGATGACGGCAACGCCAGCGATGGCGAATGCGGCCACCATGCGGCCATCAAAACGATCGCCAGTGGTGGGCAGGCCGCCCTTGGTGTTCGTCTTGTTAGTGGTTACCGTGGTCGTGGTGTCGGACTTGCCAGGCTTCTCAGGCTTGGCGGCCGGCTGCTCGGGCTTAGCGGGCTGCTCGGGCTTAGCGGGCTGCTCGGGAGTGCCAGGCTGCTCAGGAGTGCCGGGCTGATCCGGGGTGACCGGATCGGTGGCAAGAGCATCCTTGGCGTAGGTGATGGACACCTTGAGGCCGTTGGTCTCGGTGTTCAGGTCGCTTGGGGTAAAGGGCTGGTCGAAGTTTTCGGCCTTCTGATAGGCGCGCATCTCCTGGAGCAGTGCCTTGCACTTCTTGTAGGTGTTCTCGGTAGCAGCCTTGCCGGCCTTGTTGGCCAGGGCGGTGCGGCCCTCGGTGGTCGTCTCGGCCAGCATGGCGGCGTCAACTTCCTTGTTCTGCTCGATAAGCTCGTTCTGGAGCGCATCGAGGTAGGCACGGACGCTGACACCAAGGGTGTCAGGGTTCTCGAAGCAGAGCGAGCTGATGTCCATGAGGACGTAGTTGATTGAGTTCTCGGGCTCCTCGTTGTACACGACGTCAGTCTGGTTGCAGTGATCGAAGGAGACGGTCTGATCGCTGAAGTACGGGCTGACCTCAGTTATCAGAGCGGAGTACAACGGGATGGCGACGGAGTACGCGGCGCGGGAGAGCATTTCCCACTGGATGGTAGCGACTTCGGGGTCATACCCGCGACGAATCTGGAAGAGGTTGATCTCGGTGTTGCGCTCGCTGCCGATGCAATAAACACCATCAGTGTTCGCGTTGAGGCCAGGGACGTTCTCGCCGCGGTTGCCAAAGGCACGAATCAGCTCAAAGGTGCTCCAGCCAGACTTGCCAGGCCTGAAGAACAGGGGCTGGATTTCGCTGACCATGGCTCCCTTTTGGTCAGGTTTTCCATCCTTCTTTACTGTGATAATGTCGTAATCTGTGCCTTCGGTCAGCTGACTACCAAAATAATCGCGGCCTTGCACATAGCGGGACCACTGGTTTACGCCGGAATCGGCGAGGCTTTCGCCATACGTTTGGGCGACATCGAATTTGCCGTCAGCGGAGTATTTGGCGAAGCCCTTCTCCACGGGCATGGACTCGATGCCCTCGGAGTGTAGGCAGTTCTCGGGGTCATCAAGGTCGACATCGTAGTTGAGGCTCCCGATATTAGGGTTGAGCGACGCGACGTCGTCAGCGAGCTTCATGGCGATCCACTGATGGGCGGAAAGTGTGGCGAACAGCCAGGTCTCGTTGTTGTCGGCGATGATGATCTGGTCGTTGGTGCAGACGCCTTGATCATCGATCAGTCTGCCGAGAAGCTCGACGCCCTCGCGGGCCGTGGCGCTCTCGCCCAGGATGATGCTGCCGTAACTGTACTCGCCCAGACCCACTTTCTCATCGATGCGGTCTGCTGCATCGGCCTCCTCGTTATAGGAAGTGCTTAGCGTGGCAGAGCAGGAGACGCCCTTCTCGTTGATTCCGGCCTCGGAATAGGCGTCGGTGCGACCCATCCAGTTGGAGGGGTGGTCGCGTACATAGCTGTAACGATAGGTAGGCTTGTTCGAAGTGTATTCAAAAGCAGATTCAATCGAGCTGTACTTAAAGCCAGGTTCGTGGGCAGGTTCGATGCCGTAGTGCTTAAGATAGCGCTTGCCAAAGTCCTCGGCGCGGCCGTAGTACGTATTGCCGTCGGCCGTATAGTTTTTGCCCATGTATATCTGCGTGCAGGCGAGCGCAGATGTCGGCATGGACATGATGGTTGCAGCTCCAAAGGCGAGGCCTATGCCTAGCTTCTTGAGCGCGTTGACGGGGTGAGTTTTCCTCATTTTCCCTCCCAGCGTGCGAAAGCCCTCTGTCGCCAGAGGGCTTCAGCCAATAAAGACACCCCATTAGCGTAACGAACTGGAAACAATATTCATCTATGAAAGACACTTACTCGATAAGCGTGATGAAATATGCGACGAGCGGTTAATTGTACTCAGTTTGTAGCTTTACTTTAATAAAGACGCCCTGTAATTACTGTAGCCGAATAAAGTAGCTGGGAATGCCTGAAATGAAAATCCCCTGCTGTTTGGCAAATGCATAAACAGCAGGGGAGACGATAATTGGATGAATATCATACCAATGTGGAATTACTTCTTCCGGCGGTGGATCACGTTGATCGCATAGCCGACGAGCATGGCCAAAACGATGATGATAAAGCCGAGCAGGGGATTGTCGTTCATAGGGTCCTCCTATTTTCCGAGCGGGGAGAATTCGTCGACGATGAGGTCGAGGCATTGCGGAAGCGCGCGGGCTCCAAAGACGCCCGAATTGCTGGAGATAATCTCGCCATCGAACTGCATGCCCAGCGACGGGGTGCAGGTGATCTTGGCTTCCTTGGTCTGGATGATCTTGAACTGCGGGCGCCCGAGTACCTTGCCGGCGGGGTCAAGCGCAGCGGTGATCACAGTAGGCAGCAGCTGCACGGTGCGCACGGGTTCGATGACCGCAATGTCGACCATGCCATCGTTCATGCGGCAGTCGGGGAACAGGTTGATGTCGTTTTGGATGACCGAGGTGTTGCCGGCCATGCAGCAGATGCCGTCGAGCTCCTCGACAATGCCGTCATGCTCAATCGTAAAGTGCGCTACCGTAGGGTTGGGCGTGGCGAGCGCAGAGAGGAAGTAGGCGATCTCGCCGATGTCGTTTTTGGTGGGGGCGGCCTTCATCATGATTTCGGCGTCGAAACCCGAGCCGGCGATGATGATGAAGCCGTGGCGCTTCTCGTTGCCGTTCTCGTCGAGCCAAAAGAGCTCGCCCATGTCGACTTTGACCGTGCGACCGGCACGGCAAGCCTTGGCAAGCGCCGCTGCCTCGGGGGCATTACCGATGTTGTTGAAGAACAGGCAGGCCGTACCGGAGGGGAAGACGAGCGTGGGGACACCGCATCCGCGCATCTGGTCGAGCACGTTGGAGACAGTGCCGTCGCCGCCCGAAACGACCACGCGGTCAAACTCGCGCACGTCTGCCACGGCGTCCTCGGGTTCCATGCCATCGCCGATAAAGCGCATCACGACCTCGTCGCCGCCCTGTGCAAGGGCGTGCGTGAATGCGAAGATTTCATCTGAGCTGGGGCCCGATGCCGGGTTGTGGATGATAAGGCAGCGCATACTTACGTTCCCGTTCTGTGACTAACCGAGTATAGTTGTAAGGCAATGCCGATATCCTACCCGTGTTTTTCGGGCCTAACCTTATTCGATGGGTTGATATGTACATTTCCACACATCAGGCTCTACTCGACTTTTGCCAGCGCGCCCGTGAGTTCGACGCGATTGCCGTCGATACCGAGTTTTTGCGCGAGCGCACGTTCCATCCGCGTCTGTGTTTGGTTCAGATTGCCACCCCTGCCGAGAGCGTAGCGGTCGATCCCCTGGTAATCGACGACCTATCGCCGCTGGCCGAGCTTATGGCCGACGAGAGCGTGACCAAGGTCTTTCACGCGTGCTCGCAGGATATGGAGGTCATGCTCCATACCGTAGGCGTGCTGCCGCGTCCGATTTTTGACACGCAGGTGGCCGCCGCCTTTTTGGGCGAGCGCCAGCAGATTTCGTATGGCGCGCTTGTTCAGACGTTCTGCGGTGTATCGCTGCCCAAGACCGAGTCGCTGACCGACTGGTCGCGCCGCCCGCTGACCGATAAACAGATCGAGTATGCGATCGATGACGTCAAGTACCTGATCGTCGCCTATACCGAGATGATGAGCCGCCTGCGCGAGCTGGGCCGTGTGGACTGGGTGCTCGACGAGCTGCGCCCGCTGGCTGACGAGTCGCACTATCGCGCCGATCGCCACGAGGCGTTCCGCAAGGTCAAACGCATCAATTCGTGCAGCCGTCACCAGTTGGGCATCGCGCGCGAGCTCGCCGCCTGGCGCGAGGACCGCGCCGAGCGCCGTAACATCCCGCGCAAGTGGGTCATGTCCGATGACACGCTGCTTGCGCTCGTTAAGCGCAATCCCGTGCGCGTTGAGGAGTTCCGTAGCATTCGCGGTACCGATCAGTTGGGTGAGCGCGATGTGGACGGCGCGCTCATAGCCATCAAGCGCGGCGCAAGCTGCCCGCACGATCGCCTGCCGCTCATGGTGCGCGGGCATCGCCAGATCTCTCCGGAGCTGGAGAGCGTGACGGATCTCATGTACGCGCTCATCCGCCTGGTTGCCGAGCGCTCGGGCGTGGCGACCTCGGTCATTGCCTCGCGCGATGACCTGGCCGACTATATTGACCACCCCGAGCAGAGCCCCCTGCGCGAAGGCTGGCGCTTTGAGCTTGTGGGCTCGCGCCTGGACGATCTGCTCTCCGGCAATATGGGACTCACCGTGAAGGACGGAAAGATTGAACTGTTATAGGGAAGCCTAGCCGGCTGAGTGGGTAAAATGCCTCCAACGTGTAACTCGATTCGGAGGAATTCGCATGCCCTATTACTATGGTTACGGCTTTGGTATCGACCCGCTGTACCTGCTGGTTGTTCTTGTTTGTACAGTGCTTGGCCTTGCTGCGCAGAGCTATATCAATTCGACGTACAAGACCTGGTCCAAGGTTCGCTCGGACGGCGACACGGGCGCCACGGTTGCTCGCCGCATGCTTGACGCCAACGGTTGCAATGCCGTGGGTATCAAGGGTGTCGCCGGTGAGCTCACCGACCATTACAACCCGCAGGATAACAACCTGTATCTGTCGGATGCCAACCGTTCGGGCGGTTCGGTCGCAAGCGTTGCCGTCGCCTGCCACGAGGCGGGCCATGCCGCCCAGCGTCAAAGCGGCTATGCCATGATGAAAGTACGTACCGCCCTCGTGCCGGTCGTCAACTTTACCCAGAACACCTGGACCATCGTGTTGCTCTTGGGCCTGTTTATGAACATTGCCGGGCTCACATCCCTCGCGTTGATCTTCTTCTCGTTTAGTGTGCTGTTCCAACTCGTTACGCTGCCTGTCGAGATTGACGCCAGCCGACGCGCCGTGGCGTACATCGAGCAGTCGGGTATGAGTTCCAAGCAGGTCAACGGTGCCAAGAAGGTGCTGACGGCCGCCGCGCTTACCTATGTTGCCGCTGCGCTCACCTCGATTATTCAGCTGCTCTATCTTATGGCTCGCTACAACAGAAACTCCAACCGATAACAAATGGGACAAGCAGGCGCCGCGGGGATTCGTGTCCCCGCGGCGCTGTACTATGTGTTGGACTTGAATTTGCGCAGGGCCGGAGCCTCTGTGCACGATGGCGAAAGGAGGCTGCGTGGCAGGCTGGAATCTAACCGGCAATGCCGTTTCCGCCGAGTTTGACGGTTCGGATGAGCAGGAGCGCAAGGAGCTCAGCGTGAGCCAGGCGGTGGAGATCGCCGCTGGTGCGCTCGATGCCATTCCGCAGCTGAGTGTCCTGGGCGAGGTCACGGGTTTCCGTGGTCCCAACGCCCGAAGCGGCCACTGCTACTTCCAGATTAAAGACGACTCGGCCGCCGTCGACTGCATCATCTGGAAGGGCGCCTATCTCAAGCGTACCTTCGATCTGCGTGACGGCATGCAGGTGAGCTTTAAGGGCAGCTTCAACCTCTATAAGCCCACGGGTCGTATGAGCTTTGTCGCTCGCTCGTTTTCGCTGGCGGGGGAGGGTCTGCTGCGTCAACAAGTGGCGCAACTGGCCGAAAAGCTACGCCGCGAGGGCCTGATGGACGAAGCGCGCAAACGCCGCATCCCGGTGTTCTGCTCACGCGTGGCGGTTGTCACCTCGCTTTCCGGTGCGGTAATCGACGACGTCAAGCGTACGCTGCGCCGACGCAACCCGCTCGTCGAGCTCGCCTGCGTGGGCGCAAAGGTCCAGGGCGAGGGTGCGCCGACAGAGCTTATTGAAGGCTTGCGCCGCGCCGCTGCCATTACGCCGGCGCCCGATTGCATTTTGCTCGTGCGTGGCGGCGGTTCCTTCGAGGACCTCATGACCTTTAACGACGAGGAGCTTGCCCGTGCGGTGGCAGCCTGTCCCGTGCCTGTGGTGACGGGCATTGGCCATGAGCCCGATACCTCGATCTGCGACATGGTGAGCGACCGTCGCGCCTCCACGCCTACGGCGGCGGCCGAATCGGTGGCGCCGGCTATGACGGAGTTGGCCGATGTGCTCGAGGCGCGCTATCAGCGTCTGGGTGCCGCGATGGCATCGATGATTGGGTCGGCCCAGGTCGACCTGGAGATGCTCGATCAGCGCGGTCGCCGTGCCTGGGATACCTATACGGCTCGCTTGGGCGATGCGCTCGATGCGGCTGCGTGCCGCCCGTGCCTCAACGACCCAACGTTTATGGTTGAGCGTCGCGAGTCTGAGCTTGCCCTGACGGCCGATCGTTTGTCCGGCGCCATAACGCGTTCGGTTGGGGCATTCCGCTCCAACTTTGAGCGTCTGCCCGAGCGCTTGATCGCAAGCACCTCAGGACTCGATGGCAAGCGCCATGCGCTCACGCTCGCAAGCTCCCGCCTGGAGCATCAGGGGCGCACGATGCTCAACAAGCCAGCGTCCGACCTGGGCCGTGCAGCGGCTTCGCTCGATGCCCTGTCGCCGCTCAAGGTGCTTGCCCGCGGCTATTCCATCGCGTACAGCGTTGACGGCGTGGCTACAAGTGCCAAGACCTTTAAGCCGGGCGACGCCATTCGCGTGCGCATGGCAGACGGCAACGTGGCAGCAACGGTCAATACGGTCGAGTAGGCCGCGTTTCATAGCGATAAACCTTTAGGAAAGGAAACAGATATGGCAGAGAAGACCCCGGTCGAGCAGCTTACGTACAAGCAGGCTTCACAGGAGTTGGAGCTCATCATCCGCAGCTTGGAGTCGGGTGATATGGAGCTCGAGGAGTCGCTTGAGAGCTATACCCGCGGCGTCGAGCTCCTCAAGAGCCTGCGTACCCGCTTGTCCGATGCCGAGCAGAAGGTCTCGGTGCTCCTGAAGGACGTCGACGGCAACGACGTGCTCGCCGACGGCGAAGCCGCCAACACCGACGACAACCTTTCGTTCTAACCATCCCGACCAAATATAATTACCTTGGTCTGTGAGAAAGGAACCAACCATGTGTGATTGCATCTTCTGCAAAATTGCCAACCACGAGATCCCCTCGACCGTCGTCTACGAGGATGACCAGGTCATCGCGTTCGACGACCTCAATCCCCAGGCGCCGGTCCACACGCTCGTGATCCCCAAGAAGCACTACAGTGACATCGCCGATAACGTGCCCGCCGAGACCATGGGCGCCATGGCCCACGCCATCCAGGAGGTCGCCAAGGCCAAGGGTCTGGAGGACGGTTTCCGCGTCATCTCCAACAAGGGCGTCAACGCCGGTCAGACCGTCATGCACTTCCACATGCACGTCCTCGGCGGCAAAAACCTGGGCGAGAACCTCATCTGAGGACGCACGGCCCGTCGCCTTGGCTGCCTTTGGAGTAACCTATGCAGTTTTCTCAACTCGAATACCTTCAAGCGGTAGCGAACTACGGCGGCGTGCGCAAAGCGGCTCGCGCCGTTCACGTGAGCCCACAGGCTGTCTCGTCGGCAATTAAGAAACTGGAGTCTGAGTATCAGATCGTTTTGCTCAACCGATCGGCGGGGGAGGCTGTTTTGTCTCCGGCGGGCAGAGAATTTGCACGTCGTGCACGCGTGATCCTGGCACAAGTCGACGATCTCAAAAAGTACGCTCAATCGAGGGACGACGGCGTCTCGCCTGACGGCCATTTCCGTCTTTACGCCCCCTGCCTTCATGGGCGGGGGCGCCTTTTTGCCGAAAACTGGTATGATTCGTTTGAAAGCTCGCACCCTCAGATTCACCTTGATGTGTGGCATCAGCCAACGGCTACATGCTTTGAATCACTTGTGCTTGGCATTTCGGATGCGGCCATCTCATTTGAGGAACCAAGGGACAGTGTCCTTTCTTCAAAATATTTGGGTGAAAAGGAGCTCAAGGTTCTTTCATGCCCAGCAGGTCATCAATCTGTTGACGCTATGACCATCCGTGAGTTACTGGGCGGCAGGCTCGCTGTTCCAATTAACTTGTCACCCTGTCTCAATGCAATCAATCAATGTCCTGAAGCTCAGCTGGTTAATTTCCGCTTTCGCGATGTCGAATACGGAAACAGGGCACAGGCTGAGTTTCTTCAGGCCGGGGGATTGATATTGAGTTTTTCTGGCTCTTCTCTCGCATCAGATGGACTGGAAGTGAGCGAGTGCTCCATTGAAGGCTCGCATGACGTAGCCTTGCCCATCTACTTTTGCTATCGACAAAATGCCTGGACCGATCGACACCAGACGGTATTTCTTCACCTATTGCGTCATCTCGCTTCGTGAGGCCATTTGGCCTCGTGGCGTCAAGTGAATGTTGACGCCTTGTAACACATGACTGACGGCTTTGCCTTCATGCTTTTCCAAGATTTCGGCTTGGGTTATTGGTTCTTGGAGGGCGGAGTATGAAAAACCGTACGGTTTTGCTTTATATGACGTTCGTTTTTCTGTCGAACTTCAGCACCATCTTGTATTTTCTGACGGTTTACCTTGAATTCGTCGGATTCTCGATGGTGGCGATTTCTAGCATGATGATTGCATATCAAGTGAGCAAGTTCATCCTTGAAGTTCCCACTGGCTATATTGCTGATAGGTTTGGACGAAAGACAAGCGGCCTCGTTGGCGTCGTGGGAATGCTTGGATACTACGCCGCCCTGCTTCTCGTCCGTTCTCCTCTGCTTTTAATCGGTGCGTTTGCTCTTAAAGGTTTTGCCGTTGCATGTGTGAGCGGATCCATCGAAGCGATTTACATTGACAGCGTCTCTCAGGACCAGCTCGTAAGACTTAATGTCGTTGAGCGATTTGTTTTCTATGCCTCTTATGCCATCTCCGCTTGCGTGGGCGGTTTCATTTCGTCTGTCGGTGCATATCTCATTGGTCTTTCGGCAGATATCATCGCAATGGTGTTGACGTTGGTTGTCGTTGTCTGCATTCCTGAGATGCAAAGAGGGAGCACTGCGGGGACACCTGAGCGTGGAATTAGCCCGAAGATGATCGGTGCCGCTATTGCGTGTAATGGCATTCTTCGTTCAGCGTTCATCATGGACTGTTCTCAGGCATTTGCTTTTGTCGCCCTGGAAGACTTTTTCTCACTGCTGCTTGCGGGTCGCGGAATGAATGCCGTCGCTTCGGGTGTGACCATTGCGGTCCAGCTCCTTGCCTCGGCCTCCATAGGGTTTATTGTGCCCAGTGCGATTACTCGTGTCGACAAGGGCCGTTTTGCGTGTATATGCGGCATCATTCGCTTAGTATTGACAGCTTTGTTTTTGATTCCCCTTACTCCGGCTAATTTGCTGCCCGTGTTCTATGTGCTGCAGACGGTTGCGTACTCGTTGTTTGCCCCAATCAAATACTCAGTTTTTCAAAATGCTGCCGATTCTTCGATGCGCTGTTCACTGATTTCGGTTCAAAGCCAGATGGTGGCGGTGGGTGCCGTTCTTTTCTATCTGCTCAACGCTGTGTTGAGTAGCGTTGCGGGCATTCGAGTCGTATTGCTTGTTGCGCTCGGGATTTCTGCCCTGGTGTATATCCCTGCGCTATTTCGTCTTACAAGTCAAAGGCCGTTAGTATTTGGGCACCGATAACTTATATATCAACGCAATAAACCCGAGCGCGAGGGCGTTTGGGTTTATTATTGAAGCGTATGTAACCTGGCGGCGCCACACCGCCTGTTAGTAGGGAGACACATGAACGTTCTGGTCGTCAACGCAGGATCTTCGACCCTTAAGTATCAGGTCATCGATACCAAGTCCCACAAGGTGTCCGCAAAGGGCTCCTGCGAGCGCGTCTGCTTTACCGGCGGTACCTTCACCCACGCTGCCAACGGTTCCAAGAAGGTGACCGAGAACATCGAGTTCCCCGACCACAAGGTCGCCATCGAGGTCGTCCTGAAGGACCTTGAGGCCAACGGCGTCAAGATCGAGGGCATTGGTCACCGTATCGTTCAGGGCGGTTGGTACTTTGGTGATTCCTCCCTCGTCGACGAGGACGTCCTCGCCAAGATTCGCGAGGTCGCCCCGCTGGCGCCGCTGCACAACAACCCCGAGGCCAACGTTATCGAGTACTGCCTGGAGCAGTATCCCGATCTGCCCAACGTCACGGTCTACGACACCGCTTTCCACTTCAACATGCCCGAGGTCGCCAAGACCTACGCCCTTCCCAAGGATGTTTGCGACAAGCTGCACATCCGTAAGTATGGCGCTCACGGCACCAGCTATCGCTACATCTCCAAGAAGGTCGCCGAGATGACCAACGGCGAGGCCCGCAAGGTCGTCGTGTGCCACATCGGCTCCGGCGCTTCCCTGTGCGCCATCGAGGACGGCAAGTGCATGGATACCACCATGGGCTTGACGCCGCTCGACGGCGTCATGATGGGCACCCGCTGTGGCTCCATCGACCCGGCTACCGTGTGCTACCTGCAGCGCGAGGGTGGCTACACCTTCGACGAGGTCGACGAGATGATGAACAAGAAGTCCGGCCTTTTGGCTGTGACCGGCGGCAAGACCAACGACTGCCGCAACGTCGAGGAGCTCGCCGCCGCTGGTGACCCCGATGCTCAGCTCGCCTTCGACATGTTTGTCTACAAGATTGCCGCCAAGGCTGCCGAGATGGCTACTTCTATGTGCGGTATGGACACCCTTGTCTTTACTGCCGGCATCGGCGAGCACGCTCCGGCGGTCCGCGCCGGCGTTGCCGACCGCCTGGCCTTTATGGGCGTCAAGATGGATCATGCCCGCAACGCCCTGCGTGGCGACGGCGCTTGGTGCCTGTCTGCCAAGGATTCCAAGGTCAAGATCTTCGTCATCCCCACGGACGAGGAGTTCATGATCGCCTCCGACGTCGAGCGCATCGTCAACGGCAAGTAATTGCAAGAGGGGAGGGGCTGGACGACCGAGCGCCGTTCGGCCCCTCTTTTGCGCTCGTTGGGCGATATGACTGATAGCTATTTATCAAGTTGTGATAACTTCTTATTAAAATGCGGCCGCCTTAAGGGGTCTGCGTCGACCGTATTGCACTGCAAAGGAGTCTCATGAACGTACTTGTTGTCAACGCCGGCAGCTCAAGCCTTAAATATCAGCTTTTGGATACCGATACCCGAGAGGTTTTCGCCAAGGGCAACTGCGAACGTATCGCTTCGGACATGGGCATCTTTGGCCACTCCGAGAACGGTGGCGCCAAGCAGACCGAGGAGGTCCCTTTCCCCGATCATCGCTCTGCTATCGCTCGCGTGCTCGAGGAGCTCGAGAAGACCGACTTTACGATTGATGGCATTGGCCATCGTATCGTTCAGGGCGGCTGGCACTTCG
The DNA here is from genome assembly GCA_900542305.1 of uncultured Collinsella sp. Taxonomy (GTDB): domain Bacteria; phylum Actinomycetota; class Coriobacteriia; order Coriobacteriales; family Coriobacteriaceae; genus Collinsella. The sequence goes on along the minus strand of UQMU01000007.1, from coordinate 36,534 downwards.
ATGATTCCGCGGTCGTCGACGATGAGGTCATGGCTAAGATCCTTGAGGTGGCACCGCTCGCTCCGCTGCACAATTACGGCGAGGCCGCGGCAATCGAGTATTGCCGCGAGAAGTATCCGGAGCTGCCCAATGTGGCCGTCTTCGACACCTCGTTCCACATGACCATGCCCGAGGTCGCCTACACCTACGCGCTGCCCAAGGACGTGTGCGACAAGTACCACGTGCGCAAGTACGGCGCACACGGTACGAGCCACCGCTACGAGTGGATGATGGCCAAGGAGATCCTGGGTTCGCGCTGCCACCGCCTGCTTTCGTGCCATCTGGGCAACGGTGCTTCGCTCGCTGCTATCGAGGACGGCGTGTGCCGCGACACCACGATGGGTCTCACGCCGCTCGATGGCCTGATGATGGGCACCCGTTGTGGTTCCATCGACCCGGCCACCGTGTGCTACCTGCAGCGCGAGGGCGGCTACAGCTACCAGGAAGTCGATGACATGATGAACAAGCAGTCTGGTCTGCTTGCCATCTCGGGCATCTCCAACGACGCCCGCGATATCCGCACGCGCGCCTCCGAGGGCGACGAGCGCTGCCTGCTCGCCTTCGATATGTTCGCCTACAAGGCTATGCAGCAGGCCGGTTCCATGATCGCTTCCATGGCGGGCGTGGACACCATCACCTTTACCGCCGGCATCGGCGAGAACGACTGGTCGATCCGTAAGGCCTTCTGCGACTGCTTTGAGTGGCTGGGCGTGCGTATCGACAACAACAAGAACCGTGAGGCCGTGGGCAACGGCCCGCAGGTCATCAGCGCCGCCGGCTCTTCCGTCACGGTCATGGTCATCCCCACAGACGAGGAATACATGATCGCCCACGACGTCGAGCGTCTAACCAAGAACAACTAACGCGCGCATTTGCAAGTAGACGAAAGGTCTCCAGAGCAACAGCTCCGGAGGCCTTTTTACTAGCAGGCGGAAATTCCAGTCCCAAAGTGATCGCCACCAGCAACGCCTGCGCTCCCAACAACGGCACCCATCCGTTCAGATTTTTCAGCTCCAGCTCGTAGCCAAGCCGCCGTCCATTCCAGATGCCCTGAATGCTACGTGGCGGTAGAAGGCCGTACGGGCTAACCCCTGAAAACAATCCGCAGACCAGAAACGCCCCCGTTCGTAGCTCCGGAGGAGCAGAACGGGGGCGTTTCATTGGTCGAGGACGTTTTCAGGGGTTAGCCCGTACGGCCTTCGGGCGAGTGCGTCCGCTACTCAGCCATCTGAGCCTGGACGGCGGTGATGGCCACGACACCCACGATGTCGTCGGCAGAGCAGCCGCGCGACAGATCGTTGACCGGCTTGGCGATGCCCTGCAGGATGGGGCCGTAGGCGTCGGCGCCGGCGAAGCGCTGGACCAGCTTGTAGCCGATGTTGCCGGCCTCGAGGTCGGGGAACACGAGCACGTTGGCCTTACCGGCGACGGAGGAGCCGGGAGCCTTGAGCTGGGCGACGGTGGGGACGATGGCGGCGTCGAGCTGCAGGTCGCCGTCGATGGCGAGCTCGGGAGCCTTCTCCTTGCAGAACTTCACGGCCTCCTGGACCTTCTTGGCGACCTCGCCACCGGCGGAGCCCATGGTGGAGTAGGAGAGCATGGCCACGTGCGGCTCAACGTTGCCCATGAAGGTGGACCAGGAGTGAGCGGAGGCGATGGCGATCTCGGAGAGCTCGTCGGAGGACGGGTTGATGTTGAGGCCGCAGTCGGCGAAGATCAGCGTGCCGTCGGTGCCGAACTGCGGGGTGTCGGTGCACATCACGAAGAAGGCCGAGACCAGCTTGGTGCCCGGGGCGGTCTTGAGGATCTGAAGCGCGGGGCGCAGGGTGTCGGCGGTGGAGTGGCAGGCGCCGGAGACCAGGCCGTCGGCATCGCCCATCTTGACCATCATGGTGCCAAAGTAGGTGGCGTCCATCACCTGGGCGCGAGCCTGCTCGATGGTAACGCCCTTCTTGGCGCGGAGCTCGGCAAACTTCTGCGCGTACTCCTCGTGCTTCTCGGCATTGCGCGGGTCGATGACGGTAGCGCCGGGAACGTCGATCTCGTCGGGGTTGCCCAGGATGACGATCTTTGCCAGGCCCTCCTCGATGATCTTGGTGGCCGCGACGATGGTGCGCGGATCCTCGCCCTCGGGCAGGACGATCGTCTTAAGGTCGGCCTTGACGGCAGACTTCATACGGTTTAGGAAATCGCTCATGTTACTCCTTACAAGCGTTTCGCTAAGCTCCAGGCGCCCGGCTGTTCACGAATAAACCCGCTGCTAGCGGGTTTACCTTTCAATTATGTTCGCCGCGGTGCTTGAGCTTTCCTTGTGTGGCAAGCTCATTATAGGACGCATTAGCGCTATAATCGCTCTGATAAATATGTCTCGAAGAATGTTCGAGAAAAGCCCAGCTAACGAGCCCGTGGCTTTTGACAAGGAGTATCGATGCAGATTACCTCAGGCCTGCCTGAAGGCTTTAACGCCGGCGCGTACGACATGATTGTCGTCGGTGCTGGATATGCCGGTGCCGTTTGCGCCCGCCGTCTTGCCGAGACCATCGGCTATCGTGTTGCCGTTTTGGAGCGCCGTAGCCACATTGCGGGCAATGCCTATGACTGCACTGATGAGGCCGGAATCCTGATTCACGAGTACGGTCCGCATATCTATCACACCTTTAACGAGCGCGTGCACAATTTCCTGTCGCGCTTTACCAAGTGGACGGATTATCAGCACAAGGTGCTCGCCAACATCAACGGTACCCTTATGCCCGTGCCCTTCAACCATGCGAGTCTCAAGCTCGCCTTTGGTGACGAGCGCGGCGAGGAGCTGTATCAGAAGCTCGTGGAGACCTTTGGCAAGGATGTCAAGGTGCCCATTATGGAGCTGCGTAAGAAGAACGACCCCGACTTGGCCGAGGTCGCCGATTACGTCTACGAGAACGTCTTTTTGCATTACACCATGAAGCAGTGGGGCCAGACGCCCGATCAGATCGATCCCTCGATCACCGGCCGCGTTCCCGTCTTTGTGGGCGATGATGACCGCTACTTCCCGCAAGCCCCCTTCCAGGGCATGCCGCAGGAGGGCTACACGGCGCTCTTTGAGCACATGCTCGACCACGACCTGATCGACGTGTTCTGCGACGTGGACGCCCGCGATCTCTTTGAGATCGACGAGACCACCGTCAAGATCGACGGCAAGGTCTATGGTGGCGAGATCGTCTACACCGGTCCGCTCGATGAGCTGTTCAATCTCGATCTGGGCGCGCTACCGTACCGCACGCTCGACATGAAGTTCGAGACGCTCGATATGGACCAGTTCCAGCCCGTGGGCACCGTCAACTACACCACGAGCGAGGACTACACGCGCATTACCGAGTTCAAGAACATGACCGGTCAGATCCTGCCCGGCAAGACCACCATCATGAAGGAGTACTCTAAGGCCTATACGCCCGGCTCGGACGAGACGCCGTACTACGCCATTCTTGAGCCCGAGAACCGTGAGCTCTATGAGCGCTATCTTGAGCGCGTCCAGAACCTGACGAACTTCCACCCGGTGGGTCGTCTGGCCGAGTATCGTTACTACGATATGGACGCTGTGACCAATTCCGCCCTCGATCTTTCGGATGAGATTATCGCCTGCCATGCATAAAGTCATAACATTCGGTATTCCCTCGTATAACGCCGCCAAGGACATGGACCATTGCATCACCTCCATCTTGGAGGGGAGCAATTACGCCACCGATATCGAGATTATCGTGGTGGACGACGGCTCCAAGGACGAGACGGCCGCCAAGGCCGACGAGTGGGAGGCCCGCTATCCCGGCATTATCCGCGCGGTGCACCAGGAAAACGGCGGTCACGGTATTGCCGTCCTTTCGGGTCTGCGCGAGGCGCAGGGCACCTACTACAAGGTTGTCGACTCGGATGACTGGCTCGACGCTGCGGCTCTTTCGACTATGCTGTCGATTCTGCGTGGCTTTGAAGAGCGCGATCAGCGCGTTGACCTGTTTATCTCGAACTACGTGTACGAGAAGGTTTACGAGGGCACGCATACCGCTATTGGCTACAAATTTGCCCTGCCGCGCAAAAAGATCTTTTCCTGGGATCAGATCGGTCATTTCCGCCTGGACCAGAACCTACTCATGCACAGCCTGTGCTATCGCACGGATGTGCTGCGCGAGTCCAACCTTCCCATGCCGCCGCACACGTTCTATGTGGACAACATCTACGCCTACGTGCCACTGCCGCGTTGCAAGACCATGTACTACGCCGACATCGACCTCTACCGCTACTTTATCGGCCGCGAAGGTCAGAGCGTCAACGAGGCAACGATGGTCAAGCGTCTGGACCAGCAGTTCCGTGTTACGCGTATCATGATGGAGTCGTACCACCTGTACAGCGATGTTGAGTCGTCGCGCCTGCGTTCGTACATGATGGGCTACTTCACCATGATGATGGCGATCTGCTCGGTGCTTACCAAGCTTTCCGAGGAAGATTGCGCCGACGAGCGCCTAAAGACGCTGTGGAATGATTTGAAGGCCTACGACGAGCGCATGTATCGTCGTGCCCGCTACGGCGTGGTCGGGTTCTTCACCAATCTGCGCGGACGGGCCGGAGACAAAACCACACTCGGCCTATACCGTCTTGCCTCAAAGATCTTCAAATTCAACTAGCTGCCGAGTAATCGCTGCTGATAGGTTGACTGGGCCCCTTGGCCTTTAGTTTGCTACTGCGAACAGTCCTGCTCGCACGGAAAGCACATTAAGTGCTTTCCGGCTCGTGCGGAACTTGTATCAAACTAAAGGCCAAGGGGCCTCTGCTATAAGAATCGATTGTCAGGCTGCCTGAATTTGAAGATCTTCGACGCGCGGTACACAGGGGCCTGGGCTGAAAAGAATCTGGTTGGTAGGTTGCCCGGTGGGGCTTGGTTATGTTTGTCGCGAGTTCCGCACGAGCCGAAGAGCACTTAATGTGCTCTTCGTGCGAGCCAGGACTGTAGAGCAGCAAACATAACCAAGCCCCACCGGGCAACCGGTCAGGTTAGGCTACTTCGCGGCGCCGGGGATGCCGTGGGAGGTTTTGGCGGTTTTGGCTCCGTTTACGATGGCGGTTTCCAAGGCCCTTACGGCGAGCATGCCCAGCAGGTCTAGGGGAACGGCGGCGCTTGCCTGGGCGCCCAGTTTGCCGCTGGCGAGGGTGTAGATGGTGTCGCCGTCGTTGGTGGTGTGCGTGGGACGGATGGCGTGTGCGTAGGCGTCTGCGGCCATCTGGGAGACCTTGGTGGCTTGTGCCTTAGTGAGTTCCACGTTGGTGACGATGCAGCTGATGGTGGTGTTGGTGCGGTCGAGCGGCATCTGCATGGATCCGGCGGCGGCAAAGGCTGCGAGTTCCATGTCGACGATCTGGTCGCTATCGGCTGCGGCGCGCATACCGGCGACCCACTCGCCGGTGAAGGGGTCGACGACGTTGCCGCAGGCGTTGACCGAGACCACGGCGCCCACCTTGACGGGGCCGAGCGCCACGGCAGCAGTTCCAAGGCCGGCCTTCATGCAGGTGGCAGGCCCCATGAGCTTGCCTACAGTGGCGCCGGTGCCGGCGCCCACGTTGCCCTGCTCGAGCGTGGCGGGGGTGTGGTCGAGCGCTTCGCGCACGGCGGCGATGCCGGCCTCAATGTCGGGGCGCACGGTCGGGTCGCCATAGGCGAGGTCGAAGATACAGCTGGAGCACACGATGGGCACCTGCGTGGGGCCGACGGGAAGGCCGATGCCGCGGCTCTCAAGCTCGCGAGCGACGCCGCTTGCAGCCTCGAGGCCAAAGGCCGATCCACCCGAAAGGCAGACGGCGTGGACCTTGTCGACGGTGTTCTCGGGTCGCAGCAGGTCGGTTTCGCGCGATGCTGGAGCACCGCCGCGAACGTCAACGCCGCCGGTGGCGCCCTCGGGTGCCACGATTACGGTGCAACCGGTGCCGGCCTCCTCGTCCGTATAGTTGCCATAGCAAAAGCCATCGACATCGCAGACGTCAATGGCCTCGAGCAGTGTATCCATGTTTAACTCCTATCGGTTTTCCGCCGCGCCTTGTGCCCGGTCGGGATCCGTACGGTACGCCAAAATTGTAGGCGCCGGGGGATACCCAGCGCCAGATGCAATTACGAGAGTTTTTGAATCGCGCGCGCGACGCGGGCGATGGGTAGGCCCACCACGTTATAGAAGTCGCCCGAAATATCGTGCACGAGCATGCGTCCTCCTGTGCCCTGAATGCCGTAGGCGCCGGCCTTGTCCATGGGCTCACCCGAGGCGACGTAGTGCTCGATCTGCTCGTCGGTGAGCTCGTAGAACGTCACGTCGGTCACATCGACAAAGGACAGGCTCTCGGCGGCATGCGGGGCGGCCGTATCGCCTGCCTTAACGATGCAGACGCCGGTTGCGACCTGGTGCGTGCGGCCCGAAAGCTCACGGAGCATGGTGCGCGCCTCGTCCTCGGTTGCCGGCTTGCCCAGAATCTTGCCGTCAAAGGTGACGATGGTGTCGGCCGCGACCGTCAGCTCATTGGGCTCGGCATGCTCGGCGGCAACGGCGGCGGCTTTTGCGCGTGCTAAGCGTTCAACGAGCGTGAGCGGGGCCTCGCCATCAAACGGCGTTTCGTCGATATCGGCAGGAATGATGCGAATGTCATAGCCCGCCTCGCGCATCAAGTCGATGCGGCGCGGTGATTGCGAAGCCAAAATCATAGCTGAATGCCCTCGGCAACCTTCTCGACGGCCTTGTCGCCGGCGAGCGTGCGCAGCAGCTCCAATGCAAAGGGGAGTGACTGTGCCATGCCGCTGGCAGTGATGATGTTGCCGTCTTGCGTGACCTTCTCGCCGGTATAGGCGCCTTCGGGGAAGCTTTTCTCAAAGCCAGGGAAGCACGTGGCATGGCGCCCCTCGAGCAGGTCGAGCTCGCCCAGGATAAACGGGGCGGCGCAGATGGCGGCGACGTGCTTGGTTGCGGCGAACTCGCGGACCACGTCGCAGACGCGCTGATCGGCGCGCAGGTTGGTAGCACCGGGTAGGCCGCCGGGCAGCACGACACAGTCGTATTCGTCAAAGTCGATCTCATCAAAGAGCGCATCGCAGGTCACGGGGATCTGCAGCGAACTTACGACCTCACGCGTGGGCATGATCGAGACGAGCGTGGCACGTACGCCGCCGCGACGCATGACATCGACCATGGTCAAGCATTCAATAGTTTCAAAGCCATCGGCGGCGAGAACGGCAACGCTGGGCATGAGGGTTCCTTTCATAGGCGGCATACAATTAGCCGTCTTATACCCCGAAGACCTCCGCTTGCCACGCTCGATTTCCCAATGATTTTTCTGAGCAATGATTAAGTGGCTAGTTGCGCTTAAGGTGGACGACGGTCTCGCAGTGGAAGGTTTGTGGGAACAGGTCGACTGGCGTGATCTTTACGGGGGAGAAGGTGCCTTCTTCGACAAAGCGTTTGAGATCGCGCGCCAGGGTGGCCGGGTCGCAGCTCACGTAGGCGACATCGCGAGCACTCGTGCTGGCGATAAGGTCGATCGCCTCGGGGGCGAGGCCTGCACGCGGCGGGTCGACCACCAAGACGTCGGCATCCTGGTCGGGGAACTCGCGCACCGCGTCTCCGCCAATGACGTCGACGTTATCGAGCTTGTTGATCTCCAGGTTACGGCGCAGGTCGCGCACGGCGGGGCCGTAGGCCTCGACGGCGGCGACAAAGTCGCAGCGGCGGGCGAGCGGCAGGGTAAAGGTGCCGGCACCGCAGTACAGGTCCACGGCAAGCTCGTCTTCCTGCGGGTCGAGCGCTTCCATGACAAGATCGATCAAAATCTCGGCACCCTTGGTGTTGACCTGGAAAAAAGACGGGGCAGACAAGCGCATCTGACCCTCGGCGATATTCTCGGTCCATGAGCCCTCTCCGGCGAGCATTTCGACCTTGGAGACACGACGGGCCTTCTTTTCGCCCTTGCTCATCACGCGCACGATGCTCGTGGGATGAGCGGCGTCCGCCAGCACGCGGGAGACCTGCGAGCGCGGAAAAGAGCCTGTGGGCGTCCAGAGTGCGACCTCGAGTGCCTTGGTGCGGCGCGATGCGCGAATGCCCACGCGTTCGAGCCCCAAGTCATGGCTGCCGCTTAGATAGTTGAGTGCGCCGACGACCGATTTGAGCGCCTTCGGGAAGCGCTTATCGAACAGCGGGCACGTATCGACGGTCACGATTTTGCTGGGGTCGACACCGTGCATGCCAAGGCGCACGCGACCGTTGACGACGGTCGGTTCGAGCTCGATTTTATTGCGGTAGCCCCAGTCGTCCTTGGTGTGGCAGATGGGCTGTACCAACTCATCGACCTGCTCAGGAGCGAACTTGCCGATGCGCTCGAGCGTGGAGCGCAGGTTTTGCTCCTTGGCGGCGAGCTGTGCCGTGCGTGAGAGATTGCCCCACGAGCAGCCGCCGCAGATGCCCACGAAGGGGCAGGGAGGCTGAATGCGATCGGGGCTTGGCTCCAGAATCTCGGTGGTGCGGGCACGCATGAACGACTTGCCGTCCTGTACGACCTCGGCCTCGACGGTGTCGCCTGCCACGGCGCCCTGCACAAAGACGGCCTTGCCGTTGTCGGCGTGCGCCAGCCCGTCGGCGCCGTAGGTCATCGATTCTATAGTGAGCTTCATATTCCTGCCTGTCATTCGCGTTGTTGTTCGCACCATGGTAGCAGGGAAAAGCGCCCCGCATCCGAGGCTTTCCTCAAATGCGGGGCGCTTCTACAAACTGCTTCTACAAACGACTATTTCGTCTTGCCGGTAATGAGCGTCTTAAGACCCAGGCCGATCAGACCCAGGCCCATGCGCACGCGGCCGGGGCGATGGCGCTCGATGGCCTTGGTCTTGCCAGCGGGCTTATCGCGACGGGCACTCGTCTCGGGTGCGGGCTTGGTGACCTGCGGCTCGGGCCGAGGTGCAGGTGCAGGCTCGGGCTCAATGACGGTCGCCTGGACCTCTTGGACCTTGGGTGTGGCCGGCTGCGGCTCAGGAGCAGGGGCGGGCTTTGCCTCGGCGGCGGGCTCCGGAGTCGCAGTAGCGGGCTCGGGCGCTTTCTCCACGGCGGGCTCTGCGGCAGCCTCGGGCTCATTCACCGGGGGAGCTGCAACCGCTTCCGGTTTGGCAGCTGCCCCGTGTTCAACCTCGGCCTGAATGGCCTCCTCGGCCACACGTTCCTTCTCCTGTGCGCGCTGCTGCGCGGCGGCCTCGGCGTTGCGATAGGCACGCTCCAGCAGGGCTTCCTGCGAGTTGAAGGGTTTCTCACCCTCTGCACGCTCCACGGGGACCCAGGTGCCGTCGCTCGTGAGGCTGCGGGCCTTCACGTTGTCGCGCAGCTGCATGCCCATGTACTCGTGCACTAGGGCGCGGCAGGTGGGGTCGAGCACGGGGAAGGCAATCTCCACGCGGTGCTCGGTGTTGCGCGTCATCATGTCTGCCGAGCTCAGGTAGATCATGTCCGAGTCCACGCCAAAGGCGTAAACGCGGGCGTGCTCCAAAAAGCGTCCGACGATGGAGCGGACGTGTACGTTCTCGGTCTTGCCCGGAACGCCGGGTTTCAGGCACGAGATGCCGCGGATGATCATGTCTACGCGGACTCCTGCGCACGATGCCTCGGCGATCTTGTCGATAACCTCGCGGTCGGTGAGTGAGTTGAGCTTAAAGAACACGCGGGCGGGCTCGCCGGCAAGGGCGCGCTGAATCTCGCGGTCCAGACCGCGCATGATGAGCGGCTTGAGGCCCACAGGCGCCACGCCCAGGAAGCGGTAATCGCCGCGCAGGTTGCCCAGCGACAGATTGCGGAAGAACAGGTTGGCGTCCTCGCCGATGCCGGGATGGGCGGTCATGAGCATAAAGTCGCTGTAGAGCTTGGCCGTCTTCTCGTTAAAGTTGCCGGTGCCCAAAAGCGTGAGGCGGGTGAGCGCCATGCCCTCGCGATAGGTGAGCTGGCAGATCTTGGAGTGGCATTTAAAGCCCTCGGAGCCGTAGATGACGGTGCAGCCGGCCTCTTCCAGGCGCTCGGCCCACTCGATGTTGTTCTGCTCGTCAAAGCGCGCGCGGAGCTCCATGAGCACCGTGACCTCTTTGCCGTTCTCGGCGGCATCGATCAGCGACTCGCACAGGCGGCTCTGCTTGGCCACGCGGTAGAGCGTGATGCGCAACGAGATGCACTCGGGGTCATAGGCGGCCTCGTGCACCAGGTCCAAGAACGGGTTCATGGCCTCATAGGGATAAAAGAGCAGCTTGTCGTGCTGCAGCACCTGCTCGCGGATGGAGCGGGTCATGTCGATGGTGGGGTTGGGCTGCGGCTTAAACGGCGTAAAGAGCAGCTCGTTGCGCAGGTGCTCGGGAATCTTGCCCTCAATGCCAAAGACGTAGCCCAGGTCGAGCGGGATATCGCAGGTAAAGACAGAGCGGCGCGAAAGCTCGAGCGCCTTGCGGATGGTCTTGAGCGTTGCCTTCTCGAGCGACCCCGAGACCGCGAGCACTACCGGCTGCAGACGCAGGCGCTTCTTGAGGATGCGCTTCATGTGCTGGCGGTAGTCCTCTTCCTCTTCGACGCCCTCGCCGTCCGGATCGATGTCGGCGTTGCGGGTGACGCGGATGAGCGCGCGATCCAGCGGCTTATAGGAGCCAAAGCAGCTGTCCAGGCAGGCGAGGATGACGTCCTCGAGCAAGATGTAGGAGTAGGTGCCGGTGGGCGAGGGGATCTCGACCACGCGGTTCATCGAGGCGGGAATCTCGATAAGGCCCAGCAGGCTCTCCTCGTCGGTGGCGCCGTCCAGACCACAGGCCAGATAGAGCGCGCCATTGCGCAGGTTGGGGAAGGGGTGGCGCGGATCGATGACCAGCGGCGAGATGACCGGCGACACGTAGGCCTGGAAGTAGCGGGTTACAAAGGTGCGCTCCTCGGGCGTAAGCGAATCGATGCGGGCGCGGTGAACGCCCAAGGTGTCGAGCTTGCCCTCGATGCTCTTAAAGATGGACTCCCAACGGGTAAGGAGCCCGGGCATTTCGGCCATGACAGCATCGACCTGTTCGGAGGCGGTCATATTGCTCTTGTTGTCGACAGGTTGTTTTTTGAGCTCTGCCAGATCGGACAGGCCGCCCACGCGCACCATGAGAAACTCGTCGAGGTTGGACTCGAAAATCGACACGAACTTTAGACGCTCGAACAGCGGAACGGTCTCATCGAAGGCTTCGTCAAGCACGCGGTTGTCAAAGCGCAGCCAGCTAAGCTCTCGGTTTTGCGTGTACGAGAAGTCGCGCGGCGGTTTGCGCAGCTTTGCGGCGGCTTGCTTCTTTTCGATTTTGCTCGGCATATGCATCTGTCCGTTCAGTCCCCACAGAGGACGGTAGCCTAACACTTTTCACTATTGTCTCAATTTAGTCGACCGCTGGCACGGACGTATCGCGTGAACGGTATCTTTACCTACTTCTTACGCTGCCAAGGCATGCAACTAACTGTCCAACTCGTTTGGAAACAATCTATATCCATACTCAACTGGTGAGGATGTATGAATAAGAATGATTGCGAGCTGAATATAATCGAATCCAAATTGAATCATGGACAAACGACATATATATGCAGAAAACCGTTTTAGCTATGCAATTCCTAAACATGAAAATATTTGTGCAATCTAGCTTAATTCCTTAGAAAAAAGAACATTTACCTTTGAAAACCTGCTTTAGAGAACCGAAGTGCATCATGGGGGAATCATATGCGATATACCGTTCATCGCACTTTGCTGACCGTTCGGGGGCGAGGTGGAATTGCAGGTGGTTTTTGGATATAACTAGAGCTGTCAGCAAGCAGCGTCCCATACGGAGGGGCGCTAACGAATCGGCCCTGACAGGGGCCCGAAAGAAAGGTAGGAGGCCATGACGAAAGGTCTGCACGTGCCTTCCGAGATCGGCAAGCTCAGGAAGGTCTGCCTGCACCGTCCCGGCGACGAGCTCCTCAACCTGCCGCCCGACGAGCTCGAGCGACTCCTGTTCGACGACGTCCCGTTCCTGGAGGTCGCGCAGCAGGAGCACGACACCTTCGCCCAGATCCTGAGGGACCAGGGCGTGGAGGTCCTCTACCTCGAGAACCTCGTCGCCGAGGTGTTCGACCAGGTCCCCGGCGCCCGCGCCGAGTTCACCGACCAGTACATCGCCGAGGCCGGCATCCGCGGCCAGCACATGCCGCAGATCGTCCGCGAGAAGCTGGACTCCATCGAGGACAACCTCGAGTTCGTCAAGAAGACCATGGCCGGCATGACCAAGGCCGAGATCGACATGCCCCTCACGGCGTCCACGACCCTCGACTCCCTGGTCAACTCCGAGTCCGAGTCCGACCTGATCATCGACCCGATGCCCAACCTCTACTTCACCCGCGACCCGTTCGCGGTCGTCGGCGAGGGCGTCAACCTCAACCGCATGTACTCGGTCACCCGCAACCGCGAGACCCTGTACGGCAAGTACGTCTTCAAGTACCACCCCGACTACAAGGACGTCTCGCTGTACTTCCGCCGCGACTGCCAGTTCCACACCGAGGGCGGCGACGTGCTGAACATCAACGAGAAGACCCTCGCCGTCGGCATCTCCCAGCGCACCCAGGCCGCCGCGATCGACGTCATGGCCCAGAACATCTTCTGGAACTCCGACTCCAAGGTCGAGCGCATCCTGGCCTTCGACATCCCGGTCTCGCGCGCCTTCATGCACCTCGACACGGTCTTCACACAGATCGACGTCGATAAGTTCACGATCCACCCCGCCATCATGGGCACCCTGCGCGTCTACGAGCTGACCGCCGGCAAGAACCCGGGCGACGTGAACATCCGCCTGATCGAGGACACCCTCGAGCACGTCCTGGAGGACGCCACCGGCGTCGACCAGGTCAAGCTGATCCCCTGCGGCGGCGGCGACCCGATCGCGGCCTCCCGCGAGCAGTGGAACGACGGCTCCAACACCCTGTGCGTCGAGCCCGGCAAGATCTGCGTCTACGCCCGCAACACCGTCACCAACGACGTGCTGTACAAGGAGGGCCTGGACCTTCTCGTCGTGCCCTCCGCCGAGCTCTCCCGCGGCCGCGGCGGCCCGCGCTGCATGAGCATGCCCTTCTGGCGCGAGGACCTCTAGGGTCTTCAAGGACCCGTACAGGTCTTGATACATACATCTAGCTGCCATTAGATGTCTCCCATTGGGGCGGTGCGGGTTTTCGCACCGCCCCAATCTTGTATGAGGAACGTCAACACGATTGGATGACTGCTTTTGTAAGGAGCTTGGCCATGGACATCAAGACGATTGGCGTTGAGGAATGGCTCAACGTTTGGGAGAAGAGCGCCACGTGGGACATCGCCCAGTCGACGATCTCGTCGCTCACCATGGGCGAGCTGCGCGCGCTCGATGAGCAGGACGGCGCCACGTTCTACGAGCGCCTGGACCGCGAGAAGATGAACTACGGCTGGATCGAGGGCTCGCCGGAGTTTAAGGCCGAGGTTGCCAAGCTGTATCGTCGCGAGGTCAATCCCGATCACATTCTGCAGACCAATGGCTGCACGGGCGCTAACCTCAACGCCATCATGGCTGTGGTCGAGCCCGGCGACCACGTTATCGCCGAGTGGCCCACCTACGCGCCACTCTACGAGATTCCGCGCACGCTGGGCGCCGAGGTCGATTATTGGAAGCTACGCGAGGAACTCGGCTGGAAGCCCGATATCGGGGAACTCAAGCGCTTGGTGCGCCCCAACACCAAGCTCATCTGCATCAACAACGCATCGAACCCCATCGGTGCGGTGCTTGATGCCGATATGCTCGGCCAGATTGCCGAGATCGCCCGTTCGGTGGGCGCCTACGTGCTGTGTGACGAGGTGTATCTGCCGCTCGAGAACACTGAGTCCTTTATGTCGATGGTCGACGTGTACGAGAGGGCCATTGTCACCAACTCGTTGTCGAAGACCTATTCGACGCCTGCGGCCCGCGTGGGCTGGGTCGTGGCCGACGAAGAGGTGTCCAACCGCATCCGTACCTATCGCGATTACACCATGATCTGCGGCGGTGTGTTCAACGACGCCTTGGCGACCTATGTGCTTGAGCACAAGGACAAGATCCTCGAGCGCAATCGCAAGATCGTGTTTGGCAACCGCGATATCGCGCAGGCTTGGATCGATACGCAGCATCGCGTTTCCTGGACGGCCCCACAGGGCGTGTCTACCTCGTTTATCCAGCTGGATATTCCCGAGGACGACGAGGAGTTCTGCAAGCGCCTGCTGTCCGAGAGGGGAGTGCTGCTGGTACCCGGCAGCCGCTTTGAGCTTCCCTGTGGCGCACGCCTGGGCTACTGCGCGAGCGAGGACGTTCTGCGCGAGGGCCTGAGGCTTTTGGGCGAGGCACTGGCGGAGTTTGATCGCTAGGATTCCGATGATCTTCGAGGGCCTTATCAAAATTGGCCGAAGATAATCGAAAACGGACCCGTTTCCCTAGGGGAAGCGGGTCCGTTTTTCTATACCGAGAAGTCAAGTTGTTACAAATGGGGCCGTAAAGCGAGTCGGTATCCGCTGGGCCTTATACTGAGCTTCCGGTGAACGGTATCAAGCGTCTGGTAAACGGTAATTTGTTTACCAGAAATGAATAGGACAAACTTTTTTCTGAATAAAAATGAAAATGGTTGAGACGCAGTACGAACCGCTAATTCTATTCATAGCTTTATTGGAAATATGCAATTTGAGGGTGGTTTAATAAAGTTTAGTTCCATTTGCTATCTGGATTGAAAACGCGTTTAAGCACGTAAATAAACTTTATTAAATCAAAGTGTGCCATGCGTGAAGTATATGTGTATGCCGTTCACCCCTCATATAAAACCGTTCGGGGGCGAGGTGGAAGTATGAACTGATTTTGGATATAAATATGTCGTCAGCAATAACGCCTCACACGGAGGGGCGCTAACGAATCGGCCCTGACAGGGGCCCGAAAGAAAGGTAGGAGGCCATGACGAAAGGTCTGCACGTGCCTTCCGAGATCGGCAAGCTCAGGAAGGTCTGCCTGCACCGTCCCGGCGACGAGCTCCTCAACCTGCCGCCCGACGAGCTCGAGCGACTCCTGTTCGACGACGTCCCGTTCCTGGAGGTCGCGCAGCAGGAGCACGACACCTTCGCCCAGATCCTGAGGGACCAGGGCGTGGAGGTCCTCTACCTCGAGAACCTCGTCGCCGAGGTGTTCGACCAGGTCCCCGGCGCCCGCGCCGAGTTCACCGACCAGTACATCGCCGAGGCCGGCATCCGCGGCCAGCACATGCCGCAGATCGTCCGCGAGAAGCTGGACTCCATCGAGGACAACCTCGAGTTCGTCAAGAAGACCATGGCCGGCATGACCAAGGCCGAGATCGACATGCCCCTCACGGCGTCCACGACCCTCGACTCCCTGGTCAACTCCGAGTCCGAGTCCGACCTGATCATCGACCCGATGCCCAACCTCTACTTCACCCGCGACCCGTTCGCGGTCGTCGGCGAGGGCGTCAACCTCAACCGCATGTACTCGGTCACCCGCAACCGCGAGACCCTGTACGGCAAGTACGTCTTCAAGTACCACCCCGACTACAAGGACGTCTCGCTGTACTTCCGCCGCGACTGCCAGTTCCACACCGAGGGCGGCGACGTGCTGAACATCAACGAGAAGACCCTCGCCGTCGGCATCTCCCAGCGCACCCAGGCCGCCGCGATCGACGTCATGGCCCAGAACATCTTCTGGAACTCCGACTCCAAGGTCGAGCGCATCCTGGCCTTCGACATCCCGGTCTCGCGCGCCTTCATGCACCTCGACACGGTCTTCACACAGATCGACGTCGATAAGTTCACGATCCACCCCGCCATCATGGGCACCCTGCGCGTCTACGAGCTGACCGCCGGCAAGAACCCGGGCGACGTGAACATCCGCCTGATCGAGGACACCCTCGAGCACGTCCTGGAGGACGCCACCGGCGTCGACCAGGTCAAGCTGATCCCCTGCGGCGGCGGCGACCCGATCGCGGCCTCCCGCGAGCAGTGGAACGACGGCTCCAACACCCTGTGCGTCGAGCCCGGCAAGATCTGCGTCTACGCCCGCAACACCGTCACCAACGACGTGCTGTACAAGGAGGGCCTGGACCTTCTCGTCGTGCCCTCCGCCGAGCTCTCCCGCGGCCGCGGCGGCCCGCGCTGCATGAGCATGCCCTTCTGGCGCGAGGACCTCTAAGTCTTTCCGTTTCCGGTGCGGTCCCCCTACAACCGCACCGGTTTCGCCTGTCAAACGGGCTACACTAATTACTTATGTAATTCATTTCTTCGAAAGGAAACAAACCATGGGTGTTAACCTCTCCGGCCGTAGCTTCCTCAAGCTCCTCGACCTCACCACCGAGGAGATCGAGTACCTGCTCAAGCTCTCCAAGAACTTCAAGGACATGAAGCGCGCTGGCGTTCCGCACCGCTATCTCGAGGGTAAGAACATCGTTCTGCTCTTCCAGAAGACTTCCACTCGTACCCGCTGCGCCTTCGAGGTCGGCGGCATGGATCTGGGCATGGGCGTCACCTACCTCGATCCCGGTTCGTCGCAGATGGGCAAGAAGGAGTCCATCGAGGACACCGCCCGCGTTCTCGGCCGCATGTATGACGGCATCGAGTTCCGTGGCTTTGCCCAGGACGACGTCGAGGAGCTCGCTGCCAAGTCCGGCGTGCCCGTGTGGAACGGCCTGACCACCGAGTGGCACCCCACCCAGATGCTCGCCGACATCCTGACCGTCCAGGAGAACTTCAACTACGACATCAAGGGCAAGACCCTCGTCTTCATGGGCGACTGCAAGAACAACGTCGCTCGCTCCCTCATGGTTGTCTGCTCCAAGCTCGGTATGAACTTCGTGGCCTGCGGCCCCGAGGAGTGCATGCCCGCTGACGACGTCATCGAGGCCTGCAAGCCCATCGCCGAGGCCAATGGCTGCACCATCAAGCTGACCACCGACGTCAAGGACGGCGTCACCGGTGCCGACGTTATCTACACCGACGTGTGGGTCTCCATGGGCGAGCCCGACGAGGTCTGGGCCGAGCGCATCGCTCAGCTCACCCCGTATCGTGTCACCTCCGACGTCATGGCTATGGCCAACCCGGGTGCCATCTTCCTGCACTGCCTGCCCAGCTTCCACGACACCAACACCACCATTGGCGCCGAGAAGTGCGAGCAGTTCGGCATCACCGAGCAGGAGGTCACCGACGAGGTCTTCGAGAGCCCCGCTTCCAAGGTCTTCGACGAGGCTGAGAACCGCATGCACACCATCAAGGCTGTCATGTACGCCACGCTCAAGTAAGAGCATCTAGCATCTCGCTCGGGGTGTATTGCTGCACACCCCGAGCGGTTTTATCTGGTAATAATCTCGCATCAAGCGGCAGGCACGGCACGGAAGAGCCGCTTCGGGCGAGATCAGTAAATGATTTATGAAGGGGGGATGAGAACTATGACTGAGACCGCTAAGAAAAAGCGCGGTATGCCTTCATCGTTCACCATTCTTCTTGCTCTGCTGGCAATTGTCGCAGTGATTACCGTTATCGTCTCCGGTACGTCCGGTGGCGCGGTTACCGCAGCCCGTCTGAGCGATTTCTGCACCGCCCCGATCCTGGGCTTCGCTGACGCTCTGCCCGTCTGCCTCTTCGTTATGATCCTGGGCGGCTTCCTCGGCATGATGACCGAGACCGGCGCCCTGGACAACGGCATTGCCGTTCTGGTGCAGAAGCTTAAGGGCAACGAGATTATGCTCATTCCCGTGCTGATGCTCATCTTCTCCCTCGGTGGTACCACCTATGGTATGTGCGAGGAGACCGTTCCCTTCTACGCCCTGCTCGCCGCTACCATGATGGCCGCTGGCTTCGACCCCATGGTCGGTGCCGCTACCGTCCTGCTCGGCGCTGGCTGCGGCTGCCTGGGCTCCACGGTTAACCCGTTCGCCGTCGGCGCTGCCGTCGACGCTCTGACCGGCGTTGGCATTGAGGTCAACCAGTCCATCATCATCGGCCTCGGTGCCGTCCTGTGGATTGTCACTACCGCTATGTCCATCGTCTTCGTGATGAACTATGCCAAGAAGGTCAAGGCTGACAAGGGTTCCACCATCCTGTCGATGCAGGAGCTCAAGGACGCCGAAGAGGCTCACGGCAAGGCTGCTTCCGAGGTCCACAAGGAGGTCAAGCTCACCGGTCGTCAGAAGGGTGTTCTGATTGCCTTCGCCTTCACCTTCGTCGTCATGATCGTCGGCTTCATTCCGCTGGCCGACCTCAACGAGGGCGTCGCCAACTTCTTCGACGCTGGCGCCGTCTACGACGCCGACGGTAACGCCGTCGTCCAGGGCTGGTCTGCCCTGATCACCGGCCTGCCCATTGGCCAGTGGTACTTCGACGAGGCTTCCACCTGGTTCTTCCTCATGGCCGTCCTGATCGGTATCATCGGTGGCCTGTCCGAGAAGCAGATCGTTAACACCTTCATCACCGGCGCTGCCGACATGATGTCCGTTGTTCTCGTCATCGCCCTCGCCCGTGGTATCTCCGTCCTCATGGCTAACACCGGCCTCGACGTCTACGTCCTCGACGCTGCCGCCAATGCTCTGGCTGGCCTGTCCGGCGTGATCTTCGCTCCCATGAGCTTCCTGGTCTACTTCGGCCTGTCCTTCCTGATCCCCTCGACCTCTGGTATGGCTACCGTCTCCATGCCCATCATGGGACCGCTGGCTGTTAAGCTCGGCTTCTCGCCCGAGGTCATGGTCATGATCTTCTCCGCTGCTATCGGTGTCGTGAACCTGTTCACCCCGACCTCCGGTGCCATCATGGGCGGTCTCGCCCTGGCCAAGATCGAGTGGACGACCTGGCTCAAGTTTGCCCTTAAGCTCATCGTCGCTCTCTCCGTCGTCTGCGCCGTCATCCTGACCGTCGCCTGCGTGCTGCTCTAAGTACCCAACGGGTACCCCACGGAAACCTTGACGATCCTGTAAAGGATCACCTGGTCATCGTCTGTCCGGTGGGGTCAACCCACCGGTAGACTCCTACCTTTAGCCCCCTCCCGTTCCGTGCGCGGGAGGGGGCGCTCTTGTGTTCCGGCGTTTTACCAAACGCCGGAACCGCTCGACGCTGCAAGCCCGCCAGAGCGGCAATCTGACGTTCAATCGTCGGGCATGGCCAAAAGGCCTATGCCCTCCTCTTTCACGTCACCTTGCTCGCTCTGGCGGGCTTTCGCTCATATGACCCAATCCGCTGTCAAGAGCCACAATGGCCCCGCCGACCGCTTGCAATCGGTCGGCGGGGCCTGCCGTTGAACCCGTCCCGGTCCGCCCCCGGCATGTCGTCGACGCCTTCGGCTCAGTCTCATATCCGCGGATACCGCTCTGGCGGCCCGCAATCCTCTCCTTCGGCGGGGGTTCCCCAAGTCTGTCGACGCGAATGCGGCGACCGCCGCGCGCACAGCGAGAACGGGGGTATCCCCGAAGGCTGCCCGGCTCGCCGGGACGGGGGCTATGTCTATTCGCCGGCCTCCCGGCACATCATGCCGAGGGCCCACAGCCACCTCACGAGCTCGGCGGCGGTGGCGGCGTTCGCCTTCGCCTGGGGCATGCCCCTCTCGAGCATCTCCTCGCGTCGCCGGAGCAGGCGCTCGGACCCCTTCCTCCCGTGCATCCTTATCTCGAGCGGGACTCCGGAGCCCTTGGGCATCAGCTTGGGCTGGTGCCCGGCCTGGGCGTAGCGCCAGGACCCCTCGACCGCCAGCCTCCTGACGAGCGCGTTGCCGGCCCCGCTGATTCCGCCGAGTCGCACGGAGTCGGCGCTCGACCTCTGCTTCGGGGCGAGGCCGAAGTAGGCCGTCACCTGCCTGCCGGAGCGGAACCTCGAGAAGTCGCCGACCTCGGACGCGAAGGCGGCGGCGAGCACGAACCCGCACCCCTTGATGGACTGGAGCGCCTCGACCTCGGCCGAGAGGGGGCCCGCCGCGACGGCGGCCCTGTATTCGGCGAGGACGGCCTCCCTCGTCTCGTCGGCCGCCTCGACCTCGTTCCTCAGCGCCGCGAGCGCCCGGATGCCGCCGTCGTCGGCGGGGCGTATGCCGTCGAGCCACCTGAGGAAGCCGTACGTCCAGTACTTCCGGGGGTTGCCGGCCGGCGTCGTGCCTCCGTAGACGTAGCCGCGGCGGGCCAGGAACGCCAGGAGCCGCTGCTTCGCCGCCGCGAGCCTCGCGGTCGCCGCGTCGTGGGCCCCGGCGAGGTCCCTGAGCCCCTCGATCTCGGGGGATGGCACCCATACCGGGGAGATATCGTGCGACAGTATCGCCTTGGCCATCCTGGCCGCGTCGTTGCGGTCGTTCTTGGACGAGAGGTCGGCCGCCGACCTCGGGACCTTGGAGACGGCCGCGACGACGCAGTCGACGCCGAGCCCGGAGAGCTCCCTCTGCGGGGCGAAGCCGAGGTAGCCGCTCTCGTAGGCGGCGAGCGACGGGCCGGGGAAGCCCGACATCCACTCCGCGACCTCGCCCCACGGGTTGCCGCGGAACCTCCTCGCCACGGCCTCGCCCGTCTCCGCGTCGAGCGCGCAGACGGTGGTGGACCTGAGGTGTACGTCCATTCCGAAGGCGGTAGAATATCTAGGCACGGGAGCCTCCCAACCTCGTTGCGGCGCGGCTGCGCCTCTGGCACTTCAACAACATTGTCGCAGCCCCGACCCGCGGTCACGAGCGGGGGCTCCTGTCGTTTCCGTGCCCTCGGATTGGGTCATAGTGTCTGTCCGTCCTCTACCTGCGGCGCTGCCTTGCTCCGGATGCGGTATGCTCAACCTGCGGCGCCTTAGATGTAGTCATTGGGGACGTTCTTAAATGACTAGGTTGGGTAAATTACTTTTCGAGTTTATTTAATCTGTTTTATTAGAAATTAAGCTGTCTACCTGCTCAAAGTAATTAACAGCTTTCATCTGCTATTGAAAATATTGCTCAAAAAATCGTCCAAGAAGTCGCAGTGCATTTTTTGATGAGTCGCGCGTCAAGTGATTTGGCATGTTCTTGGTTAGATATTGGTCAGTTTTTGGGCAACCTTGCCAAAAGCTTGACGAATGCAAATCTGGACGTCGGCGAATGAACACTTTGAGCGAGCCCGGTGCAAAATTCTGGGCTGATTCTCGATAATCGCCTTCAATCGCCCCTTGCCAAGCGTTGGCCTCGCTTACAATCTGCTCCGACATTCGCGCGCCGTCCGGCGCTTAAGAGGGGAGGGCCCCATGGCAAACGAGATTTGGACCATCAAGCGTTGTCTCGAGTGGACCAAGGAGTACCTGGCCGAGCGCGGCGAGGAGCACCCCCGTCTTTCTGCCGAGTGGCTGCTGTGCGCAGCTACGGGTCTGGCGCGTATCGACTTATATATGCGCATGGACGAGACGCTCGACGCAGCGCAGCTCGAGACCATGCACGCGGCGGTCGTCCGTCGCGCGAAGGGCGAGCCGCTGCAGTACATCACCGGTAGCACGCAGTTTCGCATGATCGACGTCGCGTGCGCCCCCGGTGTGCTCATCCCGCGCCCCGAGACCGAGATGCTCGTCGAAGAAGTTCTGAACTATCTGGATGCCGAGGTGCTGAGCCCCGAGGCCGCTGCCCGCCAGCGCGTGGAGCTGCCTTGGAACGATGAGGTCGAGCAGGCCCGCAAAGCCGAGGCGGCGCTGGCTGACGAACGCGCGGCCGCCGAGCGCCGTGCCGCCAACCTGACGGCCGCCGATGAGGCTGCGCTGGGTAGCGACGTGCTCGGTAGCCGCGCCTATGCCGAGGAACTGGCCGACCGCGAGGCCGAGGAAGCCGCCGCGCAGGCAGCAGAAGCCGAAGCGGCAGAAGCAGAGGCCATGGAAACCCCCGAGCCCGAGCTCGACGAATACGGCATCGCCATTGAGGACAACGACCAACAGGCGACTCCCGCGCAAGATGCCGCCGAGGCCAACGTATCTGCCCCAGCCGAGCCCCGCACTGCCCGCGTTCTCGAGGTCGGCTGCGGCACGGGCTGCATTTCGCTCTCCCTTGCCTGGGAGCGCCGCGGGCACGTTACCTGCACTGCTACCGATATCGAGCCGCGCGCCATCGACCTTGCTACCAAAAACCGCGATGCGCTTGGCCTCACGTCCGACGAGGTCGCCTTCAGCCTCACAAACCTGGTGAGCTCCATTCCCCGCGAAGAGTGGGGCACCTTTGACGTACTCGTCTCCAACCCGCCCTACATCCCCACCGATGTCATGCGCTCGCTGCCGCATGAGGTCAAGGACTTTGAGCCCGATCTGGCGCTCGAGGGCGGTGCCGACGGTCTCGATATCTTCCGCCGCCTGCTCAACGCGGCGCCCTACATGCTGCGTGCCGGCGGCCTGTTTGCCTGCGAGCTCTACGAGGGCGCGCTCGACGCCGCGGCCGAGCTCTGTCGTCAAGCAGGCCTTTCGGACGTGCGTATCGTCCACGACCTCACCGATCGTCCCCGCATCGTTCGAGCCATCGTCACCGAGCCCAAACAGCGTATTTAAGCTGAATAAATAGACATTTGCGCAAGTTTGTCCTTGCAATATACCGTAAAACTTCTACTATAGAAGGAGAAAGGTATGTCAAATCAGCTGCATCGGTACCGTATCGTGCTTGATTACATTGAACCTTGGCTTGATGAGCAGGATGAAGCTACGCTGAAGCAGATTTATGCAGACCTTTTGGTGCTCGAGAAGGAAGGTCCCAGCCTTGGTCGTCCGCTGGTTGACCGCGTAAAGGGCTCGAAGCTTCATCATTTAAAGGAGCTGAGAGTGACGTCGTGTGGTGGGCAGGTGATTCGCATCCTCTTCGCCTTTGACCCCAAGCGCCAGGCGGTATTGCTATTGGCGGGTGATAAGTCGCGAGCGGGATCGTCAAGGGCAAAATGGAACGGTTGGTATGCGATCAACATTCCAAGGGCCGAGCAAATATACCGTCGCCACGTAAGGAGGCTCGATCGAGATGGAACTGCATGAGTATATGGAATCTCGCGGGATAACACGCGACTCCATTACCGCCGAGCAGGAGAGGACTCGCGATCGTATCGAAGCCTATAAGCTTGCTCAGATTCGCAGGTTAAAAGATCTAACACAGGCGTCGGTCGCCCAGTTGATGGGCGTTTCTCAAAAACGTGTATCCGAGCTCGAGCGTGGGGAGTTGGGTTCGATGAGGCTCGACACGCTGAGCAGGTACGCAGAGAGCCTCGGCGGAAAACTGGTTGCAAGCATCGAGTTTCCCGATCGTACCGTTACGCTTGCGCGCTAAAAATCTTCAATTAACCCCCTCACTTTCACCGACTACTAGAGCCGCTCACCAAACCAACATGCGCTCTGGGCAAATAGGTTGAATGTTTCGTGCGAGAATGCCCCACAGTAAACAAACTTGCACCGGAGCGTAAGGGGCTGGCATACACATGCAGACGGTCTATCGGGTATACGAGGGAACGCGCGAGCCGCATCGGCTTGCCGTCGAGCGCACGGCCGAGGTGCTCGGCCGCGGCGGCCTGGCCTTGATTCCGACCGAGACCGTCTACGGTGTCGCCGTGGCAGTCAACGCCTTCTCGGACGCCGTGCCCCAAGATACAAGCGAATTCCCATCGTGGCCGCGCGATCCGCAGGCTGCCGTCAATGGCGCCGCAGTTCCTGCGCTCGGCACCGGCTATCGCCGTATCTTCACTCTCAAGCAACGTGAGCTCACGCAAACCGTCGCTTGGCTGGTCGATGGCGTCGAAGCACTCGACCGCTATGGCGTGGATATCCCGGAAGATGCCCGCGTACTCGCGCGACGATGCTGGCCGGGAGCCCTGACTATCGTGGTCAAGGCAGCCCCCTGCGTGCCGACCTTTATGCGCGCTGCCGACGACACCGTGGCCCTGCGCGCTTCGGCCTCTCCCGTGGTCCAAGCGCTCATCCGCGCCTGCGGCAGTCCCCTTGCCTGCACGAGCGCCAACACGCACGGCGCGCCTTCGCCGGCAAGCTTTGCCGCCGTCGAGGGTCGCATCCTGGAGGGGGTCGATGTTGCCGTCGACGCCGGTGAGACCCCGTGTCGCGACGCCTCGACCATCGTGTCGTTCCAGCACGGCGGGCTCCAGATCCTGCGCCAAGGCGCACTTCCCGCATCAGAGATCGAGCGGGTCCTGTCCGACCCGATGCAATAGAAGGGTGTAAGCGATGTCGTTGAATCTGGGCAGCCTGGGCATGGAAGATGCCTCGTTTAACTTTGGCGGTTCCTACATCATGGCGCTCGACTGCGGCACTACCTCGGTACTCGCGGCCATTGTCGACGAATACGGCTGCATCGTTGCCCAGGCGCGTCGTAGCGTCAAAACCAGCTTCCCGCGCCCCGGCTGGGTGGAGCAGGATCCCACGGAGGTGCTTGCCAGCCAGATCGGCGTGATGATGGAGGTTCAGTTTAAGAGCGGCATCCATTCCGATCGCATCGCCGCCATCGGCATCTCCAACCAGCGCGAGACCACGGTGGTCTGGGACCGCGTGAGCGGCCAGCCCATCTATAACGCCATCGTATGGCAGTGCCGTCGTACCGCGCCGGCGATCGACGCGTTGGTTGAACAGGGTTGCGAGGAGCTGGTGCGCTCCCGCACGGGACTTACGCTTGACCCGTATTTCTCGGCCTCTAAGGTGCAGTGGATTCTCGACAACGTCGACGGCGCACGCGAGAGCGCGGCGGCGGGCGACCTCATGTTTGGCACCATCGACACCTGGCTCATCTACAACCTCACCGGCGGCCAGGTCTTTGCCACCGACTACACCAATGCCAGCCGCACGGCACTCTTTAATATCCATACGCTCGATTGGGGCGACGACCTGCTGGCGCTCTTTGACGTTCCACGTTCCATGATGCCCGAGGTTCGCTGGAGCTCGGGCGACTACGGCCGCGTCGCGAGCGACATCATGACCAACATGCCGCCCATCATGGGTGTGGCGGGCGACCAGCAGGCATCGCTGTTCGGTCACTGCTGCTTCTATCCCGGCCAGACCAAAAACACCTATGGCACGGGCTGCTTTATGCTCATGAACACCGGCGACGAGATCGTCGAATCCAAGAATGGCCTGGTCTCCACCATCGGTATCGCTGCGGACGGCAAAGTCAGCTATGCGCTCGAGGGCTCTATTTTTGCCGCCGGCTCAACGATGAACTGGCTTCGCAGCAACATGGGCATCATCTCGAGCGTGAGCGAGTCGGCACAACTCGCCGCTTCGATTAGCGACAACGAGGGCTGCTACTTCGTTCCCGCCTTTGCGGGTTTGGGCGCTCCCTGGTGGGACCCGCGTGCCCGCGGTATCGTGTGCGGTCTGACCGGCGCCTCGAGCCGTGCGACCATCGTACGTGCCGCCTGCGAATCCATGGCATATCAGAGCTACGACGTGCTGCGCGCCATGGAGCAGGACGTGGGGCTTTCGATCGAGCGCCTGTCTGTCGATGGCGGTGCCTCGCGCAACGAGTTCATCATGCAATTCCAGGCCGACCTGCTGGATATCCCCGTGCTGCAATGCGAGACGGTGGAGACCACGGCAATCGGTGCCGCGTACTTGGCGGGTCTTGCCGTCGGCTATTGGGAAGACCTGGAGGAGCTGGAGCAAAATGCCCAGATCGTTAGGACCTTCCTTCCCCACATGTCCGCCGAGCGCCGCGAGCAAAACCTTGCGGGCTGGCGTGATGCAGTCAGGCGCTCGCTCAGCACCGCACAGTAGGGCTGCGATGGGCTGCTCGATACAACAAACCGCTAAACTAATGCATGGCGTGCGGCGGCAACATTGCTGCACGCCTTGTCAGCAAGGCCGTTTTGCGGCCGCAACGAAAGGGGCAATCAATCCATGACCGTCACCTACGATGCGTCCCGTGTGACGCTTGTCGACCACCCGCTCGTCCAGCACAAGCTGTCGATCCTGCGCGACAAAAACACCGGCACCAACCAGTTCCGCCAGCTCGTGCGCGAACTCGCGCTTTTTGACGGCTACGAGGCCATGCGCGACCTGCCCATGGAAGACGTCGAGGTCGAGACCCCCATCACTACCGCCACGTTCAAACAGCTTGCCGGCAAGAAACTCGCCATCGTGCCCATCCTGCGTGCGGGCCTTGGCATGGTCGACGGCATCCTCGACCTGGTGCCCTCCGCTCGCGTGGGCCACATCGGCATGGAGCGCGACGAGGTCACCCACGAGCCGCACGAGTATTACTGCAAGATGCCCAAGGATATCGACCAGCGCATCTGCCTGGTCGTCGACCCCATGCTCGCCACGGGCGGTTCGGCCGAGATGGCCATTAGGTACCTGCGCGAGCGCGGTGTCAAGGATATCCGCATGCTGTGCATCGTCGCCGCGCCCGAGGGCCTCAAGTCACTGACCGAAAAGGACCCCGACGTACATATTTATACGTGCGCCATCGACGACCATCTCAACGAGGCCGCCTACATCGTTCCCGGCCTCGGCGACGCCGGCGACCGCATCTTCGGCACGCTCTAGTCGCTGGGCTAAGACGGCCGCGGCTGCAAATACGAAGAAACGGTGCGCGCGGTCGAACAAAAGGCGACCGCGCGCACTCCTGTTAACGGACGTTTTGCCCTGCAGGGTTCGAGAAAAACGTATTACCGTACCTGCGGCATAAAGAAGGTCTTAAGAAAACGAACAGGTGCGTATTAACCGATGCTTTTTCGGTTGTACTTTAGCGATTGGCTCGTACAATAGTCACCAATGTTTGGCGGGAACTGTTCTGTGAGGCGTTAAAAAAGGAAAGTGAGGACGCCAATGTTTCAGATAGCCGATCTGCTCGCTATCGTTGCAGGCGCCATCGCGGGCGCAATTGCCTTCCTTCCCTTTGTCTTTACGCTCAAGCCGGTTCTTGACGATAAACAGAATGCGGACATGCTCAAGGGTATGGTGAGTCTGGCGGTCTCGGCAATCGCCCTGCTCGTCTTTACCTTGGTTGTGTTTGTGTTGTTCGGAGAGGCATTTCGCATGTTCCTCTTGGGCGAGGCGATCGGCTTCGTGGCCTTTATGGCCGCCTGCACGGTTCGCGTCGCCAAGGCGCTGCGAGATCCTCATGAGGTCGAAAGGTAAGTCGTGGAAATTTTTGAAAAGCTGCCTGATGAGATTAATCATCTGGTCAGCGAGTTCAGCTCCACCCCTGTCGTGGGCGATCTGAGCTGCGGCATCACGCAGTACTCGTTTTGGCTGATCGTCTCCACGATCGTGCTCCTGATCGTCCTGGCCGTGTTCAAGAAGAAGCAGACCCTGGTTCCCAAGGGCTTCTTCGTCAACGGTTTCGAGTACATCATCGAGTACGTCGAGAACGATATCGGCAAGGGCGTCGTGGGTGAGAACTGGAAGAAGCACTTCCCGTTCCTGTGCTCGCTTTTCCTGTTCATCCTGATCAACAACATGATCGGCCTGATCCCGGGAATGAAGCCCGGCACCGGCGCAATCGGCTCCACCGCCGCGCTCGCCATCTTCGCCTTCGTGTACTTCATCTACTACGGATGCAAGGCTCACGGCGTGATCGGCTACATCAAGAGCCTCGCCCCGCAGGGCGTGAGCTTCCCGATGAACGTGCTCGTGTGGGTCGTCGAGCTTTTCTCGACCTTCCTGCGCCTCATCACGCTCGCCGTCCGTCTGTTCTGCAACATGTTCGCAGGACACGTGGTCATGGGCTCGTTCGCCATCATGGCGAGCATGTTCATGCAGCCGCTGCTTCAGCAGGTTTCCGCGGCCCACGCCGTCGGCGCCCTGCCTTCGCTGGCCTGGCTTGCCATCCTCATCCTGATCTATGCGATCGAGCTTGTGGTCGGCGCCATCCAGGCTTACGTCTTCACGGTCCTTACCGCCGTGTATGTCTCCGAGGCAGAGGAGGTCGCGGAGGAGGAGTAGTCTTCCGTTCGCGCCTTAAAGGTAAGGCAATTCGTTAAACCGCCGGTGCCCGTACCCATGGAGCCCGGCAGTTATAAAAAGGTTATCCTGCGTGAAATAAGACACGCACGACAAAGGAGGAATCGTGGGAGTTATCGGTTACGGTCTCGGTGTTATCGGCGCTGGTCTTGCTATCGGCCTGTCTGCTCTGGGTGCTACGGGTGCTATGGCCCGTCAGCCTGAGGTCCAGGGCCGCGTGTTCACCGTCTTCATCATGGGCTCCGCCTTCGGCGAGGCTCTGGCTCTGATCGGCTTCGTTGTCGCGCTGATCGTTAAATAGCACGGAGCGTCAAGTATGAATCTTTCATCCCAGAAGAGCGCGATCGCACTCTCCGCGTCCGCGGCCGCGCTGCTCATGCCGGTTTCCGCGTTCGCCGAGGACGGCGCCGCCGGTGCGGACATCCTCATCCCTAAGATGGCGGAGTTCATCCCGGCGCTTATCGCCTTCCTGATTATCTGGATCGTGCTGGCCAAGGTCGCCCTGCCGGGCATCATGAAAACCATGGAGGAGCGCGGCAAGAAGATCGAGGAGAGCCTCGGCGAGGCCGAGAAGACCAAGCAGGAGGCTATCGCCAAGCGCGCTGAGTCCGACTCGATCGTCACCGACGCCCGTCGTCAAGCTGCCGACATCGTTCTCGAGGCCCGTAAGGACGCCGAGTCCGAGCGCGCCCGTATCATCGAGGCTGCTCACAAGGAGGCCGAGGAGATCATCGCCAAGGCCCATACGACCGTCGAGGACGAGCGCAAGTCCATCTACGCCGGTGCCGCGAACTCCATCGCCGACCTGTCCGTTGCCGTCGCCACCAAGATCGTGGGCGAGGCACTCGAGAACGAGGCCGAGCAGAAGAAGCTCATCGAGCGCTACATCCAGGAAGCAGGTAGCCTGAATGCCGACTAGCCGCTATCAGGACAAGGTGCTCGAGACCTACGCGCGCTCCCTTCTGGAAGCCGCCAAGGCCGAGAACCATGTGTTCGAGGACCTCGAGATGATCGAGCGCTTGGCTTCTGCCAGCCCCGAGATCATCGCCGTGCTCGACACCATGTCCAAGCGCGACCAGCTCGACCTTCTTCCCAAGGTGGCAGCTGCCTTTAAGTATGTTGCCGAGGAAGACGAGGATGTAGTGGGCGTGACCGTCACCACGGCGATCCCGCTCGACGACGAGCTGCGTCAAACCATCACTAAGAAATGCGAGCAGGACTTCGGCCGCAAAGTATTCCTTATCGAGCAGGTCGACCCGTCTATCGTGGGCGGCCTGGTGCTCGAGGCCCGCGGCGAGCGTCGTGACATTACCGTCAAGACGCAGCTGCGCATCGCGCAGGAGACCCTCGCAAACTCTGCTAATTCGTACGGAGGTGAAGCCTAATGTCCGAAACCCTCAATGCCCAGGATATCGCCAAGAAACTGCAGGAGCAGCTCACGAGCCTCTCCGCGACGGTCGATACGCATGAGGTTTCAACGGTCGACGAGGTAGGCGACGGCATCGCGCGCGTCTCCGGCCTCAAGAGCGCCATGGCAGGCGAGCTTCTGGAGTTCAAGAGCTCCGATACCGGTGAGACCGTCTTCGGCCTTGCCCAGAACCTTGACCGTGACGAGGTCGGCGCCGTTCTGTTTGGTGCCGTCGACTCCATCAAGGAAGGCGACGAGTGCCGCACCACTGGCCGCATTATGGATATCCCCGTGAGCCGCGCCATGCTCGGCCGCGTCGTCAATCCGCTCGGCCAGCCCATCGACGGCCTGGGCGACATCGTCGCCACGCACCGTCGTCCCATTGAGTTCAAGGCCCCCGGCGTCATCGACCGTACCCCGGTGTGCGAGCCGGTTCAGACCGGCCTGTTGGCCATCGACTCCATGGTGCCTATTGGTCGCGGTCAGCGAGAGCTCATCATCGGCGACCGTAAGACCGGTAAGACCGCCATTGCCATCGACGCTATCCTCAACCAGCGCGGCAAGGGCATGGTCTGCATCTATGTCGCCATCGGCCAGAAGGCCTCCACGGTTGCCAACATCCGCGAGACCCTCGCTCAGCACGGTGCGCTCGACTACACCATCATCGTTTCGGCCACCGCTGCCGATTCCGCCCCTATGCAGTACATCGCGCCTATGGCCGGTGCCGCTATCGGCGAGTTCTTCATGTACAACGGCGAGGACGGCAAGCCCGCCAGCGAGACCAACCCCGGTGGCCACGTGCTCGTCATCTACGATGACCTGTCCAAGCAGGCTGTGGCCTACCGTCAGATGTCGCTGACGCTGCATCGTCCGCCCGGACGCGAGGCCTATCCTGGCGACATCTTCTACCTGCACTCTCGCCTGCTCGAGCGTGCAGTCAAGATGTCCAAGAAGAACGGTTACGGCTCCATGACGGCTCTGCCGATCATCGAGACCCAGGACGGCGACGTCTCGGCCTACATTCCGACCAACGTCATTTCCATTACCGATGGTCAGATCTACCTGCAGTCCGAGCTCTTCTTCCAGGGCCAGCGCCCGGCAGTCGACGTGGGCATTTCCGTGTCCCGCGTCGGTGGCGACGCGCAGACCAAGGCCATGAAGCAGGTCGCCGGCAACCTCCGTCTGGACCTTGCTTCGTACCAGGAGCTCGCCGGCTTCACGCAGTTCGGCTCCGACCTCGACGAGGCCACGCAAAAGCAGCTGACCCACGGCGCTCGCATGACTGAGCTCCTTAAGCAGCCGCGTTACAAGCCGTTTGAGGTTGGCGAGCAGATCGTTACGCTGTTCGCTGGCAACGAGGGCTTCCTGGATGACCTGGAGATCGCCGACGTGCTGCCTTTCCGTGCCGAGCTTATCGAGTACATGGACAATGGCTTTGGCTCGCTGCTCGACAAGGTTCGCGCCAAGAAGATCGATGATGACACCAAGGCTGAGCTCTTGCGCGTCATCGGCGACTTCAAGCAGCAGTTCATGGCCAAGCACCATTCGGATGTTTCTGGATCAGAGGAGAACTAAGCCCCATGGCCAACCTTCGCGACATTAAGAAGCGAATCTCCTCGGTTACCACGACCAAGCAGATCACGCGCACGATGGAGATGGTCTCTACGGCCAAGATCCGTCGTGCTCTCGATCGCTCCAAGCAGGCCGAGCCCTATAAGGAGGCGCTGACCGACGTCATGTTGACGGTCGCCGGCGACGCCTCCTGTTCGGGCACCGATCCCATGCTGCAGAAGCATGAGAGCGTCAAGCATGGCCTGATTGTCGTTATTGCCTCGGACCGCGGCCTTGCCGGCGGTTTCAATACGACGGTGGAGCGCACGGCCGAAAAGCTCGCCGCTTCTTGGGCGAACGACGGCATCGAGTGCGAGATCATCGCGTGCGGGCGTAAGCCGGCCACGTATTTCCGTGACCGCACAAACGTCGTCATGCACTTTGAGGGCAACTCCTCTGAGCCCGATTTCAATCAGGCCCGCATGATCTCCTCTCATATCTGCGATGCGTATCGTGCCGGTGAGCTTGACCGTGTCGAGCTTGTCTACCACCACGCCAAGAACCGCGTGGATCAGGAGCTTCGCGTCGAGCATCTGTTGCCGCTCGACCCCGAGATGATCGCTATGGCCCACGGTCCGCGTAAGAACGAGACCGACGCCCCTAAGCGCATCTCGTCCACGTTCGAGTTCGTGCCCTCTCCCGAGCATGTTCTCGGCAAGCTTGTGCCGTCTTATATCCTGACGGTCATCTACCAGGCCCTGATCGATTCGGCGGCTGCCGAGCAGGGTGCACGCCGCAAGGCCATGCACTCCGCGACGGAAAACGCCACCGCGATCATCTCGACCCTTACCCGCACGTATAGTCGCGTGCGCCAGGCTTCGATCACGACCGAGATTAACGAGATCGTCGGCGGAGCCTCAGCATTGGAGGAACAGTAATGGCTAATAACACCGTAAAGCTTGCGGTCGAGGAAGCCACCAAGAAGACGACTGCCGGTGATGGTCGCATCGTGCGAATCATCGGTCCTGTCGTCGACGTCAAGTTTGACGGTGCGGTGCCCCCGATCTACAACGCGCTCACGGTCGAGGCCGAGACCCCGATCGGTCATCTGAGCACGATCCTCGAGGTCGAGAGCCAGCTTCCGGGCGGCGTCGTCCGCACGGTCGCCATGTCCTCGACCGACGGCCTGCAGCGCGGCCTCATCGCCACCGATACCGGTGAGCCCATGAAGATGCCCGTTGGCCCCAAGACGCTCGGCCGTATTTGGAACGTCATGGGCAAGCCCGTCGACGGCAAGCCCATGCCCGAGGTGGAGGAGTTCTACCCCATCCACCATGCAGCGCCCCGTTTCGACGAGCTCACCACCAAGACCGAGATCTTCGAGACCGGCATCAAGGCCGTCGACCTGCTCGAGCCCTACATCCGTGGCGGCAAGACAGGCCTGTTCGGCGGCGCCGGCGTCGGCAAGACCGTTCTGATTCAGGAGCTCATCAACAACCTCGCCCAGGAGCACGGCGGCACCTCGGTGTTCACCGGCGTCGGCGAGCGTACCCGCGAGGGCACCGACCTGTTCCTCGAGATGAGCGAGTCTGGCGTTATCGACAAGACCTGCTTGGTCTATGGTCAGATGAACGAGCCGCCCGGAGCGCGTCTGCGCATCGGTCTGGCCGGCCTTACCACCGCTGAGTATTTCCGTGATCGTGGCCAGGACGTTCTGCTGTTCATCGACAACATCTTCCGCTTCTCCCAGGCAGGTTCCGAGGTTTCCGCACTGCTGGGCCGTATGCCGTCCGCCGTTGGTTACCAGCCCACGCTGGCAACCGAGATGGGCGACCTCCAGGAGCGCATTACCTCGACCAAGACGGGCTCCATTACCTCCGTCCAGGCTGTCTACGTCCCCGCAGACGACCTGACCGACCCGGCGCCTGCCACGACGTTTACGCACCTCGATGCCACCACGGTTCTTTCGCGTAGTATTTCGTCGCTCGGCCTGTTCCCGGCTATCGACCCGCTCGCGTCTTCCTCCGACGCTCTCGATCCCTCGATCGTCGGCGAGGAGCACTACCGTGTCGCCGTCAAGGTCCAGGAGCTCCTGCAGGAGTACTCCGACCTTCAGGACATCATCGCCATCCTGGGTATGGACGAGCTGTCCGAGGAGCAGCGCCTTACGGTCAACCGTGCCCGTAAGATCCAGCAGTTCCTCTCGCAGTCCTTCCACGTCGCCGAGAAGTTCACCGGCAACCCCGGTGTCTACGTCCGCGTCGAGGATACCGTCCGCTCCTTCGCCGAGATTGTCGACGGCAAGGCCGATGACCTGCCCGAGCAGGCTTTCCGCTATGCTTCCACGATTGAGGACGTGCGCGAGCGCGCCCGCAAGATGGGGGAGAAGTAGGTTATGCGTATCCGCATCGTGTGCCCCGTGAGCTGCGCCTATGAGGGCGACGCTGCGTTTGTGTCGATTCCGTCCACGGATGGCGAGTTTGGCGTTCTGCCTGCTCACTCCAGCGAGATCTGCACGATCGACCGCGGTTACGTTCGCGTTTCCGATAAGGCCATGGGCACTGTCGACCACACGTTTGCCGTGGCCGGCGGCTATGCCCAGGTTGCGGACGATGTCGTGACCGTTCTCGCCGAGCGCGCTTGCGATTTGGCGACCGTCGATGCCGACAAGCTTAAAGCTGATATTCAAGGTTTTGAAGAGAAGCTGGGTAATTTGTCGGAGGATGATGCACGCCGCGCCTACCTCTATAATGAAATCGCATGGTGTAAGCTCAAGCTTGCCCAATAGTCAAACGATTTAGCGTTCGACCATTTGCGAACACATCATGCCCGGGATGGCCCAGCCATCCCGGGCATGCTTTTTGAAAGGGTAGACCTTGGATATTATCCGCGTTGAGGGTGGCCACGCCATCGGAGGCTCTGTGCCCGTTTCGGGCGCCAAGAACTCCGCGCTCAAACTCATGGCGGCAACGCTTCTGGCGCCGGGCAAGACGACGCTGCAGAACGTGCCCGATATTTCCGATGTCCACGTGATGGGCAAGGTGCTCAAGGGTATGGGCGCCACAATCGATGTCCTTGACGAGCACACGCTCGAGATTGATACCTCTCAGGTCGATTCTTGGGAGGCCCCCTACGAGCTCGTTGCCAAGATGCGTGCTTCCACCGCCGTGATGGGACCCCTGC
The DNA here is from genome assembly GCA_900542305.1 of uncultured Collinsella sp. Taxonomy (GTDB): domain Bacteria; phylum Actinomycetota; class Coriobacteriia; order Coriobacteriales; family Coriobacteriaceae; genus Collinsella. The sequence goes on along the minus strand of UQMU01000007.1, from coordinate 2,399 downwards.
TGGGTCGCTTCCATCGCGCCAAGATCGCCATGCCGGGCGGCTGCAACCTGGGTGCTCGCAAGATCGATATGCACATTCTTGGTCTTGAGGCCCTGGGCGTTGAGTTCGATACCGCCCACGGCTACATCAACGCTAATGCGCCCCAAGGTCTGCGCGGTACCACCGTCACGCTCGAGTTCGCCAGCGTCGGTGCGACCGAGAACCTCATCATGGCATCCGTGCGCGCGCAGGGCACCACGGTTATCGACAATGCCGCCCGCGAGCCCGAGATCGTCGATCTCGCCAACATGCTCAACGAGATGGGCGCCAAGATTGTCGGCGCCGGTACGCCCGTCGTGACCATCGAGGGCGTGGAAGAGCTGCATCCCGTTACCCATCGCGTGGTGGGCGACCGCATCGAGGCCGGTACCTTTATCGTCGCCGGCGCGTTGATGGCCGACGATCGCGGTGTCGACGTCACGGGTTTTTGCCCCATCCATCTGGGCATGGTGCTCAAGAAGATGGAGCTCATGGGCATCGATTGTGAGCGTACCGATGATGGCGTCCACGTGAATCGCGCCGAGCGCATCAAGCCGGTCGATATTCAGACGCTTCCGTTCCCCGGTTTCCCGACCGACATGCAGGCGCAGATTATGGTGCTTTCCGCCCTCGCCGACGGTAGCTCCGTTATCACCGAGAACATCTTCGAGAATCGCTTTATGTTTGCCTCTGAGCTGGTGCGCATGGGTGCCGACATTCGTATCGAGAGCCATCATGCCATGATTCATGGCGTCAAGGGCTTCTCGGGTGCACAGGTTACCTCGCCCGATCTGCGTGGCGGTGCGGCCCTCGTCGTAGCTGGCCTGATTGCCGACGGTACGACCGAGGTCTCGGCCATCCATCACATCAAGCGTGGCTACGAGCAGTTTGTCGAGAAACTGCAGGCGCTCGGCGCGCATGTCGAGCATGCCACCGTCCCCGATCCCGTTATCTACTAATACAGGTTGCCTATGTTTAACAAGAAGCCCCTCGCGGATACCACTCGAAGACCCTCAACTGGCGCGCAGGCCAAGATTTACAGTCGCGATAACGTGGCTCGCTATTCCGAGCGCGCTCGCCAGCGTCGTCGCAGCCACAACGTTCGCCGCGTTGTGCTCATCGCCGTGCTCGGCGTGCTGCTGAGCGCCACGACCGCTGCCGGCCTGTGGTTTGCCACCATTATGGGCAAGCTCGGCGATTCTAATGTCATTACCGACAACCTGCGCCAGATTCTGGTCGATACCGACGAGGCGAAGGATCCGTTCTACGTGCTGCTTCTTGGCACCGACGGCCGTCCGGGCGAGGATACGTACCGTGCCGACTCGATTATCCTGGCACGCATCGATCCCACGCAGAAGCAGGCGACGCTCATTTCCGTTCCGCGCGACACCAAGGTCGTGTACAAGGGCGAGACCATGAAGATCAACGCCTGCCATACCGTTGGCGGCGCCGAGGCCATGGTCGAGGCGGTCAACGAGCTGTGCGGTGTTCAGATTTCCCACTATGCCGAGGTCAGCTTCGACGGTATGCAGGCGCTGATTGATTCGGTTGGCGGTATCGACATTAACGCAACCGACGATGTCGACGACCCAGAGCACCTGGATATTAAGATCACCGCTGGCCAGCAGCATATGGACGGCGCCACCGCCCTTACCTATGCCCGTTGCCGCTACACCTATGCCGACGGCGATTACACGCGTATGCGCCACCAGCGTCAGGTGCTTGGCGCCCTTGCCAACCAGATTCTCAATAACTTCGATGCCACAAAGATCTTTGGTCTGGTTAATTCGCTGTCCGATATGCTCGTAACCGATATGAGCGTTCAGGATATCGTGGCTACGGTCAACGCCATGCGCGGTATGGATGTCGACGGTATCTACTCGGCCAACCTGCCCTCGTACGCCGACGACAGCACCATGATCGATGGTGTGAGCTACGTCTTTGTCTACGAGGACGAGCTCAAGGAAATGATGGAGCGCGTCGATGCCGGCAAGGATCCCAAGGGTCCCAACACCATGGGTCTTTCCGACGGTTCGAGCTCTACGATCGGCGACCTGAACAACAACACGTCTGACGACTACGCAAACGGTACCGCAACCTCTTCGGTCAGCTCTGACGATTCCGATGACTCAAGCGATTCGAGCGATTCGGACTACTACGAAGAGCCCACCGGCGACGGTAACGGCTACTCCTACTAGTTCCGCCGTTCTACCGAACGGCGGACCGGCCGACGCTGCGCACCGCCCAAGGCGACAATTTGTCATTCAAAAGGCAGGGCATGACCAGAAGGTCAATGCCCTGCCTTTTTCATTCAAGACTTTAGTCCGCTGGCCGCGCAGCGGCCAGCTTTAAACCACCCGCTACGCGGGTGGAGACAAACG
>UQMU01000006.1 GCA_900542305.1 uncultured Collinsella sp. | reverse complement strand
GCCCGGGCAACGTCACGCGCCCCACGCCCACGCCGCCATCGACGGAAACTTCCGGTTCGCGCGCGGGCACGCCCTTGCTGCCCGCAGCACCCGTGCCCGACCCCGCATGTTCCACGCGCGCGTACACGAGCACGCCGTCGGTCACATCGGCATCGTCGCCTGCGTCCTTTCGCACGGCGCACTGGGCGCACCCCTCGCCGATACATGCGTCGACCACGTTCGCCTCGACGGGCAGCCCGCCGGGGGTGACGATCGACACGCGGCCGACGGGCTTTCGTGACAAGAGCATCTCGCAGGCCGCCTTCGCCGCGAGCGTGGCGCAGCTCCCCGTGGTGTACCCGCAGCGCAGGCGGGTCGTCCCGGTATATATGTAGTGCTCGAAGGCCACGCTAGCTGCTCGCCTTCCGATACCCTGTGGCAAACGAAGGGTCGTAAAGCTTGCTGCGCTCGTACGACTCCGCTTGCGCGCCGTTGTGCGCAAGCCCGCCGCGAGCTCCGAGCACGCGGCCCACCACCACGAGCGCCGTGCGGTCGATACCCTCTCGCGCGCCCGCATCGGCGAGCGTGCCCACTGTGCATCGCACCACGCGCTCCTCAGGCCAGGTCGCCTTGTACACGAGCGCCGCCGGCTCGTCGGAGCTGCGGCCCGCGGCCAAAAGCTCGGCGGAAAGCTCGGCGAGCATACCCGAGCTCAGGAAGATGACCATAGTCGAGCCGCTTTCCGCCATGGTGCGCATGCTCTCGCCCGCGGGCATGGGGGTGCGCCCGGAAAGCCGCGTGATCACGACCGACTGGCTGATTCCCGGCAGCGTGTATTCCTGGCGAAGCGCCGCCGCGGCACCGCAAAAGCTCGACACGCCGGGCACCACCTCGTAGTCCACGCCGCGCGCGTCGAGTGCGTCCATCTGCTCCTGGATGGCGCCGTACAGGCACGGGTCGCCCGTGTGCAGGCGCACCACTTCCTCGCCCCGCGCATCCGCCGCGCACATCACGTCGAGCACTTCCTCCAAGGTCATGTGCGCGCTGTCGTAGACGACGCAGGATTCCTTACACTCAGCGAGCAGCTCGGGGTTCACAAGGCTCCCCGCCCAAACGACCACGTCGGCCGCGCGCAGAAGACGCACCCCGCGCAGCGTGATAAGGTCGGCGGCGCCCGAACCTGCGCCAACGATATGAATCATCCGAGCCTTCCCTTCCCGTTTCTCGTCGCAACTGTTTGCGTCGCCCTTCGCGCAGCGGGCAAAACACGGCGCCCGCTGCGCGAAGGGCGACGCAAATACGCAGGCAGGAGGCGCAATGCCGCCCGCCCTGGCTTTACACGCCCGCAAGCGCCCACTATGATAGTAACAGTTTCGGCAACGAGCATATGACAATCGGATAAAAGGAAATGACCGGCGCGGCGCCCGCACAGCCCGCGCTGGCTTGCGGAGGGAACCAGGTGGGAATCCTGGGCAAGGGACATTACTGTATAGGACGCGCGGGCGAACCGCCTCGCGCCCCAAGCCAGACTGCTTCGCCTTTTCCTCACGGCATCGCCGTGGCGTTAGCTCCTTGTGAACCCCGAGGGGTGCGCTTTTCTTTCGCTTGTGCCGACAAGCAACTGTCGCCGGGGGACCGGCAAACCGAGGAAAGGAAAAACCATGTCCGACCAGATGTCACGCCGCGGCTTCATGGGCGCCGCAGCAACCGGAGCCGTCGCGCTCGCCGGAGTCGCACTCGCGGGCTGCTCCAACACCTCCGCGAGTTCCAAGAAATCGAGTGAAAAGGAGAAGGCCGTGAAGCCGGTCATCCTCGTCACGAGCTTCGGCACGAGCTACAACGACTCGCGCCACATCACCATCGGCGCCATCGAAGACGCTATCCGCGAGAAGTACTGGCAGGACTACGACATCCGCCGCGCCTTCACCGCGCAGATCATCATCGACAAGCTGAAGAAGCGCGACGGCATCACGATCGACAACATGACCGAGGCGCTCGACCGCTGCGTGGAAGACGGCGTGAAGGAAATCGTCGTGCAGCCGACGCATCTCATGGGTGGCCTGGAATACACCGACGTGAAAGACGAGCTCGACAAGTACGCTGACAAGTTCGACAAAATCTCGCTCGGTGACCCGCTGCTCACCTCCGACGACGACTACAAGAAGGTGGCCGCAGCCATTAAGGAGAACATGACGTCCTTCGACGACGGCAAGACGGCGCTGTGCCTCATGGGCCACGGCACCGAAGCCGATTCCAACGCCGACTATGCCAAGATGCAGGAAGTGTTTAAGAACGAGGGCTTGACGCAGTTCTTCGTCGGCACCGTCGAGGCTGAACCGACCTGCGAGGATGTTATCGCCGCCGCGAGCGCCGCAGGCTACAAGAAGGCCGTGCTCGCGCCGTTCATGGTGGTCGCGGGCGACCACGCGAACAACGACATGGCAGACGAGACCGACCCCGACAGCTGGGCTGCGAAGTTCGTGGCCGCCGGCTTCGAAGTGACGTGCCTGCTCCAGGGTCTGGGACAGAACGTCGCGGTCGACGACATCTACGTCTCGCACGTGGACGACGCCATCGCCAAGCTGTAAACTCGCCGCGCACGGGGGCGCCGGTCGCGTCCCCGTGCAACGGGCATGCGCCTTCCCCGACTGACGGCGCATGCCCGTTGCATTCGCATCCCGCCCGCCCACCGCACGGCGCGGGCGGTCGAAGCGATTGAAAGGAACCCCTCCATGTTGAAGAAAACCCTCGCCTTCGCCCTGTCGGCGGCGCTTTTCGCGTTCTCGCTCGCCGGCTGCGGCGGAAATTCAATCGACAGCGCAAAGGCAAGCGATGCCGATTCCCAGGAAAAGACCGAACAGGCGGCCGATGCGCCCGAGGGCGCAAGCGCTGCCCCCATCACCGCCGACAAGGTGGCCGACGGCACCTATCCGATCACCGTAGATTCCAGCTCGAACATGTTCAGGATTGTGGACGCCCAGCTCATCGTGGAAAACGGCTCCATGCACTGCGTGATGACACTTTCCGGCACGGGCTACGGCAAGCTCTTCATGGGCACGGGTGAAGAGGCTGCCGCCGCGAGCGAGGCCGACTTCATCCCCTATGTGGAAAACGCGGAAGGCAAGTACACCTACGACGTGCCCGTTGATGCGCTCGACGAGGACACCGCCTGCGCCGCGTGGAGCATTAGAAGGGAGCGATGGTACGACCGCACGCTCGTATTCGAATCCGCCGGCGTCGATCTGCGCGCCGACGCACTGAAGTAACGCCATGCGGTCGATTCTTCCCAAGGGGGAAAACAGGAAGCGCCGCAGCATCGCGGCGCGCGCGATCGCCTGCGTTCTCGTCGCCCTGCTCGCGCTTCCCTTCGCGGGGTGCAGTACGAGCCCGAACGCGACCGGTGCCACGGCGGGCTCTCAGGAATACACTGTGAGCGTCTCGCTTTCCGGCGGGTCAGGGCGCGCAAGCATCGCCTCACCCACCATAATTGTGAAGGATGGCGACACCTACACCGCGACCATCACCTGGTCGAGTTCGAACTACGACAAAATGACCGTCGACGGCGTGGACTACGCGCCCGTAAACGACGGCGGCAACTCCACGTTCGAGATACCCGTCACGCTCGACGAGGACATAGCCGTGTCGGCCGAGACCGTCGCCATGTCAACGCCGCACACCATCGACTACACGCTCCACTTCGACTCATCCACCATGAAGGAGAAATCGAGCGACGATGCAAGCGGCGGTTCCCCCGCGGGAACGGCTTCAAGCGCCGCGGCCGACTTCCACAACGCCGATTTGGGCTGCGGCTGGGAGCCGACGGGGGCGCTTCAGCTTGAATACGCCAAGCACTTCACTGTCGACGAGTTCGAAGGCGGCTTGCGGCTTATCTGCGTTTCGAACGGGGAGCGCTTCCTCGTGGTACCGCAGGATGCGAAGGTACCTGATGGGTTGAGCTCCGACATCGCGGTCATAAGGCGCCCCGCCGACAAGGTGTACCTCGTGTCGTCGGCGACGATGTGCCTGGTCGACGCGCTCGATGCGAACGACAATATCATCATGTCAGGCACGAAGGCCGACGATTGCTCGGTCGCGGGCTTCAAAAGCGCACTCGAAAGTGGGGCGATCGCCTACGGCGGCAAGTACAGCGCGCCCGACTACGAGCGAATATCGGCCTCGGGCTGCACGCTCGCCATCGAGAACACCATGATCAACCACACGCCCGATGTGAAGGAAAAGCTGCAGAAGCTCGGGCTCGTCGTGCTCACCGAACAGTCGTCGAGCGAGCCCGAAGCGCTCGGGCGCGTCGAGTGGATTAAGCTTTTCGGCGTCCTGTTCGACAAGGAAGACGAGGCCGCGCACCTGTTCAACGAGCAGGAGGCCCGCGTCGAGCAAACGTCGGGGCTCGCGTCGTCAGGTAAAACCGTGGCGTATTTCTACATTAACTCGAACGGGGCCGCCGTCACGCGGCGGGCGGGCGACTACGTGGCGCAGATGATCGAGCTTGCAGGCGGCAGCTACGCACTCGATGACGCACAGACGGCGTCGACGTCAGGTTCGTCAGTAACGCTCGAAATGGAGCGCTTCTATGCGACGGCGAAGGATGCCGACATCATCGTCTACAACGGCACCATCGACGAATCGGTTGCCACCTTGAACGACTTCGTAGGCAAAAACGCGCTATTGTCGCAGTTCAAAGCCGTGAAGAACGGCAACGTCTGGGTCACAAGCGCCGACATGTACCAGCAGATGACTTCTACCGCCGACATTATCGACGAGCTGCACGGGGCGTTCACCGGCGATGACGCGAGCGACTTCCATTATCTGAGGAAGCTCGGCTAGCACCATGAGAAGCCGGCTTTCCATGACATACGACGAATCGGGGCGCGCCGCGCGGTGTCGCGTCGTGACGGCGCTGCTCGCTGTTGCCCTCATCGTGCTCGTCGGGGCCAACCTGTGCATCGGGAGCGTGCTCGTACCTGCAGACCACATCCCCGGCATCCTTTCGGGCGGCGCGGCCAATTCCATGGAAAGCCAGGTCATCTGGGAGATTCGCCTGCCGCGCGTGCTTTCAGCCGTGCTTCTCGGCGGGGCACTTTCGCTCTCCGGGTTCCTGCTGCAGACGTTTTTCAACAACCCCATCGCCGACCCGTTCATCTTGGGCGTCTCCTCGGGCGCAAAGTTCGTCGTCGCGCTTACGATGATCGTACTTCTGGGCGCGAACCAGGCCATGTCCTCGCCGGCCATGGTGGTCGCAGCGTTTCTGGGCTCGCTTATCACCATCGGCTTCGTGCTCCTCATCGCACGGCGCATAAGTTCCATGGCCATGCTCATCGTGGCGGGCGTCATGGTGGGATACATCTGCTCGGCGGCGACGAACTTCCTCATCGCCTTCGCCGACGACCAGTCCATCGTGAACCTGCACAACTGGTCTTTGGGTAGCTTCTCGGGTTCGAGCTGGGACGACGTCGCGGTCATCGCGGTCGTGGTGATCACCGTGAGCGCATGCGTATTCGCGATATCGAAGCCCCTTTCCGCCTTCCAGCTGGGAGAAGCCTACGCAAAAAGCGTCGGCGTGAACGTCGCACGCTTCCGCGTGGTGCTCGTCCTTCTAGCGAGCATGCTCTCCGCCTGCGTGACCGCGTTCGCTGGTCCGGTGTCGTTCGTAGGCATCGCGGTTCCGCATCTCGTTAAGTCGGCGCTGAAGTCGTCGAAGCCCATCCGCGTGATTCCTGCGTGCTTCTTGGGAGGCGCCATCTTCTGCGCGGGCTGTGATTTGATCGCGCGCACGCTGTTCTCCCCCGTCGAGCTTTCCATCAGCGCCGTCACCGCCATCTTCGGCGCGCCGGTGGTTATCGCACTCATGTTGAAGAAGCGGGTGAGGTAGATGGGGAAACTCGTGCCGCGGCCCAAAACGCAGACTGACGGAGCGCCGCTTTTCCGCATAAGCGACCTGTCGGCGGGCTACGACAAGAAGGTCGTAGTCGAAGGTGTCGATCTGGAGGTTCGCGCGGGCGACGTCGTGGCGCTCATCGGGCCGAACGGCTCGGGCAAGTCGACCATCTTGAAAACCATCACACGCCATCTTGCACCGCTTGCCGGCGCGGTCGAGCTCGACGGACGGGAGATTTCCCGATGGAAGACGGCGGAGTTCGCAAGGAACCTTGCCGTTATGCTGACAGATCGCCCCCGGACCGAGCTCCTCACCTGCCGCGATATCGTAGAGGCGGGAAGGCATCCCTACACCGGGCGAATGGGCACACTCTCGCCCGACGACCATAGTCGGGTCGATGAGGCCATGAAAACCGCACATGTGGAAGAGTTCGCCGAGCGCGACTTCATGCAGATAAGCGACGGGCAACGCCAGCGCGTCATGCTCGCACGCGCCATCGCGCAGGATCCGCGTGTGCTCGTGCTCGACGAGCCCACGTCGTATCTCGATATCCGCTACCAGATCGACCTGCTGCGAATACTTCGCCACCTTGCGAAATCGCGGAATGTGGCTGTCATCATGTCCATCCACGAACTCGAGCTCGCGCAGAAAAGCGCCGACAAGGTGATTTGCGTGAAGGACGGCCGGGTCTTCCGCGCCGGCGCACCCGAGGACATATTCACGCGCGAGGCGATTGGCGAGCTCTACGGCCTTCAACATGGCACCTTCAACGAGCGCTTCGGCAGCGTGGAAATTGGGCGCCCGCACGGCGATGCGCACACGTTCGTCATCGCCGGCGCAGGTACGGGGTCGGCTGTGTTTCGCCAGCTCATCCGGCAGGGCAAGGCGTTCTACGCGGGCGTTCTGCACGAAGGGGACATCGACTGCGAGCTCGCACGCGACCTGGCGGCGGAATGCGTGGCCGAGCGCGCCTTCGAGCCGATCGGGGATAAAACCATAGCCCGCGCCAAAGAGCTCCTCGTCCACTGTGCGCGCCTTATTGTGTGCCCCGCCGCCTTCGGCACCATAAACGCCCGCAACGCAGAGCTCGTCGAGTTCGCACGCTCGCATGGTATCGAGGTCGTGCGAGCGTGCGAAGGCGCATCGGAGGATTCCCAATTGGAGTGGGAAGGATAAACTGGACTTTCATTTAAGGATCCTCAGGCTTTAGCTCCTACGCCGGCGAGGTCTCCAAGGCGCCGGAGAACCTCGTGAACAGGAATTTCAACGCCGACGAGCCCAACTAGACCTAATCCAAGCGAGATTCCAGACTCGACAGGCCGTTGAGAGTCAGGTCGTTGGCGACCTCAGAGACGCGCTCAATAGGAACCGAGCCGTCAGACAGCGCCCACGTGCGATAGATACCGATGATACCGGACAGCAAAAACGCCAGATAGTAGTCGAACATCTCGTCCTTGAGACCTTGGGGCAGCAGATCGCGCTCGGCAATCTCGTGCTCGAGCGGTGCACGAAGACGAGCCATAAAATCATCGAGCGGAATGTTCTCGATCAGCTGACGATTGAGCACCAAGTTGTTGCACAGCGCCTCGTTAACGGTTTTAAAGAAGGTCGCCGCCGCGCCAAGGGCGCGCTCGTTGGTGTCGCCGTCCATGGAAGCAAGCGTTTTCTCGACCGAGTCGACAATCATCTCCACCACATCGACGGCAATGGCATCGAGCAGGCCGTCAACCGTGCCAAAGTGCACGTAGAAGGTTTTGCGGTCGACATTGGCCTCGCGTGCGATGGCACTCACCGTAATGTCTGCCAGCGGCTTTTCCATGAGCAGGCGCTCGAAAGCGGAAAGGATGGCATTACGGCTGCGAACAATGCGGCGGTCAAGACGCGGTTTGCTGGTTGCCATAGGCGTGTCCCTTCGATATGCGAGCATTCATCAACAGATGAGAGATAATCTACGTAAGAGGATTATCCCCCATACAGCACAAATATGCCCCGCATCATGAAGAACGCACGACTGTCCTACTGCGACTTAGGGTGCTTCTTCTTATTGAGTGCCGACGGAGATACGCGAATACCATCGCCTGTCTGGCGCACATAGGCTTTATGAGCCGGCTTAGCGGTCCCAGAAGCCTTCTGAGCGTGCTTCTTGGGATCAACGGTAACAGCATTCGCGGGGTGCGGCTTAGTGGGCGCAGAGGGCGTCTGAGACGTGCGGCCGAGCCTGCGCATCACGCGATCCCAGCGCGCATGGATGCTCTCGTTGTGGGCGCTCTTAAGGCCCAGCAGGGGCGCAGCCAAAATGGTCGGCGCAATAAACGTAATGAGGCGCCACAGCAGATAGCCGGCGGTCGAAGCCGACCCAAAGAAATGACCCAAGAACAATGCAAAGCCGCCCTCAGCACCACCAGTTCCACCGGGCAAGGGAACCGCAGAGCTCAGCAGCTGGACAAAGGCGCTCGCGGCCATGACCGAGAAAAAGTCGACCTCGTGGTGGCCAAAGGCAAGCATCAGGAAATACGGCACCAGATAGAAAAACGCGAGCTGCAGCATGGTGATAAACACGGTGAGCAGCATGGAAGAAAAATGTCCGGCAGAAAGCTTGAACTTCTCGGAGAAGGAGTAGATCTCGCCATCGACAAACGTGCGCCATCCCTCGATCTTAGTGGCCGAAACACCAATGCGCTCGAGCCAATTGATGATGCAGTGGGCGACGCGCGTGACGGTCTTAGGCATGAGTGCGACGGCGAAGATGCCCAGCAAGATGCAGCAGTGCCCACCAAAGCTAAAGACGCACAACAGCGTCATGTCGCCATAGCGCTCGGCAAAAAACGGCATGCGAGCAAGCAGTAGGATAGCGCCCCAGGCAACGAGGCCAAACTGATACACGATAAAGCGCGTGAACTGCGTGGCTCCGGCTTCGCCGACATTTTGGCCCGCTTTGGTCAGGCGGTAGATCTGGGCAGGAGTCGAGCCCATCATCATGGGCGTCAGGTTGCCAAAGAAGATGCCACTCGCCTCGACCGAGATCAGGTCGCGAATGCCGACGGGCGAATATGGGTCGAGCCAGACGGCGATCGCATAGGCCACAATGCCAAAGAACAGATACATGAACATGCAGAGGCACGCGACAACGAGCCATGGCGCCTGGACGCTCGACATAGCGGCCCAGAACTGCCCCATCTGTCCGGTTACTACCAGATAGACGATATAACCCACCAGCACGACGCCGATAAAGATGGCGCCGCGGCGTGCGCTCTTATTGTCATCTCCGCCCGAGGCCTCAACCTCGACCTGGGGCTTAGACGTATGCTGAGAGGACTCCGTCATGAGACTCCTTCTAACAGTCAAAATATCTCGGATATTGTACCCGTAAGGACCATAAGCAGAACGCAAAGCTCTGGTTCAAACGGGAATTGCAGACGTTTGTTTGAAAATAAAAAACCCGATCTTCCACGAGAAGACCGGGTATCAGATGCGTGGTAGCCCGTACCAGATTCGAACTGGTGATCTCCGCCTTGAGAGGGCGGCGTCCTAAACCGCTAGACGAACGGGCCACATGACATCTGCACTGCCGTGCGAGGAAATATATTACGGGACAAAATACGTCAGCGCAAGAAGAAATTCCAAATTGCCGAAAAATTGTCGGCAGGTTATGGAATACGCAGGTCAAATAGGTAGCTCATTTGAAATGGAACCGAAGGCTACCCCAGATGCAGGTGAGTCAGGAGAGCTTCGCGCTCGTTGGGAATGTTGTCTTCGATCACGGCGTCGAGGGCGGAGTTGAGAAGCTGACCCAGTTCCGGCCCGGGCTTGACTCCGGCACGGATCAGGTCGCCGCCGTTGATGGCGAGCATCTTGAGCATATAGGGCTCCCCTGCCTTCAGCAGCTCGTGCGCCATCGCGCGCATCTCCTCAATCGTCTCGACGTAATAGAAGCACGACGGGGCCTTGCCAAGTGTGTCGGCACGCTTGAGGTCCATGAGCTCGTCAATCAGGCGGGCCGTGTCGACGCCCTCGCCCGAAAGCGCGCGCATCATATTGAGCAGGCAGGAGCGCTCGGGGCGCAGCGGCTTGTCATGGTATTTGATGAGCAGGCACACGTCGCGCACCAAGTCGTGCGAGAGCGCCAGGCGATCCATAATGACGCGCGCCTTCTTGGCGCCGAGCTCGGGATGACCGTAGAAGTGTCCGCTGCCGGCGTGATCGACCGTGAAACACTCGGGCTTGGACACATCGTGCAAAAACGCCGCCCACATAAGGCTCGACGAGGGCGCGACGCCGTCACACAGCGCGAGCTCCCCCGCCACCGTCAGCACACGGGCGATATGCTCGTAGACGTTAAACGCATGATAGACACTTCGTTGATCAAACCCGCGACCCGCTGCCAACTCGGGCACGGCGGCGCAGATGAGCTCGGGATAGCGGAGCATCGCGTCTCCCCCATGACCGGTCGAAAGAATGCCCTCGAGCTCAATACCCACACGCTCACGCGCCACGGCATCGAGCAGCGGCGCGCACTCGGCAAGCGCGCGCTTAGTCTCGGGCTCAATCATAAAGTCCAGGCGGCAGGCAAAGCGTACCGCACGCAGCATGCGCAGGGCGTCCTCGTTAAAGCGACGCTTGGGATCGCCGACAGCGCGAATCAGCTTGCGCTCCAAGTCACCCTGGCCGTCGTAGCGGTCGACAAGCCCGCGCTCGGGATGCCAGGCCATGGCGTTGACGGTAAAGTCGCGGCGCGCCAGATCGTCCTCGAGCGAGGCGGCACGCTCCACACTCTGGGGATGGCGACCATCGGTGTAAAAGCCATCCAAACGGTACGTGGTGACCTCGATACGCTCGCCATCGGAAATAGCCGTGATTCCGCCAAATTTAATGCCCGACTCCACGACCGCGATGCCGGCGGCCTCGAGCGCCGCTTTGGACTCCTGCCACAGGCCGCTACAGCACATATCAACATCGTGGCTGGGGCACCCCATCAGGGCGTCGCGCACCCAACCGCCCACGTACCAGGCCTCAAGACCAGCCGCCTCAAGCGCGCGCAGGACGCGCAGGGACGCATCGGACGGTTGCGTACCGTTGAGCGAAACATTGCACATGCCTATGGCCTCCTGCACTTGTGAGCGTAAATCGATGGTTCTCAAGAAGTCTAACAAGAAACGAGAAAGCACGCACACGCAATCGCGTCGTCGATTAGATAAAACGAGACAGCAGACGCCACATACGTTCAGCGCGCAAAAAACACCCGCTTTGGTAATCCAAAGCGGGTGTTCGGCAACGACGTATCGATGCTGCTAGCAGACCTGGCGAACCTCAATGTGCTTCTTATATTCGTCCACCTTGGCAAAATCGCCCAGACCGGGGCACTCGACCACGTTGGCGCCGGTGGCCATCGAAAGACGCAAGGCATCCTCGACGCGCTCGGGGGCGTCGTGCCACACGGACAGGAAGGCAGCGAGCGAGGAATCGCCGGCGCACACCGTCGACAGCAGCTTGACGTCGAAGGTGCGGTTGGCAAACCAGATATGCTCGCCGTTGGAGAAGTACGCGCCGTCGCCACCGAGGGTCAGCAGCACGTTCTTGGCGCCCTTTGCATGCAGCTCGGCCATAGCGCCCTTGACGGACTCGTCGTCGCCACCGCTCACCTTGATGCCAAAGATGTCGAGCAGCTCGTCGTCATTGGGCTTGATCAGCAGCGGCTCCATGGCAATGAGGTCAGCCAGCTGATGGCTCGAGATATCGAGGACGAACTCGGCCCCCTTGGCCTTGACGCGGCGCAGGACCTCGGCCAGGAAGCCCTCGGAAGTGTTGGGAGGCAGCGAGCCGCTGATGACCAGGCAGGTCATGTCATCGAGCGAATCGATGAGCTCAAACATCTCCTGCTCGTTGGCCTCGTTGATGGCGGCACCGGCGTTGACCATGTTGTACTCGGTGTCGGGGCCGGCGTTGAGGAACACGTTGACGCGCGTGATGCCGTCGGTCCACACGGGCTTGACGGGCACACCCAGGGCCTCGGCGCCCTTGACGATAAACTCGCCCGAGAAGCCGGCGAAGAAGCCCAGGATCGTGGTGTCGACACCGTAGTGATCGAGAGTGAACGAGACGTTAAGGCCCTTGCCGTTGGGCGTATAGACCGCGTTGCGGGTACGCGTTACGGTGTTGGCAGCAAGACCGTCGCAGGCGATGTTGTAGTCAATGGCGGGATTTGCAGTGAGCGTGTAAATCATGAATGTTCCTTTCACGAAGCAACGTGTTGATGAAAGTATATTCCACGCATCGACAAAAGGCTACAACAACTCGGTGAACGGTGTGGAAGCGATGAAGTACGGCAGAACATCTCTCCCCCATGACGGAACAAAAAAGGCGCCCCGGCCGAAACCGGGGCGCCGCATGCGCACGAATATGTCGCGTTTCGATTACTGACGATCGAGCTTGCGGACAGCAACGCGTTTGCTGTACTCGTCGACGTGACCGAAGTCGCCAATGCCGACGGACTCGGCAACGTTGGCGCCGGTGGCCATAGCGAGCTTCATGGCCTCCTCGACGTTGTCGCGATCCCTGTACCACTTGTGCAGGAACGCAGCGAGGGTGCAGTCGCCGGCGCAGACGGAAGAAACCAGCTTGATGTTGAACTCACGCTTGGCGTACCAGATGTCCTCGCCGTTGGAGAAGTAAGCATCGCCGCGGCTACCACGGGTAAGCAGCACGTTCTGAACGCCAGCGTCGTGAGCCATCTTCATGGCAACGCGAACCTCGTCGTCGGTGTCGACCGGCACGCCGAAGATGGCCTTCATCTCATGATGGTTCGGCTTGATGAGCAGCGGCTTCTTGTGAGCGAGCTCCTTGAGCTTGTCGGAGGACAGGTCCAGGACGACGTCGGCGCCACGAGCCTGAGCGTGCTCCATGACCTGAGCCAGGAAGTCGGGCGTAGCTTTGGGAGGCACGGAGCCGGAAACAATCAGGCACTCGAGATCGCCCGCGGTGTCCAGGATGTTGTAGAGCTCCTCCTGGTGCTGCGGCGTGATCGGAGCACCCGGGTTCAGGATGCCGTACTCGTGCTGGCCATCGTTGACGTAGGTGTTAATGCGCGTGATACCGTCGGTCCAGACCGGGCGGCAGAGGCAACCCAGGTTCATGACCTCCTCGACGATGAACTTGCCCGTGAAGCCAGCGAAGAAGCCGAGCGCGACGGTGTCGACGCCCATCTTCTTAAAGGCGAAGGACACATCGAGGCCCTTGCCGTTAGCCGTGTAGCTGGCCGAGCCGGTGCGGACGTTCTCGTCGGGCTCGAGCGGAGAGCTCGAAACCGTCATGTCGACAGCCGGGTTAGCGGTTAGCGTGTAGAACATTTACAGTACCCCCTGTATATGTGAGGGCCGCGTGGCCGGCCCATTCCAACCACGCGGTTACCTCTGATACCAAATTAGCGAGCTGCGGACTCGAGCAGTGCCTTGACCTCGGCGGCGGTGTTGCAGGCGAGTGCCTTCTCGGCGAGCTCGTCGCACTCGGCCTTGGTCCACTGGCTGATGGTCTTGCGGGCGCGCAGGATCGACGGAGCGCTCATCGAGAACTCCTCCAGGCCCCAGCTGATCAGCAGCGGCTCGAGCAGCGGATCGGCAGCGGCCTCGCCGCACATACCGACCATGATGCCGGCCTTCACGCCGCTCTCGATGATGTTCTTGAGCGAGCGGAGCACGGCGGGATAGTAAACCTGGTACAGGTTGGAGATGGTGTCGTTACCACGGTCGGCGCACATGGTGTAGCCGATCAGGTCGTTGGTGCCGATGGAGAAGAAGTCGGCGACCTCGGCCAGACGGTCTGCGAGCAGCGAAGCGGCGGGCGTCTCGACCATGATGCCGACCTCGATGTTCTCGTTGAACTTGCGACCCTCTTCGGTCAGCTCGGCCTTGCACTGCTCGACGAGCTCCTTGACAGCCAAGACCTCCTCGACGCAGGTGACGAGCGGGATCATGATTTTGACGTCACCGAAGGCGCTAGCGCGCAGCAGAGCACGGAGCTGGACCTTGTACTGGTCGGGATTGGCCAGGCAGTAACGCACGGCGCGGAAGCCCATGAAGGGGTTGTCTTCCTTGACCATATGCAGATACGGAATCTCCTTGTCGCCACCCACATCGAGCGTGCGGATGATGACCGGAGCACCCTTGAGCGCGCTGGCGACCTTACGGTAGGCGTTGAACTGCTCCTCCTCGGAAGGAAGCTCAGCAGAGTCCATGAACAGGAACTCGGAGCGGAACAGACCGATGGCCTCGGCGTCGTGATCGAGCGCGTTGGGCACGTCATCGGGGTTACCGATGTTGCAGGCGATGATCTTCTTGATGCCATCGGCAGTCACGGACGGCTTGCCACGGAAGGCCTCGAGGGCTGCCTTCTCGGCAGCGAAGGCCTCGGCCTTGGCGGTGTAGGCAGCGAGCGTCTCCTCGTCGGGATCGGCCTCGACGATACCCTTGCCACCGTCGACGACAACGGTCATACCGTTGCGCAGCGCGGTGCAGCTGTTGGAAACCGAAAGGACAGCCGGGATCTCAAGGGCGCGCGCGATGATCGCGGAGTGCGACGTGCGGCCACCGGTCTCGGTGACGATACCGGCAACGTGGGCCTTATCGATCGTGGCGGTCATGGACGGCGTGAGGTCGTGCACGACAACGACGGTGTTCTCGGGCAGGACGGAGAGGTCGACGACCTCCTTGCCCAGCAGCTCGGCCAGAATACCGGTACGGATGTCGGCGATGTCGGCCGCGCGCAGACGGAACATCTCGTCGTCCATGGACAGGAACATGTTCTCGAACATGGTCGAGGTGTCCATGAGCGCCTGCTCGGCGCAGGTACCGCCGTCAATGGCGGCGTTGATGGCGTCGGTCATGCCCGGATCCTGAGCCAGGACAATGTGTCCGCTCATGATCTCGGCCTCGGCCTCGCCCACCGTCTCCTTCATGTGGTCGGCCTGAGCCTGGGTCTTCTCGCAGAAGACCGAAAGAGCGGACTGATAGCGCTCCTTCTCTGCTGCCGAATCAGCAACCTCGTGCGGCTCAAACGTCAAGTCGGGATCGACGGCGACCATGACGGTGCCGATACCGATGCCCTCGGAAGCGTTGACTCCCTGATACATTCCCATTCCTCTCTCCGTGTCATGTGATAAAGCGTTTTGCCATATCCATGACAAAAGAGCGCAGCTACCTTACAACAGGTCACTGCGCCCCCAAATATGAACTTAGTTGTTCAACATGCGACCCGTTTGAGTTCTACTCGCCAAGACCGCTCTTGATGAGCTCGATGGCAGCAGCCAGAGCCTCGGCCTCGTCAGCGCCGTCGCACTTGACCTCGACCTCGGTACCGCAGGGGATACCAGCAGCCATGAGGGCCATCGGGGACTTGCCGTTGACCTCCTTCTCGGGGGTGACGACCGTCACGTCACAGGCGTACTTGCCCATGGTGGAGGCGAACAGACCAGCCGGACGCATGTGCAGACCCTGAGGATTAACGAGGGTAGCCTTCTCAGAAACCATAATTGACTCCTTTTTTGTGTTTAACCCCTGTCATGCATGTGGCAGGAGTCAGATTCACGACGTTGTTTATATTAACTCACATCAAACGGTTTTTCATTGTGTTTCACACGAATTGTTGGACAGATGTCGTATCCCTGCGCTCGCCCGCCGGGCGGGGCGGTTAAGTTTGCTGCTCTACAGTCCCGCGCAAGACGGAAAGCACATTAAGTGCTTTCCTTTGCGTGCGGAACTCGTGACAAACTTAATCGCCCCGCCCGGCGGGCGAGCTGCGGAAACTCGGCCGGTCCAGAGTAATATCGGCCGAACGGAATTCTGGCTGATAATCTGTCCGCATTAAAGACTCGGTAGATAGTCCCCTCTATGCCCTGCTCCGTAAGTTGCGGTGAAATAGGGATTGAATTTGAAGTTGAAACGGTTAAACAGTCCCTATTTCACCGCAACTTCGTTTGGTGAGATGAAAAAAGGCGGGGGCTCCTGGTGGAGTCCTCGCCTTTTGTACAGGGGGCGATGTTAATCGCTAGCCGTGGGGTTAGACCAGACGGGCGTTGATCGTCTTGGCGATCTCGACGGCGTCGGTGGAACCCTTGACGGTGGCACGGAAGTCCTCGTCCATGAGCGCCTCGGCGACCTTGGACAGAATCTTGAGATGCGTGGTGCCAGCCTGGGCACCGGGGATGAGCAGGGCGATAGCCACGTTGACGGGAGCGCCGTCCATGGTGTCCCAACCGGTGACGCCGGAGTCGTCCTTGACGACGATAACGGCGGCCTCGGTAATGGCATCGGACTTGGCATGCGGAATGGCGAAGCCCTCCATCATGCCCGTGGTACCCTCGGCCTCGCGGGCCAGGAAGGCGTTCATCACGGCATCGGCGTCGCTCGCGACACCGGCCTTGACGGCCTGGTTGGAGACAAAGCTCAGAGCCTCGTCACGAGAAGCGAAGTCCTCGGCGACAAAGACGTTCTCGACCTTCACGAAGTCGGCAGCCTCGGCCTTGGGGGCCTCGACGGCAGCGGCCTTGGGGGCCTCGACCGGCTGAGCAGCGGCGGCGGGAGCTGCCTTCTGGTTCTTCTCGAAGTCGTACTTCTTGAAGGCCACGAACAGGATGCCACCGACCACAGCGCCGATGAGGATCGCGAGGACCCACAGCGGACCATTCTCGACAACGGGCAGGACCAGGAAGCCACCATGAGGCGCCGGATCGTGAACGTTGAACATAATGGTCAGGATCGAGGCGATAGAGGAACCGAGCATCATGATGGGCATGACGGGCCAGATGTTCTTGGTCATGAACGGAATGGCGCCCTCGGTGATGTGGGTGCAACCAAGGATGAGGTTGACGATACCGGCGTCATGATCCTCCTGGCTGAAGTACTTCTTGCCGACGACGACGGCGAAGGTGGTGATCAGCGGCGGAACGATGCAGGCGGCGGAGACGGCAGCCATGAAGTTGGTGCCGAAGTTGTAGATGTCGGTGCCGACACCGGCGGCCAGGGCCTCGGTGAGCATAGCGGTACCGGTGACGTAGGCAGCCTTGTTGACCGGGCCGCCCATGTCAACGGCGCACATGCAGCCGATGGCAAGACCCAGGACGATGGCGCCAGAAGCGGACAGACCCTTGAGGAAGTCCATCATGGCGGTGTTGATGGCAGCCATGGGGCCGGAGATGCCGAGCATGACCAAGCCGACGATAGCCGTCGAGAACAGCGGGTACAGGAAGATAGCCTTGAGGCCGTCCAGGTTCTTGGGCAGGCCGGCAAAGACCTTCTCGAGCAGCAGGATGACATAGCCGGCGAGGAAGCCGCCGACGATGCCGCCCAGGAAGCCGAAGCCCACGCCGGCGCCGCCGGCGTCGATCATGCCGGTCTCGGCGTTAACGGGCAGGCCCTGGATGGCGATCATACCGGCGACGAAGCCGGGGACGAGCGCTGGGCGCTTGCCGATGGACTCGGCGATGTAGGCGGAAAGCACGGGAACCATGAGGTTCATGGCAATGCCGCCGATGATCTTGAGCATAGCGGCGAAGGTGTTGTAGTCAGACGCCGTCGAATCGAAGGACGTGATGCCCCACAGGAACGAAAGAGCGGTCAGAACACCACCGGCGACGACGAAGACCAGCATGTGGCTGACGCCGTTCATGAGGTGCTTGTAGATGATGTGGCCGACAGACTCCTTCTCCTCGACCTCATCCTCGACATCGGCAGCAGCCGCAACCGAGTCGTCACCCTTGGCGGCGAGCGCGCGGTCGATCAGCTTACCGGCTGCCTCGACGGACAGGGCCTTGGAAACACCAACGGAAACCATGCGCTTACCAGCGAAACGCTCCGCCTGGACATCCTTATCGGCTGCGACGACGACGGCCTTGGCACCAGCGATCTCGCTCTTGGTGAGCTCGTTCTCGACACCGACCTGGCCATGGGTCTCAACCTTAATGGTCAGACCTCGCTCGGCAGCTGCCTTCTCCAGCGCCTCCTTCGCCATGAAGGTGTGCGCAATGCCGGTCGGGCAACCGGTCGCGGCGATGATGTCAAACTTAGCCATGTGTCCCTCCTTCTTGAGTACAGCGCCCGCAGGCGCTCCCCTATACGCGCTTCAATGCGCGTTTTTCCACACTTGAAAGATACCAACCTACCGTCCGCGTGAGAAGAGACAAGGCGCAATTCTCCGGTGAAAGGTTCTTTCATAACCGTAAACGGTAAGTGAAAGTTTACCATCAACACTTGAAACGGCAAGGTGTATCTTGTAATTGAAAATGCCCGTATACTATGGCATTGCAAATCAAGCTAGATTTTCATGCCAACCAGGAGCCATCCATGACCGATAGTAGCAAGAGCGCACTTTCCCTCATTAGCACCCATCAGGGATACAGCGAGTCCGAGCAGCGCATTGTCGACTATATATTGGAGCACCAGTCCGAGGCGCCACGCCTCACGGCCGCTCAGCTCTCGCGCGCCGCTGCCACGTCCGAGGCGACCGTTTCGCGCTTCTGCCGCAAGCTTGGGTTTGGCAGCTTCCGCAGCTTTCAGTTTTCGTTGGCGAGGGATTTGGAAAGCCAGCGCAACGAGGGCCTGACCGACGAGGTCTCGCTCGACAATATGGAGCAGAGCCTCAAGAACATCCTGGCTGCCAAGGTGAGCGAGCTTAATGCGACCATCGACGGTATCGACCACGATACGCTGGCGGCTGTTGTGCATGCCCTTAAGCATGCAGGGGTTATTGAGTTTGCGGCTGTGGGCAATACGAACGCGGTCGCGCTCGATGCGACGTTTAAATTTTCGCAGCTGGGCCTGCGCTGCATGGCGAGCACCATTAGCGAGACATCAATCGGCTTTGCACTCACGTTACGCCCGGGTGACGTTATCGTGCTGATTTCGAACTCAGGCAAGTCGCGTCGTTTGAATCGCATGGCAAAAGCGGCTCGCGACTGCGGTGCCACCGTAGTCGTCATCAGCAGCGACAGTAAATCCCCGCTCGCGCGCCTGGCAGACTACACTTTTAACACCATCAACCACGAAGCGCTGCTGACAACGGGCGACTTTGCGTTCTCTAAGATCAGCGCCACGATGATCATCGAAGTCATCTACAACTTCCTGCTGCCCGAGATTGAAGACGCTCGCGAGCATATCAGCTACTACGAGGAGCTCATCCAGCCGGATAAGGTCGTTGAGTAAAACGCGTAGTGGGACAAAAATTTCAGTCTATTTTGTCCCGCCAACACCGCTGATACGACCTAACCTCGAGCTTCTTCGAGCATCTGCTTGGCATGCGCCAAGCTTGCCTCGGACTGATCGCCGCTCAACATGCGGGCGATCTCGGCGGTACGCGCTTCGCCGGTCACCTCGTCCAAATGCGTCTGGGGAACATCGCCCGGTTCCTTACTGACAACATAATGTTTGTCGGCCATGACGGCGACCTGCGCCAAGTGAGTTACGACAATCACCTGATGCGTAGCGGCGAGATCTGCCAGCACGCCCGCGAGTGCACGCGCCGTGGAGCCACCGACACCGGCATCGACCTCGTCAAACACCAGCGTATCAACACCGTCCGCGTTACCGAGGACAACCTTGCTTGCCAACATGACGCGGCTGAGCTCGCCGCCCGACGCAATGCGGCGCAGGGGGCGTGGCGTCAAGCCGGCACCGCTGCGGTATAGCAGCTCGTAGCTCGAAGGACCAACGGACGTCCACTCAGCACGGGGAAGATCACGCGACTCCCAGACGAGCTCGGCGCCGCCCATCTCTAGGCGAGCCATCTGGCGGCCAACCTCGTGGCAAAAGCGCGGGGCCGCCGTATTGCGAGCGCGCTTAAGTGCCCTGGCAGCAGCGAACAGCTCGCGCTCGGCGCTCCCGAGTGCCTCACGCGCCCTTTTGATCTGTTCATCGCCATCATCGACCAGGGACAGCAGCTCTTGCGAGCGATCGCGCATGGCAAAAACATCGTCCATGGTGGGACCCCACTGACGCAACAGGCCCTTGAGGTCGGAATACCGCTCACGCATGCGAGCGAGCTCGCGCGGGTCGAAGGCGACGGCATCGCGATAGGTACGAAGCTCGTTCGCGCAATCCTCAAGGGAGATACAGGCATCCGAAAGCGCATCGGCAATGTCGCCCAGTTTGCGATCGACGGTAGCCATACGGGAAAGCTCTGCCACGGCGTTGTTCACGGCATCGAGCGCTCCCCCTTCGGCGACAAGCGATGCATGGGCATCGCTAGCAGTGGCAACCAGTACCTCGGCATGTTCGGAGCGCGGCAGCAGTTCCTCGAGTTCCTCATACTCGCCCGGCCTGGGGTCGACCTCGGCAATGCGCTCCAGGGCGAAGCGCGCCTCCTCGACACGACTCCCCTGCGCACGCGAGGCCTCCTCGACGCGACGAACCTCCTTGGCAGCCGCGCGCGAGGCTTTAAAGCAAGCACGGTAGTGCTCGAGCGCCTCGAGCGCAGAACGTCCCGCCCACGCATCGACCATCGCAACGTGATGCGCCGGATCGAGCAAGCGCTGGTGCTCGTGCTGGCCGCACAGATCCATCATCACGCCAACGCGCTCCGAAAGCTCGCGCACGCTGGCGATGCGGCCGTCAATCTTCACGCGGCTGCGGCCCTCGGCAGAAAGGCTGCGCTGGACCGTGAAACCCTCCGTGTCGTGTGGACCGTCGAACAGCCGCGCCTCAACGCTAGCAAGCGC
This sequence comes from uncultured Collinsella sp., assembly GCA_900542305.1. Classification (GTDB taxonomy): domain Bacteria; phylum Actinomycetota; class Coriobacteriia; order Coriobacteriales; family Coriobacteriaceae; genus Collinsella. The sequence goes on along the minus strand of UQMU01000006.1, from coordinate 58,907 downwards.
CTCGCCCTCGCGCACCGTCGAAGAATCCGCACGCTCGCCCAAAATAAGCTTGAGGGCCGAGAGCAGCGCGGTCTTACCGGCGCCGGTTTCTCCAGTCAGAACCGTTAGGCCCGCGCTCGGAACCAACGTCGCCTCGCGAATGAGTGCAATGTTGGAAACCTGCAGCTCATCGATCATGACGCACTCCGTAGAATACGCGGCTCACCGAGTTGTAAAAACTCTCGGGGCCGTAGTCGAGCAGCAGCACATCGCCGGGGCCTCGGCGCACGGCCACGCTCTCGACCGTGCCGTCGCAGGTAATAAACTGTCCATCGATAGCGATCGCCGGAACGCTCGGGCGATCATCGGACATAAAGATTTCGACGACATCACTCGGCGAAGTCAAGAAGGCACGGGCCTGAATGGTGTGCGGCGCAATGGGTACGCAGACCATACCCGTATAGTCGGGGCTCACAATGGGGCCACCTGCACTGAGCGCGTACCCCGTAGAACCAGTCGCCGTGGACACGACCACGCCGTCGCCACGCAGTCGATCGATATGGTGGCCCGACACCGTGATGTCGAACTCAACCATATCGGACAGGGGGCCGCGCGTGAGCGCCATGTCGTTGAGGGCGAACGTGCGCACGACATCCTTCGTGCCATCGTCGCGCACGGACACGATATCCGCGGCGATGGTGGCGCGACGGCTCACGTGCAGCTCGCCGGAAAGGGCGTCGCTCACGACCTGCAGAATGTCGCGCTCCTCGGGGCTCGCAGCAGTTAAAAAGCCCAGGTGACCATAGGAAAGACCGAGGATAGGAATCTCGCGATGGTTGAGGATGCGGGCAGCGCGCAGCAACGTACCGTCGCCGCCGAGCGTAATGACCAGATCGGAGCCGTCAATATCAGGCGTGCTTTGAATCTTCGATCGCTGGTCGGCAGCCCATGCGACCTCATAGCCCTGGCGCGTCAGCCAAAGCTCGAGCATCAGGCCGCTCTCAACCGCCTCTTGCTTGTAGTAATTGGGAACCAGAAAGACCTTCATAGCGTTGCAGCTTTCTCGCTCAAAACCGATACCTGGAATTGCAGCTCGTCTTGCGTGCGGTCGCCGGGGTCAAATCTCGTGCCGTACAGGAAAAACTCAACGTTTCCCTTGGCACCATGAATGGGCGACACGCACACATCGACCGGGAACAGCCCCTTGGCAGCAAAGAGTTCAACTGCCGCAACGAGTGTATCGCGGCGCACGGCGGGATCGGTCACAATGCCGCCCTCACCCACCAGCGCCGCCGGAGCCTCAAACTGCGGCTTTACAAGCGTGCAGAATGCACCCGTAGGCGCCAGGCACGCCAGCACCGCATCGATAATGTTCGCGATGCTGGTAAACGAGACATCACACACAGCCAGGTCGATGGCACCGGCATAGCCAAGCTCGGGCAGCTGCGTCACGTTGGTGCGCTCATGCAGCGTCACGCGATCGTCCTGACGCAACGACCAATCGAATTGGGCGCGACCCACGTCCACCGAGACAACGGCCGCAGCTCCGCGCTTGAGCAGACAATCGGTAAAGCCGCCGGTAGAGCAGCCCACATCCAGACAGGCAAGGCCCGTCGGATTGATGCCAAAAGCATCAAGCGCACCTTCGAGCTTAAGTCCGCCGCGGCCAACATAGGGAATGCGTCCCTTCACGTGCAGCGGCAGGCCTGGGATCACCTTAAGGCCCGGCGAAGTCAAGCGCTCGCCGCCACTCGAGACCAAGCCGGCCATAAGAGTGCGAAGGGCATCCGCGCGATCGGCGCAGATGCCCTGTGAAATCAGTTCGTCATCAAGACGCACGCGTTTCATGAATGCCATCAACCATTCGTATCCGGAAATGCGGCCTAGCTATCCTGGGATTCGTTTGCCGCATCCTCATCGTATTCCTGCTCGAGCTTGTCGGCCTCACGCGGCGTCAACTCAAACTTGTCGACCATATCGACCGCGCGGGAGCCCAGCTCAATCGCCTCGTCAAACAAATCGAGCGAACGCTCCAAGGAGGTATCCTTGGAGCGAACGGTAGCGATAATCTGGTCCAAGCGGTCCGAGATCTCGTCGAAGTTACGGACAGAACCCTCTGGCATGACTACTCCTCGACGGAGTCGATGTCAGCCCCGGCGGCATCCGCATCCTCGGCCAGCACGCCAGCCTCAGCCTGAGCAACCGCAACCTTTGCGGCAGCCTCGGCAGCCTGGGCCTCCTCGCGGGCGCGATCTTCGGCCAGCAGCTCCTGGTACAGGTCCTCACCCGGCAGCTCCTCGCTGCGAGCGATCTTGCCCAGCACGCCGTTGACGAACGACGCGGACTGGTCGGTGCCATAGGCCTTGGCAAGCTCAACGGCCTCGTTGATCACGATGGCGTCCGAGACCTCCTCGTCGGTGACGAAACGCATCTCGTAAACGGCGATACGCAGCAGATTGCGGTCGGCGCCGGGCATGCGCATAAGATCCCAGTTCTTGGCAACGGAGCGCAGAGCGCAGTCGATGCGGTCGATATGCTCGTAGGCACCGCGGCAAAGCTCCAGCGCATAGGGGTCGAGGGGACCCTTCGAGATCAGGAAATCGCCCTCGAGGACGCGCTCGAGCGGGCTGTCCGTGGCCTCGGCCTGGAACAGCAGCTGCAGCGCCTGACTGCGGGCAAGCGTACGCCCGCGATAAACCTTAAGGCTCAAAGGTTACTCCTTGGGGAAAACGAGGCCGTCGATGCAAACGTCAACACGCTCGACCTCAACGCCCACCTGGGCATCGATGGCGGCGACCACGGCGGCGCGAACGGCCTCGGCGAGTTTCTTGAACGGATAGCCAAAGAACACCACGACGCGCACGGTGAGTGCGAGCTTGTCGCCGACGACCTCGGCCTCGACCGCCGGCTCGGAAGCCGGGGCCTTGGACGAGAGCATCATGGAGACAAGGTTGGTGGCAAGGTCCTTGACGCCAACGGAGGCGATGCCCTCGACATCCGACACGGCGCGCGAGACGATGGCGGTCAGAACATCGGGCGAAATGCCGATGCCGTCAATCTTGATTTCCTGGGGCATGAGTCCTCCTAGAAGAGTTGGTTGCTAGACGCGGGAGACGAACTTGCCGTCGCGGGTGTCAACCTTGATGACCTCGCCCTCGTTGAGGTACATGGGGACCTGGATGACAGCGCCGGTGTCGATCGTGGCCGGCTTGGTGGAACCCTGGACGGTGTCGCCCTTAAAGCCCGGGTCGGTCTGGACGATGGTGGTCTCGATGAACATCGGCGGGGTCACGCCCATGAGCTCATCGTCGGCGAAGAGCAGCTGGCAGATGTCGTTCTCGCGCAGCCACTTGGAGTTCTCGCCCACCATGTCCTCGGGAACGGGAACCTGCTCATAGGACTCGTTGTCCATGAAGATGTAGTCGGTGCCATCGTTGTAGAGGTACTGGAACTCACGGGTGGTGAGCATGACGCTCTCGAACTTGGTGCCGGCGTTGCAGGTGTTCTCGACGACGCGGCCGCTCTTGATGTCGCGGGTCTTGTAGCGCACAAACGCGCCGCCCTTGCCCGGCTTGACATGCTGGAACTCGACGATGGTGTAGACCTTGTCCTTGATACGGAGACCGAGGCCGTTCTTGAAGTCGGCGGTAGAAATGGTAGGCATAGCGACCTTTCTTGTTATGGGCAGAACGCACAAGCGTCCAAATTACATACGACAGAAATTATACACTTGCAGACGGCGCCTGCGGCGAGCGCATAAAAAGAGAACGCGGGGCGTCCGAATCGATCCGGACGCCCCGCCCCAAAAATCTATCGAAATGGGCTAGCAATCGATGACGTGCAGGTCGTGCGGGGTCTTGGTGAAAGGCTCGTAGCCGTTCTCGGTGACCACGCCGTAATCCTCCAGGCGCACGCCGCCCACGCCGGGCAGGTAAACGCCGGGCTCCATGGTGATAACCGAGCCGACCTCGATGATGTTCTTGCTGCGGTTAAAGTTGGGCAGCTCGTGGATGTCGATACCGACGCCGTGGCCCAGGCCATGATTGTAGTAATCGCCATAGCCGGCATCGCCGATGATCTTCTTGGAAAGCTTGAAAATGTCGTTGCCCTCGACGCCCGGATGGATGGCGGCGACGCACTCCTCGTGCGTGCGGCGCACGAGCGCGTACAGGTCGAGCTGCTCCTGCGTGGGCTCGCCCATCACGACGGTGCGCGTCATGTCGGAGCGGTAATCGCAGTAGCCCGCGCCGTAATCCATGAGAACGAAATCGCCCTTCTCGATCACGCGATCGCTCGGCACGGCATGCGGGTTGGCGGTGTTGGGACCGCTCGCCACGATGGAGCCGAAGGCAAGGCTGTCGGCGCCGTTGGCGAACATAAAGTTCTCGAGCTCGTTGCGGACCTGCTTCTCACTCATACCGGGCTTAATAAAGCCGAGCATATGCTGGAAAGCGGCATCGGTGATCGACTGCGCATGGCGCATAAGCTCGATCTCCTCGGCATCCTTGATGGCGCGCATCTTGCGGATGTCGTCGTGCATCAGCGGTAGGATGCAGGCGACGGAACGGTCCTCCAGGCCGCGCTGAATACCCTGGTAGAAGTTAATCTGCATATCGTCCTCGACAGCGCAGACGCGGCACTTGTTGGCTGCGATCTTGCCGGCGACCCAACCGGGGATGGTGCCCTCGTCCATGTCGTAGACCCAGGGGCTGCCGGCGGGCGTGTTCTCCTCAAAGCTGTTGAGGTAGCGCGAGTCGGTATGGAACAGGCACAGGTCAGCCGTAATAAACGCCGCGTGCGGGAACTCGAAGGTGTAGTCGAAAACGCCCTTCACGCCCGTAAGCCAACGAAGGTTGGCCTCGTCGCGCACCACGATGGCGTCGTAGCCACGCTCGGCCATAAGGGCACGGACACGCTCGATACGACCGGCAGGACCGGCAGCAAACTCAGACATGCAGATTCCTTTCTTGTTGTCTCTATATAGACGGGACGGGTCTCAACCGAACGAAGGAATCGCATGCAATCCGCAACCGATTGAAAACCCGCCCCTCAACATGATACGAAAGACGATGGATGTCAATAAATCTTAGAGAAGTTCTTTGCGAGAAGCCAAGTAGGCGTGAACATGGCGCTCAAGAACCTCGTCCTCGACGCTCGTTAGGCGAATGGCGCCGAGTGCCGCGGGCAGCGGCAGCATGCTGCGGTTTGAGCGCGCGAACTGCTGCCTACGGAACTCCTCGATATATGCGGCAGGCTCCAGATCGAAGGCGAGCTCCTCAATACCAAAGTCCTCTAGGCAGTCATCGACCTCAAAGACGTAATCGATATCAAAGTCGCAGGCATCGTGGGCAAGGCGTGCCTCAAAGCGCATGCCCTCGGACAGCAGCTGGTACGCGGGGACCTGTGCCGCGGCATCGCCCAAGCAGGCGCGCAGGGTACGCTCCCCCGTCTTGCCAAAATCGAGCGCATGGCGAGCGCTCGGGTTCGTGGCCATCAGTACGTCCTTACGGGCAGTCTGAGACCATTGAACGGCATTGACGAGCGCGACCTCCTCGCCCGCGAGAATCTCGGGGACGGTCTCAGTAAACTGATTCCAGCGTGACTTGCTGCTCGAAAGCATGGTGCCAACAAGCACCACAAAGCCGAGCTTGAGGTCCTCGGGGTCCGCCTCGCGAACTAGGTCGAGGTCACACACGACCAAGCCCGGTTCGGGACGGAACGCGATAGCGGGAAGTGCATTGGCCGACGAGGCGACGAGCGGCTTCATGGTCGTCGCGACCGTGAGCATGGCGTCGAAGGTCGTCGGCAACAGCGCGCACTCGGTTCGGCCGCACCACTGGTTTGCGCACCAGCTAACAACCGAGCAGGTTGCGGCATCGCCAACGGCGACAACCAGATCGTCGCAGGTAACGCCGTTGGCAGACAGGGCGCCAAAGATAGCATCAGCATCGGCCAGCGTGGCACCAGCAGGCGAAACCTCGAGGACAAACAGCGACATGACAAAACCGGCGTCGACCAGCGCATGCTCGACGACCTCACCAAAACGCTCTGACGTGGCGGTGTTCCAAACGACCATCGCGCGCTTAGGCTTGCCCACGGCCGAGGCAAACATGCGCGACAGTTCATCGAACGCACCCAATCCGACACGGACATCGACGCTGCGGTTTTGGAAATTGATCAGTTGACGGCGAATCATAGCAGCCCACGCTCCAAAAGCATCTCGGCACAAAGGTAGGAAACGTCCTCGAAGGACTTGTTGCGAATATCAAGGGTAAGGTCGGCGGCCTGTCGATACAGCGGACGGCGATGCTCAAACAGGCGCGCGGCATGCTCGGGCGAGCGGAAATCGGGGCGCGTGTCGGACCGACGAATCTGGCGAATCGAATCCTCGAAGTCACCCTCGAGGTACACGCACGTACCCATTTCGTGCATCAGCTCAATGTTCACCGGCGTCTCGACAATGCCGCCCCCGCACGAAACCAACAGGCTGCGCTCACTTTGGAGCGAACGGAGCGCCGAGGTCTCGAGCTCGCGAAAACGATCCTCGCCCTCGGTCTCAAAAATCTCGGTTACCGACTTGCCGCAACGGCGCACGACCAGGCGATCGGTATCAATAAAACGCCGCTTGAACATGGTGCCGACGTTGCGCGCGAGCGTCGATTTGCCCGCGCCCAAAAAGCCGATAAAGAAGATATGGTCGCAGCCGTGTTTGATGTGCTGAGACATGACGAGACCTATTCCTCGCAGGGAAGGTCGCGCAGGGCCCGGCGCTCAAAGATACGGAAGATCTGCGTATACCACAGGTCCTGCGTCGCCTGCGGCTTTACCAGAATGGTATCGACGCCGGCGAAATTGCCGCTCCACACGTCCGTGTAGAGCTGATCACCGATCAGCACCGCCTCTTCGGCCGTGGCGCCGAGGCGCTTAAGACCCGCCTTGAGGGCAAACGGTGCCGGCTTCATGGCGTGGCTGATGGCCTCGAGTCCCAGCTTGCGTGCAGAGCTCATGACCTGGTCGCGATGCCAGTTGTTGGACACCATGCATAGCTTAAAGCCTTTGTCGCGGGCGGTATCGAGCCAAGCGGAAACCGCAGCGGGAACCTGCTCGGTGTCGCGCGGCACGAGGGTGTTATCGCGATCGAGCAGAATGGCGCGTTTACCGTCGGCCCACAGGGTATCAAGGTCGATGCGATCGACCGAGGCAACGTATCGTTTGGGGCTAAAAATCCTCATGTTAATTCCAAGACTGTTGATGCTCTTCGTAGGTTTGCGAGAAGTACTCCTCGTCCTGCGTAATGTAAAAATACAGGTCATCGGAGTCGGTCGGCTCAAGCGTGGCCTTGAGTGCCTCGAGCGACGGAGAGCAGATGGGAGTGGGCGGCAGGCCCTCGTGCATATAGGTGTTATACGGGCTATCGCTCTGCAGGTCATCGGCGGTAACCTCGCCGCCGGTGACATACATCATGGTCGCATCGCTGTTGAGATAGCGCAGACCGTCGAGTTTGCCGGCAAGGCGGTTGTAGAAGACCGAGGCCACGTGCGCACGTTGATCGGCGTTGAGGCCCTCGCGCTCAACGATAGAGGCCAAGTTAACGATGTCGTAGTCGGACATCTCCACGCCGTAGCGTTCCTTGATCTTGGCTTCGCAGCTCGCAAAGTCAAGCGACTTGTACTCGGTCTTAAACTGATCGAGCATGGCGCGAATCACGTCATCGGCCGTCGGCGAATCGCCCAGCGAATAGGTCTTGGGGAACAAGAAACCCTCGAGCGAATCGTTGGCGGCGCCCTTAAGGAAGCTATAGTCGTCAACGTAGTTGGAGGCCTTGGCCTGGTTGAGGAAGTCTTCCTTAGAGATGCTGTCGTAGGCCTGGGCCACACGGTCGGCGACTTGATCGACCGTCAGGCCCTCAGGGATAGTCAGCGCATTGGAGCCCGCGTTGGGGCCTTCCATGAGCTGCTGAACAACCTTGGTCGCATCCATGAGTGTGGTGAACGAATAATCACCAGGCTTGAGCGACATATCGGCGTTGAGCTTTTTCACCGCCGCATAATAATCCTTGGGATTTTCGACGATATGGTTCTCGGAGAGAATCGAGGCGATAGTATCGCCCGAAGCACCATCGGGAATGGTCACCGTAACCTGCTGACCAGCCGTGACCTTGGTATCCCCACCGGCAAAGAAGCCCTTGACGGCCGGCACGACAAAGAAAGCGATCGCAGCAAGCGCGAGCACCGACACCACAACGCCGATGATCATGGGAACCGGAGAACTCTTCTTTTGAGCACCGCGACGAGCATGCGTGTTGTAGCTCGAGCGGGTCGCCGGAGCAACGCCATGCGAACCACGAGCGTGATGCGAATGCGATTGGGGGGGCTGCGTTCGCTGGGTAGGTGCCTGCTGCTTAAAGCGGGTGTCGCCTGCAGGCTGGGCCGTACGAGCAGTGGGCTGCTGAGCCGCGTGAGAAGCCGAATGCTGAACCGAACGAGCAGAAGGCTGCTGACCCGTCCGTTGAACAGGTTGGGCCGAACGAGAGAAGGACTGCGCCGGGCGCGCGGCAGGCTGAGCTGCGCGCTGCGTCGGCTGTGCCGGACGCTGGCCAGGCTGGGCAGGGCGCGACGCCGGCTGCTGTGTACGATTCGGCTGGCGCGGATCGGAAGCACTAGGCATGCGAAACCTCCTCGTTTTTACGATCGAGCCACGTCTGCAAAAAAAGGCTGGCGGCAATCATGTCGATCTTGCCCCTCATCTGCTTTTCGTTGAGGCCCTGCTCGCGCAGGATACGCTTGGCCTCTTGCGAGGACAGACGCTCGTCCTCAAACTCCAGCGGAAGATCGAGCTCGTCGGCAATCTTTTGCGCCACGGCGGCAACGCGCTCGGCTTGGGGGCCGGGCTCACCGCCCATGGTCAGGGGACGTCCGCTTACCAGGATGTCGGGCTCATAGTCTTCGACCAGGTAGCGGAACGTCTTGGCCATACCGGTGACCTCGGCGGCCGGGAGCACCTTGACGGGCATCGCCATCTTGCCATCACGGCTCGAGACGGCGATGCCAATCCTGGTCTCCCCTATGTCCAGCGCAAGCGCGACCACAGTGACTTCTTAGATTCTTAGGCGCCGAGCGCGGTCTTGGCGGCCGCGAGGGCATCGGCGATGCCGGCAGCATTCTTGCCACCGGCCTGGGCCATGTTGGGACGGCCACCACCGCGACCGTCGACCAGACCCGCGATCTGCTTGATCACATTACCGGCGTGGAACCCGGCCTTCACGGCGTCATCGGAGCCGGCAGCGAGCAGGGCCGGAGTGCCCTTCTCAGTCACGCTGGCGACGACACAAGCGACAGGGCCGGCGACCTTCTGATGCACGGTATCCCATACGTTGCGCAGGTCGGCAGCCTCAAGGCCCTGGAGCTCAGCGACAACGAGCTTATAGCCGTCGAGCTCGACGGCGCCCTCGATGGCGCTGGAGATGGCGTCGGAGGAGCCACCGGTCAGAGCCTTTTTGAGCTTATTGGACGTCTCGCGCAGCTCGGCCTGCAGGTTCTCCACACGAGCGGGAACCTCATCCACGCGGCACTTGAGCGCAGCGGCGGCGGCGTCAACGAGTGCCAGGCGGTCGGCCATATAGTCGAGGGCACCCTTAGAGGTCACGGCCTCGATACGGCGGACATTGGAGCCCGTGGAGGACTCGGAAATGATCTTGAACAGGCCGATCTCGGCGGTGTTGGCAGCGTGTGTGCCACCGCAGAGTTCGCGGGAGAACGGCTGGTCCTCAGCGCCCACGGAGACAACGCGGACGACGTCGCCATACTTCTCGCCAAACAGGGCGACAGCGCCGGCGGCCTTAGCCTCGTCGATGCCCATGACACGGGTCACGACCGGCTTGGAAGCGAAGATCTGCTGGTTGACCAGGTCCTCGACAGCCTTGAGCTGCTCGGAGGACAGGGCCTCGAAGTGCGTAAAGTCAAAGCGCAGGTGCTCGGGCGTCACCAGCGAGCCGGCCTGGGAGACGTGCTCGCCCAGGACCTGCTTAAGGGCGGCGTCGAGCAGGTGCGTGGCGGTGTGGTTGCGGCGCAGGAAGCCACGGCGCTCGGCGTCGAGCGCGGCGGTCACGGTAGCACCGACGGCCAGCGTGCCCTCGGCAATGTGGGCGACGTGAGCATACAGGCCGTTGTGGTTCTTGGTATCGGAAACGGTCAGCGAAACGCCCTCGGCGGAAAGCTCGCCGGCATCGCCCTGCTGGCCACCCATCTCGGCATAGAACGGAGTGCGGTCGAGAACGACCTCGACGTCCTCGCCGGCGGCAGCGGACTCGACGGACTCGCCGTTGCGCACGATGGCAACAACCTTGGCGCCCTCGATCACATCGTTGTCATAGCCGTCGAACTCGGTCGCTGCGACCTTGTCGGAAAGCTCGACCCACACGTCGTTGAAGCTGCCCCAGGCGTCGCCTTTGGCATTGGCGCGGGCGCGGGCCTTCTGGTCCTCCATGCAGGCAGTGAAGCCGTCCATATCGACATCGTGGCCAGCGGTGCCGGCGATCTCGACGGTCAGATCGATGGGGAAACCAAAGGTGTCGTGCAGCTTAAAGGCAACGTCGCCCGGAAGCACAGCGCCCTCGGCAAGCGCTGCCAGGGCCTCGTCCAGGTAAACACGGCCGTTGTCGAGCGTCGTGGAGAAGCGCTCCTCCTCGGAGGCGACGATACCCTTGACGAGGGCGACGTTCTTGAGCAGCTCGGGATAAGCCTCGCCCATCTGAGCGTTGACTTCGTCGATGAACTTGGTCAGGAAGGCGCCCTCGATGCCCAGCAGGCGACCGTGGAACACGGCACGACGGAGCAGGCGGCGAAGGACGTACTCCCGACCCTCGTTACCGGGAAGGATGCCGTCCGAGATCATAAAGTCGACGGCACGGGAGTGGTCGGCGATGATACGCAGGGAGCGGCTGGCGCCGGAGTAATCGTCGGCGTCATAGGTCTTGCCGCTAATCTTCTCGCCCAGCTTGATGAGATGCTGCATCAAGTCGCCGTCGTAGTTGGCGGTCTTGTGCTGCATGATGGCGGCCATGCGCTCCAGGCCCATGCCCGTATCGAGGTTGCGGTGCGGCAGCTCCGGCATGGAGCCGTCCTCCTGGCGATCATACTGGGTAAAGACGAGGTTCCAGAACTCCAGGAAGCGGTCGCAGTCGCAGCCGGGCTTGCAGTCGGGACTACCGCAGCCGACCTCCTCGCCCATGTCAAAGTAGATCTCGGAGCAGGGACCGCAGGGGCCAGTGGGGCCAGCGGCCCAGAAGTTGTCGTCCTCGCCCAGGCGGGAGATGTGGTCCTCGGCAACGCCCAGAGAACGCCACACGTCGTGGGTCTCGTCGTCCTCGGTAAAGACGGTAAAGTACAGGCGGTCGAGCGGCAGCTTGAACTCCTTGGTGATGAGCTCAAAGGCCCAGGCGCAAGCCTGCTGCTTGGAGACGCCGCCAAAGGAGAAGTCGCCGAGCATCTCGAAGAAGGACAGGTGACGGCCGTCCTCGCCGATGCAATCGATGTCGTTGGTGCGGACGCACTTCTGGCAGGAGATAGCGCCGATCTCCTTCATGGTCTTCTTGCCCTGGTAGTACTCCTTAAACTGGTTCATGCCGGCGTTGGCAAGCAGCAGCGAAGGATCGTCGGGGACGAGGGACGAAGAAGGATAGAGCTTAAGACCGCGCTCCTCAAAGAAGTTGAGGAACTTGGAGCGAATCTCGGCCGTAGTCATTGACGGGTAGTCAGCACTCATAGAGGGAATCTCCTCGGTTTCACATCGAAACAGTTCAAACGTAACGATATTACCATCCCACCGCGCAAGTGCAAAAAAGAGGGCCGGCACAATGCCGGCCCTTCAGCGAAATTGCATGTTAGCGCGTATGAATATTAATCCGAATTACCCCGCTAGTTGTCATCATCGTCCATGGAGCCGTCGATGCCGGTTTTGGTGTCGTCATCCGTGTTGGAATCGTCATCCTTAGCGAAGGGGTTCTTGAAGAAGCCCGTCGCATCGGGCTGCAGACCAGAGAGCTTGATCCAGGGATTATCGAGATCGGGCTTGGGCATGGCCTTGGCCTCGGGCGCAGTCTCGTTGCCGATGAGCTCGGACTCGTAGATGAAGGTGTCGTCGCCGAGCGCGTCGTAGGCGGCGACCGGGTTGCCATCGGCATCGCGGTACGGCGTGCCCTTAAACACGGCGCCGTCATAGGCCACAAGCTGTCGGCCGGTCTCATTCTCGAAGTAGTACACGAAGATACCCTTGAGGGCCGCACAAAGCGGGATGGCAATAATCATGCCGATGGGGCCCATGAGTGCCGAGCCAATAACGAGCGCCGTGAGGCTCATGATGGGATGCACCTGCACCGAGCTCTGCATGACCTTGGGCGAAATGACGTTATCGGTGACGTTTTGCGCGACCATCGTCACGATGAGCGTCCATAACGCCAACATGGGGCTGAACATGAAACCGAGCACCGTGGCGATTGCTGCGCTCACCCAGGGACCGACGACCGGAACCAAATGCATGATGCCGGTAAAGATAGCCATGAGCGCCGCATACGGATGGCCGATGATCATAAAACCGATAAAGGCGAGGAAACCACCGCAGATGGACGTCACGACCATACCGCGCATGTAGCCGCCGACAGAGCGAGAAAGGATGGCGACCATAAAGCGGTACGAGGTCTCCTTCTCCTGACCGATGATGGTGCAAATCTCGTGGTGCATGCGAGGGTAGTCGCAGGCCATCCAGTACGCAAGCACCAGACCAAGGAAGATAACGAACAACTGCGAAGCCGTATTGGTGATGAGCGGGAACACACCGCGGCCAAGCTCGGCAGCGATCTGAGACACATACTTCGATGCCACGGCAACCAGCGACGAAAGATTATCGTCCAAATACTCCTTGAGCGGCGTGTTGTTGAGCGTCTTTGCATGCGAGATCATCTCGTTGAGATCGCCACCTGCAACACGAAGCTGCTCGGGCAGGCGGCTCAGGACTTCCATGATCTGACCAAAGAGAATCGGCGACAAGATACAAACGACACCGACGAGCACGGCAACAACAACAATAAGCGCGATAAGCGAACCGATGCCGCGATTCACGCCATGGTGCTCGAGCCAGTTGGTGATCGGGGACATCACAAAGGCAATGATGGAGCCGACGGCAAGAAACTCAATAACCGGCGCCAGGATGCCCATAAGGTTAAAGATGACAGCGGCGATGACAATGCAGCCGACAACAGCCCAAATGCGCAGCGTCAGAATGCGAGTGTCGCGCAGCACGCGATCGGTTTGTTGGGGGTGCTCACTCATGAACGAATCATCACTCCGTCGGGGTCGATCTTGTCCTGAATCTTCTTAAGCGTGCGGCGCAGCAGACGCGAAACCTGCACCTGAGAAATACCAAGCTTCTTGGCGATCTCGATCTGGGTCATGCCCTTCACAAAGCGCAGCTCGATCACCTCGCGCTCGCGCGGCGAGAAATCACGGATGGCTTCCTCGATCACTAGGCGGTCATCGGTAAAGTCGAGCTCGTTGTCGTCGTCGGCGTAACGGTCGAGAATCGAGGGGGCATCGTCGGAATCAGACGCACCAGGAGCCTCGATGGGCACCGAGGTATAGGCCGAAGACGATTCCATAGCCTCGAGGACCTCATCGACAGTCACATCTAGATACTCAGCGATCTCCTCAACCTTGGGCGAACGCTGCAGCTCGTTGGTAAGTTTGTCAGTAGCTTGGTTGACCTTGGCCGAGAGCTCCTGCAGACGACGAGGTACGCGCACGCTCCAGCCCTTGTCGCGAAAATGGCGTTTGATCTCGCCCAGGATAGTGGGTGTTGCAAACGTCGTGAACTCGAGCCCGCGCTCGGGGTCAAAGCGGTCGATAGCCTTGAGCAAACCCAGATAGCCGACCTGCATGAGGTCGTCGAGCGGCTCGCCGCGATTCTTAAATTTGTTGGCAAGAAACCTTACCAGGTTCATATGGGACATGACGAGCTGCTCGCGCGCGTCCGGATCACCGGTTTCTTTGTAGCGACGAAACAGCTCGCGGGTTTTCTCCTTGTCCCAAGCGGTCTTGCCGCTCCGGGAACGTTCGGTCATATTAGATATCCGCCTTGAGGTCGAGGGAAAGCGTCAGGGGCGCCGTAGTCTTTTCGTAGGAGTCGCACACGCTCGCGAGGATGAGCTCGGCATACACCGCAGCCTGGTCGTCTTCATCGACCGTAGCCTGGTCGCCAAAGGTAATAGTCATGCCAACGTGGGTCTCATCGACATCGAATTTGATGGTGATGTCATCGCAGTCGACCGCGGTGCAACCAAAGATGAAAGCCTCCTCAGCAGCCATGCGGATGTCCTCGATGCGATCGACAGACATAGAGCACAGGGCACCAACGTTGGCTGCCGTCATGCGCACAAGGCGAGCGAGACGCGGGTCACCGGCAACGGTCAGCGTGATAGGGCAGGTTGCTTCGCTACTCATCGCAGGACTCCTCAGAGGTCTCGGCGGGCGTATAGGTGTAATACTGAGCCGGCTTGGATACAGACTTCTGACCATCATCGTCGCCCGCGGCGGCCTCGTCCTCGCCAATTAGGATGCGCTCGGTAGGCTGCTCGGCCTCCGCAGCGGCAGCGGCGAGCTTGCGATCGGCGTCGGCTGCAGGAGCCTTCACCTTATTGAAGAGCTTCTGCACAGCACCGGCGGCAGAGTCGGTCACGCTCGACACAGCATTGCTGGCCTCGGCCATGCTGCCCGTAACCTCGGAAATGTCGCGAACCACGGCTTCGACCTCTACGAGATTGGAGGTAAGGGCATCAACTGCCGTCTTGCTCGACTTAAGCAGCGGCTCCATCTGGGCAAGCGCCGGCGTAAGCTCATCGACAGCGCCATCGAGCTTTGCCACCACAGGCTGAGCCTCGGCGATGGTGTTGTTGAGGTCGTTCACGGTCTTATCGAGCGAGTCGACAACATTGCGGGTCTTGCGCAGGGTAAGCGCGAGCTCAGCGATGGCCCACACGCCGGCAACGGCGAGCAGCAGCAAGGCGATTTGAATGGGACTCATACAAGCCTCCCGGAAGAATCGAAATACAGACGCTTTTCATGGTACCCCAAAGGGGACCGAACATGCCAAGAGCAGCAACGTGGGACAAAATTATCAGCAGCTACTTCGGTGCATTCCCGCTGCGGTCACGTTCGCTTTGCTCTACGCGCCACTCTTCCCAGCCGCGGCCGGCAGGCTGCCAAAAGGCACCACGCTCCAGGCCTTCGGGCAAGTAGCGCTGATCGACCCAGCCTTCGGGATAATCGTGCGGATACTTGTACACGCCGTACTCATCGCTACCAGGGCGGTGACGATCGCGCAGATAGCTGGGCACCTCACGAAGGCCACTAGAATGGATATCGGCCAGTGCCGCATCAATGGACGCCTCACAGGCATTGGACTTAGGCGCCAAACAAACATAGAGCGCAGCCTGCGCGAGGTTAATACGGCACTCGGGATAGCCAATGACCTCGGCAGACTTAAACGCGGCATGTGCCACCAAAAGCGCCTGCGGATCGGCGTTGCCGACGTCCTCAGAAGCATGAATCATAATGCGACGGGCGATAAACTTAGGATCCTCCCCCGCATCGATCATTCGGGCAAGCCAATAGACGGTGGCATCTGGATCGCTGCCACGCATGGACTTGATGAACGCACTGATGATGTCGTAGTGCATGTCGCCGTTTTTGTCATACGTAAAGCCGCGACGCGGGTTGGCAATCTTTACGTCATCCACGGTGATGGGATAGCGCTCCCCCGCCGCCGGCGCTGGCGTCCCCTCGGTATCGGGACGCGTAACGGCAATCTCGCTCGCAAGCTCGAGCGTCGTGAGCGCCGAGCGAGCGTCACCCGCTGCCAGCGTGCAAATGGTCTTGACCGTATCCTCATCGGCCGAGAACTTTCCGTTCAAGCCCTGTGGTGCCTCGAGCGCACGCTCAATAAGCGTGGCGATATCCTCATCCTTCAGATGTTCAAGCTCCACCACGCGCCCGCGCGACAACAGTGCCGAGTTGACCTCAAAGTACGGGTTCTCTGTCGTAGCGCCAATCATAATGACGGTACGGTTCTCAACTGCATGCAGCAGGGCATCCTGCTGCGACTTAGAGAAGCGGTGAATCTCATCGATAAATAGAATGGTGCGACGGTCGTACGTATTCAGGCGCGTCTTGGCCTCATCAATCACGCGACGCAGGTCCTTCACGGTACCCGTGACGGCGCTGACCTCGACAAACTCGCTCTTGGTATGGTTGGCGATAATGTGGGCCAGCGTCGTCTTGCCCGTACCGGCAGGCCCGTACAGAATCACGCTCGAAAGCACGTCGTGCTCGATCGCGGCACGCAGCCATGAACCCTTACCGACGGCCTTTTGCTGGCCCACGTACTCGTCGAGCGAATTGGGGCGCATGCGCACCGCAAGCGGCGCATTCTGAAAGGAACGCTCGCGCGTCGAAGCAGAAAAAAGGTCGTCCATAGCCATCCCGTGTATCAATCAAATACGTTTTCCACTAACAGTATACCGAATTAATACGAACTACCGTTCGTTAATATAGGTACGGTGCGGAAACTCCAGACCAGGGAACAGCTTGCTCGTCAGTTCGCAGAAATAACCGTCCGTCATGCTCGTGATATAATCCACCACGGCTTGATCCTTGTCGTCCTGCCAGGCATAGGTGCGATCATAGTAGGAAAGCTGCTGCTCAATGCGCGAAATATGGTGCTTAAAGATGTAAGAGGACTCGTCGCCACTGTTTAGATCCCGCAGGCAACGGTCGTAGAGCTTTACGAACGCCTCGCGCAGCTCCGCCTCGGAATCGCCTTCGATACCGCCCTTGCTATAGATCTTCTCGTAGTTCTCGCGCTTGGCTCGGCGAATTTCCTCAAACAGGTCCTCGCTCATCTCGATGCGCGGCTTACCATAGCTGTGCTCAACGATATCGATGGAGGCATGCGTGAGGATCCAACTGTTGTAGGCACCGCCCCGGCCATCATCAAAAGCGTCGGGCGAAAGCAGGCCCGCCGCGATCGCATCCTGACGGTCACGACCGACGTAGGCAAGAATATCCGAGATGCGAACGACGCAGCCCTCGAGCGTCATGGGACGCAGATGCCCAATTGCGCTATAGCCCGTGGCAATGCAATCCTCAACCGTCTGGTCAAACTGGTCAAAGGAGCCCATGTCCGAGAGCTCAAACACACGCTGCTCGTACTCGCCGTTATGGCATAGCACGCCGTCGAGCGTCTGGAGCGACACGTTGCGGCCATACAACGCGTCGAGCACGCGAACCGACTGCACGTTATGGAAAAAATAACGCCCCGTACGCTCATGATAGATATCGTTGAGGAAGCGCTCGCCGGCATGGCCGAAAGGCGTGTGTCCCAAGTCGTGACCCAGGCCAATCGCCTCGATCAGATCGCAATTGAGCCCCAGGGCGCGACCGATATCGCGCGCAATGCGGGAGACAAGCTGTACGTGCAAACCGCGGCGTGAAAGATCATCATTGCTACGGAAGCTAAAGACCTGCGTTTTGCCTGCATAACGGGTGTACGCCGGAAGATGAAGTATCTTTTCGGTATCGCGCATAAACGCCGGACGCATAAGCGTGCCTTTGTCGGCGGCGCGATCAATACGACGAATGACCTGATCATCGTTGCAACGATACGGGTTGATATAGCCCGAAGCACGATCGGCGGCAATGCGCTCGACAAGCTCGGGCGACAACGCCGAGGGAATACGGTCCATGCGCGCCTTAATGACGGCCGTTTCTTGATTAGATTCCATGGCATGCTCCTTAAAAAGGATGCGCAATCGGTTACAAAGTGCAGCCCACGACCTCGATTATGGCAAAAATCGGCACTAAAAACGGGAGCAATGGCAGGGAGCGCGATTTTGCGATGAGGCAAGCGACGGCAAGGGTCAGGAGCGCAACCGCAAACGCGACAACGCCGCCCAGGGGATCGAAGGTACAAAGGGCAAAGAGTGCCTTGACGTCCCCCATGCCAATGCCAGGAGCGTGGCGAACTCTACGCCAGAGCGACTCGGTAAGCACAAGGCCAAGGTAGACGATGACCGCAAGACCGGCGTGGTCAAGCGCTGTGTTCAAACCGAGGTCGAGCCAAACGCCCGCCAACGCCGCCACGGCACATGCGCCGGCAAGCCCATTGGGAAACCGTCGCTCTCGGGCATCAATTGCCACGCCGGCAAAGATGCAAATCCAAAACGGGATATAGATCATCGAAAACCTCCTTGAGCAGCTGCTCAAAAGCAAAAACCACCACAAAGGTGCCTGTCCCCTTTGCGGTGGTTTTGGTGGTGGTTATTTGGCGCCTTGCATGACCTCGTCAAGGGTAACGCTGACGGCGTGCTGCGTCGGGACCCAGTCGACCTTCAGGAACAGCGCGGCCACCGTGATGGGGATATAGCTGAACATAAAGATCGGGAAGGTAAACAGGTTAGTCACCAGACGCCACTTTTGCGCGCAGTGAATGTGCTTGTACTCAAAGATAGTCGTGAGCAGCGCCAGGATAAAGAAAGTCAGATACATCATGGCGAAGGTCATAATGAGCGAAGCGGCACAGGCCTGCATCTCGACTTCGGTAGCCAAAAAGCCGTGCGAGAGTCCACCCACGATCAGGAACGTCGCATTGGCGAGCATCGAGATGAGCGACAGCAGCATACCCGGGGCGATCGTCATGAACATGTCGTAGGCGGCAAAGCGATGGTAGCGGAAGGTCGACTTGACCAGGTGCTTACCGTAAGTAAAGAACACCTGGTAGAAGCCCTTGGTCCAACGCATGCGCTGTTTCCAGGACGCCTTAAACGTCACGGGTTGTTCGTCAAAGAACTCCGCCGGCGCATAGCCAATGCGAATGCCGTGAATGGCGCAGAACGTGGTGAACTGAATGTCCTCGGTCAGCGTGTGGAACTGCCAACCGTGCATGCCCTCGATAACGCTGGCGGAGATGAGGTAGCCCGAACCCGAAACAGCGCAGGACGTCTTGCAGATATTACGCGCGTTGTTGAGGAAGCGCGCCTCGCGTAGATACCACGTGGCATTAGCAGCCGAGATCCACGAGCTGCCGAAGTTCTTGGAATTGCGATAGCTCGTGACCACATGGAAGCCCTGGTCAAAGGCATCATTCATCTTGGAAACGTAATCGCGGGAGATAACGTTATCGGCATCGAAGATAAAGTAGCCCTCAAACGTGTCGGGATACTCGTTGAGAATGCGGTCGAAGCCAAAGTCCATGACCCAGCTCTTGCCCTTGCGGGCCAGGTCATTGCGCTCGTAAACAATGGCACCGGCCTCGCGCGCGAGCTGCGCCGTGTTGTCGGTGCAGGCATCGGCGACCACGAAAACCTCGATGAGCTCGGACGGATAATCCTGGTCCTTGATGGAGCGAACGAGGTTGGCGATCACGGCCTCCTCATTATGCGCCGCGATAAAAAAGGCATAGCGATGGAGTTTTTTGGCCTTGGGAGGCGCGACCTCGCCACGAAGAGCGCCAATGACAAAGAAGACCACCTGGTACAGAAAGCAGACCGTGAGCAGCGTGACGACAATCTGGTTGAAGATCACGATGGGTGTGTTGGTTTGTAAAAAGGCGAGCATGCAGGCTCCCAGCAACGCGTAACGTAAACAATCGTATATCTTACCGCAGGCTTACCGAGTTCAAGAAACCACCTAATACTGGCTAGGCTTCGAGAAGACCGAGCTGCGGGACGATGTCGTCGCCGGCGGCGGTGCGGCCAAGCGAGCGCGGGGCCAGGTCGTCAAGAACCGCAGCAAGATCCCAAGGCAGCTCGTCGCGGCATTCGATGCGCTCACCCGTCACGGGATGGTCGAATGCGACGCGCCAGGAATGAAGGAATTGCCTGGTCAGACCCTGATCGGCACGCGCATCGCACTTACCGTAGAGCGGATCGCCCACGCAGGCGTGGTTGATATGGCGCATATGCACGCGAATCTGATGTGTGCGGCCCGTAAACAGGTGGCACTCGACGAGCGTATAGCCGTCGTCGAAACGCGTGGAATCGAAGCGCTCGAGGACTTTAAAGGTCGTAATGGCCTGACGGGCAAAGGGGTCGTCCGAAACCGCCATCTTGACGCGGTCGCGCGTAGAACGGGCGATACCGGTATTGATGGTGCCCTCGTCCATGGCGATGTGCCCGTGAACGAGCGTGATATAGCGACGATCGAGCGTGCGCGTGCGAATGAGATTTTGAAGCGCGCGCTGCGTGTCGTCGTCCTTTGCCGCAAGCATGAGACCCGAGGTATCGCGATCCAAACGATGCACGATCCCGGGGCGGTCCTCACCCTGTACGGTACCAAGATGGTCGATGCCGCAGTGGTAGACCAGAGCGTTCGCAAGGGTGCCGCTCTCGTGGCCATGGGCGGGATGGCACACCAGGCCCCGCTGCTTGGAGAGCACGATAAGGTAGTCGTCCTCGTAGCGGATATCGAGGGGAATGGCCTCGGGAATCACGACGGTCGGGTCGTGCGGCTCGGGCAAGTCGACCGAGATGCGATCGCCGGCGCGTACGGCGCACTTTTTAGAGAGACAAGTCTCACCGTTGACGGCAACGGCGCCTCCCTCGATCAGATGCGCGCAGGCAGAGCGCGTGGGACAGCCATCGTTGGCGCCCAAATAGGCGTCAAGACGCTGACCAGCGGAATCGTCGGCAACAAGAATATGGATGTCGGCCATTAACGCTCATTCCTTTCGCGAATCTTGCGGGCACGCTCCCCACGCTGCTTGGCCTTGCGCTTAGCGCGGGCCTCATCACGGGCATTGAGCTCGGCAGTCGCATCAACCTCGCGGGCCGCGGGGCTCAAGAACATGAATCCGAAGAGGGCGAGCACGACGCCCAAGGTAATGCCGATATCGGCCACATTGAAGACGGGGAAGTCGATGAAGGTGGTGGCAATAAAATCGGTCACGAAGCCAAAGGCCAAACGATCGATAGCGTTGCCGATAGCACCGCCCGCAACCATCGCCATGCCCACAACCTCAAGATGGGCGAGCTGTGGTGCACGAATGAGGTACACGGCAATAGCGACAATGACCGCCAGCGCCAGCACGGCAAACGCGATGCCATGCCCCTCGCCCATGCTAAAGGCAGCGCCGATATTGCGGACAAACAGGAAGTCGATCACGCCGGGGATGACGGTCACATGCAGTGCATCGCCCACGGCACGAACCGCAAGCTTGGTCAACTGATCAAAAAGCAGCACAACCAGCACCACCCCACCAGCAACACCTAACCGCCAGCGCAAAGGCGGCGTCATATCCCCAGCACGACCCAAAGAAATCCCCTACCCTCAAGATCATCGAATTACGTTTAATACAAAGAACTATCTTATATTGCCATACGCAGAACGCACGACATATCCACCAACGCAAGCGAAATAGCCAGCTAAAAACGAAAGCGACATTCCGAATAACGGAATGTCGCTTAATAGCTTTAGACTAAAAACGCAAGTCGAAAGAAAGCCTCTAGCTCCAGCAATGGAAACGCCGCGTTATCGTCACCAACAGCGAAAACGTCCCTAAGCGAGCAAGGTGACGTGAAAGAGGAGGGAAGCGTACTTTGGTACGCGACCGACGATTGAACGTCAGATTGCCGCTTAGGGGCGTTTGCAGCGTCGGTAGGTTACGGCGTTCTACGAACGCCGTAACCTACAAAGCATCGGCGCAGCGCTTGCAAATATGAGCGTGGCCGTTGTACTCGCCAACGGTGGTGCGGTAGTTCCAGCAACGGTCGCAGCACTCGCCCTCGGCAGCCTCGATGGCAACGGAGAGTTCCTCGCCCTGGGTCAGCTCAACATCGGAGACGATGTAGAACTCGGCCAGGTCGACGGCCTTATCACCGGTCAGCAGCGCGTACATCTCGGCGGGAACGACCGCCTTGACGCGGACCTGCTGGCTCTTAGTGAAGGTGCCGGCAGAACGGGCATCCTCAAGGGCCTTGGTCACGGCGCTACGGAGCTCGAGCGAAGCCTCGAGCACGCCCTCAAACTCATTGGCCTCGTCGACCGTGATGGGCGACTTGTACCAATCGAGCAGCGCGGCGTACTTCTGGTGATCGACGCAGCCGGCGGGCGCATATGCCATGGCCTCGTCGACGGTATAGGACAGGATCGGCTGCAGGTCGCGCATGAGCATCGAGAAGAGCTCGGCCAGCACGGTCTGGGCACTGCGGCGCTCGAGCGAGCCGGGCTTGTCGCAGTACAGACGATCCTTCAGGGCGTCGAGATACACGTTGGAAAGCTCGGTAACCACGAAGTCATAGAGCGCACGGTAGGCGCGCGGGAACTCATAGCTGGCGTAGGCGTCGTCGACCTCGGCCTGGACCTGGGTCAGACGGGCAACCATGAGCTTGTCGAGCGGCAGCAGGTCGGCAAAGGCGACGCCGTCGGTCTCGGGCTCAAACTGACCCTCGAGCTCGGAGAGCAAGAAGCGCAGCGTGTTGCGGAAACGACGATAGGCATCGGACGTACGAGCGAGAATCTCATGGTCGATGGAGACGTCGGAGCTGGTGTCGACGGAGGCAACCCAGAGACGGATGATGTCAGCACCCATCTCGTCGCAGACCTTGTTGGGGTCGATGACGTTGCCGAGCGACTTGGACATCTTGCGGCCCTGGCCATCGAGCGTGAAGCCCTGCGAGACGACCGCCTTGTACGGAGCATGGCCGTTGGCACCCACCGAGGTGAGCAGCGAGCTCTGGAACCAACCGCGATGCTGGTCGGAGCCCTCGAGATACACGTCAGCCGGGTACTCAAGCTCGGGTCGATACTCGCAGACGGCCTTCCAGGACACGCCGGAGTCCCACCACACGTCGAGAATGTCCTTATCAGCCTTGAGGTGATGGCCGCCACACTTGGGGCAAACGCAAGCCTCGCCCAGGTAACTCTCGGGAGCGTCGGTGAACCAGGCGTCGGAGCCCTTCTCGTGGAAGAGCTTAATGACGGCGTCGAGCGTGGCGTCGTTCATGACCTTCTCGCCGCAGTCGGCGCAAGTGTAGCTGGGGATAGGCACGCCCCAGTTGCGCTGACGGCTGATGCACCAGTCGGGACGCTGCTCGACCATGGCGCCGATGCGGTTGGCCGCGTGAGCCGGATACCACTTGACGTTCTCGCGGACCTCTTTGCCAGCCTGCTCGCGCAAACCGGTCTTGTCCATCGAGACAAACCACTGGTCGGTAGCACGGAAGAGCACCGGGTGCTTGCAACGCCAGCAGTGCGGATAGCTGTGCGTGATCTTCTTCTCGAGGACTAGGGTACCGCGCTCGCGCAGGAACTCGATGATGTGCGGGTTGGCCTCATCGGTGTCCATACCGCTGAAGGGGCCACCGGTGCCAAACTCCTCGCCAGTGTAGAACTTGCCGTCGTCATCGACCGGCATGCAGATGTCGGTGATGCCCTCCTTGAGGCAGGCAAAGTAGTCGTCGACGCCGTGGCCGGGCGAGTTGTGGACAATACCGGTACCGTCATCGACACCGACGTAATCGGCCAGCAGCGCCACGCCCTCGACACCGTCGAAGATCGGCTGCTTGTAGTGGATGTGGTGGAAGGTCTCGGCGGGAACCACATAGGGCTTGCCGTCGACCATAACCGGAGTGTACTCCCAGCCAAACTCCTCGCAGCACTTAGGAGCCAGGTCCTCGAGCATGACCTCGGCGCGGCCGTCGTGCTCAACGGCGACGTAGGCGGCGCCGGGCTTGAGGGAAACTGCCTGGTCGGAGGGGATGGTCCACGGCGTGGTCGTCCAGATGATAAAGTCGACCGGGCCGTCGAAGTTCTCGAGACCGGCGGGCTTGGAGGTCATCTCAAAGCGCACGAAGATGGACGGGCTCGTCTCGTCGGAGTACTCGATCTCAGCCTCGGCCAGCGCGGTGTGGCAGTGCTTGCACCAGTGGACGGGCTTGTGGCCGCGATAGATCATGCCCTTGTCGAACATGGCCTTGAAGACCTCAATGTCGGCGGCGTCATGCTGGTGATAGAGCGTCAGATACGGGTTGTCCCAGTCGCCAAGCACGCCAAGGCGACGGAAGCCAGCCTTCTGGAGCTCGATGTTCTCGACAGCGAACTTGTTGCAAAGCTCGCGGATCTTAGCCGTGGAGGTCTGGTTGAACTTCTCGGTGCCGAGCTTCTCCTCGACCTTATGTTCGATCGGCTGACCGTGGCAGTCCCAACCGGGAACATAGGGAACCTCATAGCCCTGCATCATCCAGTAACGGTTGATCATGTCCTTGGAGATCTTGTTCATGGCGTGGCCGATGTGGATCGGGCCGTTGGCGTACGGAGGGCCGTCGTGCAGCACGAACTTCTTGTGACCCTCGTTCTTCTTTAGAACTTGCTCGTAGACCTTGTTGTCCTGCCAGTCCTTGAGTCGCTTTGGCTCGGACTTGGAAAGACCGGCACGCATGGGAAATCCGGTTTTGGGCAGATTCATCGTCTGCTTGTACTCGTTTGCCACGGTACCCCTTTCTTGTCATGGGCGCGCACGCCCTCTGGGCACCAAAAAAGCGCCCGTCCCTACAAGCTGGGACGAAGCGCCACAAAACGGACAGTCTGTCCGTAAAAGCTCTTCGCTTAACCACCCAGCTTAGATGCCCTCGCTCGCGTCGCCGCGCGCTCGCATCCGTTACTCGGCTGGTCTGTATCGACGACCATCTCGGCGATGTCTACTAAGACGAACCTGCGCGGCACGTCCGTTGGGACCGCAGCTCCGGGGTGATTTTCATCGGTCGCATGCACGGGTTCTCAGCGCTCCCCGCTCTCTGTAGCATGCGGACGGCCGACTACTCGTCCCCATCAACGCTTATGCGGAGTATGCTAGCACGTTCAGCGCCGGCGAAAAACCCTCAACACTGGTTTTATACGTTCGAAATTTCTCGCGGCTGTGGACCTTCTCTTGGAGCAAAATACCTGAAAGCACTTTATCGAACGAAAGAAGGTTGCTATGCGCACGATTGGAATGAGCGACTACACCGTTGGCGAGGATTGTTTTACCGAGTTGCCCGCCGCGCTGGCAGAGTACGGAGCGACCAAGGTCGCCATCATCGGCGGCAAGCGAGCCCTGGCTGCGGCGCTGCCGGGCATCGAGGCTGCGCTGGCAGGCACCGACGTCGAGATTCTGGAGACGCGCGTCTACGGCACCAACAGCACGCGCGCCAATATCGCCAAGGTCGTGAACTCCCCCGCTTGCCAGCAGGCAGACGTGCTTATCGCCTGTGGCGGCGGCAAGGCACTCGACACCGTGAAGACCGCAGCCATCGAGCTCAAGAAGATCGTCTTCACCGTCCCGACGATCTGTTCCAACTGCTCGGCCGCGACCGCCATTGCCGTCGTGTACAACGACGACGGCTCGCTCGAGGGACATTCGTACCCCAACCGACCTGCGCATATCTTCATCAACCCCAAGATTATCGCCGAAGCTCCGGCGGAGTACTTCTGGGCCGGCGTGGGCGATGCCCTGTCCAAGCAGCCCGAGGTCGAATACGCCACGAGCGCCGGTAATTTGGAGCATACCGCCGGTCTTGGCCTGGCACTCGCCCACACCTGCTCCGAGCCGCTGTTTACTTATGGCGTCCAGGGTCTTGAGGACGTGCGCCGGAATCTGTCGAGCGAGGCCGTCAAGCAGATCGCGCTCGACATCGTGGTCAACACGGGCTATGTCTCGAACCTGACCAACCAAAACGATTACTACTACAACTCGAGCGTGGCGCACGCGTTCTACAATGCGACGTGCAGCATTCCGCGCGAGGGAACCTATCTGCACGGTGAGGTCGTGAGCCTGGGCGTGCTCGTGCTGTTTGCCTATACGGGCGATACCGAGAGCCTTGAACGCTACGCCGCCTTTAACAAGCAGATGGGCCTGCCCGTAACGCTTGAGCAGGTCGGACTTTCCGAGGCCGACATCCCTGCCCTGTGCGAATACGCACACGCCACCAACGAGTGGAAGCAAGGCAACCCGGAGCCCTTCACCGACGAAAAGTTCGCCGCCGCCATCAAGGCCGCCAACGCCTACGGCCACACGCTCTAGGCCTAGCCCAAAACCACCACAAGGGAGCAGTGCCCTTGTGGTGGTTTTTTATTGCTCCAGCATGCTGGGGTCGAACTCGCTAGCTGGTATAACGCGATAGCCGTGACGCAGCAACAGATCAACGAAGACGCCGTTGCCCGCGGTGAGCGTACCGCTAAAGGTACCGTCGTAGATGCGACCCGCGCCGCACGAGGGACTGCGGTCCTGCAAGACGCACGCAGCAATCTCGGACGGGCCGCCCGCCTGCTCGCACATATCGAGCGCACGTTGGGCACCCAGGCGAAATTCGCGATCAACCGAGATGCCCTCGCAGGTACGAACCTCGCCGTTCACAATCTCGGACGGCTTGCGCGGCGTGGGCAGGCCGCCAAAGACCTCGGGGCACACGAGGAGGACCTCGGTCCCCGTGCGCTCGCAAGCCTCGACCAACGCGCGGTGGTAGTTATCGAGCCCGTTATACTTGCAGCTCTCGCCCATCAAGCAGGCGCTCACCACGATCTTCATTTCCATCCCTCTCAAGCAAAACGCCCCATTTGAGAAAGCTGCTCAAATGGGGCGTCGGCGTTTACTGGCTCGGCCGCGGCGTTACTGCTGCTTGGGCATCAGCGGGTTCTCACGCGTGAGGAGATTCATGAACTCCTCGCCCGTGATCGTCTCCTTCTTGTACAGATAACGAGCCAGCTCGTGGAGCTTGAACTTGTTTTCCTTGAGGATCTGCAGGGCGCGGTCGTGCGCATCCTCAATCAACTTGGCGACAATTGCGTCCACACGCTCGGCCGTACCGGGGGCGCAGGTGAGCGACGTATCCTGGTTGAGGTACGCATTCTGGACGGTACCGAGCGCCATCATGCCAAACTCGTCGGACATACCAAAGCGCGTCACCATGTTGCGGGCGAGCTTGGTGGCCTGCTCGATATCGTTGGCGGCACCGGTCG
The DNA here is from genome assembly GCA_900542305.1 of uncultured Collinsella sp. Classification (GTDB taxonomy): domain Bacteria; phylum Actinomycetota; class Coriobacteriia; order Coriobacteriales; family Coriobacteriaceae; genus Collinsella. The sequence goes on along the minus strand of UQMU01000006.1, from coordinate 31,893 downwards.
TCATCTCGCCAAAGATGAGCTCCTCGGCCGCGCGACCACCGCAGTAGACGGCGAGCTTATCCAGGACCTCCTGGCGCGTGGTCAGGAAGCGCTCGTCCTCCTCGACCTGCATGGTGTAGCCCAGGGCACCGCTCGTGCGCGGAACGATGGTGATCTTCGTGACCGGCGCAGAGCCCTTCTGGCGAGCGGCAACAATGGCATGGCCGATCTCATGGTAGGAAACGACCTGCTTCTCGTGGTCGGAAAGCACCGTGGACTTACGCTGTTGGCCGGCAATGACGACCTCCACCGACTCCTCGAAGTCGTCCTGGGTTGCACGCTTGCGACCTTCGCGAACGGCGCGCAGGGCGCCCTCGTTAATGATATTGGCCAAATCGGCGCCCGAGGCACCAGGCGTGGCGCGGGCAATCGCGGTCAGATCGATCGGCGGCTGGGTCTTCACGCTCTTGGCGTGCAGCTCAAGGATATTCTTGCGACCGGTCAAATCGGGCAGCTCGACGGGAATGCGGCGGTCAAAGCGACCGGGACGCAACAGAGCCGGGTCAAGGCTGTCGGGGCGGTTGGTGGCAGCAAGGACGACGATGCCCTTGTGGTTATCGAAGCCGTCCATCTCGGTCAGCAACTGATTGAGCGTCTGCTCGCGCTCGTCGTTGCCGCTAAAGCCGCCGCCATCACGCTTTTTGCCGATGGTATCGATCTCATCGATAAAAACGATGCACGGGGCCTTTTCCTTGGCCTGCTTAAACAGGTCACGAACCTTAGCAGCGCCGCGACCAACAAACATCTCAACGAACTCAGAGCCCGAAATGCTAAAGAACGGAACACCGGCCTCGCCGGCAACAGCCTTGGCAAGCAGGGTCTTACCGGTACCCGGAGGGCCAACAAGGAGAGCACCGCGCGGCAGCTTGGCGCCGATCTCCTCGTAGCGCTGCGGCTTCTCCAGAAAGTCGACGACCTCCTTGAGAGATTCCTTGGCCTCTTCCTGGCCGGCGACGTCCTTAAAGGTCACGCCCACGTCCTTGGAGGCGATCACGCGCGCGCCGGACTTACCCAGTCCGCCGCCGCCAAAACCGCCGCCGCCAAAGTTCATCGACGGGCCGTCATCGCCCATAGCCTTCTTCATGCGGCGGTTGAGCCACCAACCGATGAGGAAGAAAATCGCCATGGGAAGAATGAGTGTGAGCAGGTAGTAGGTCATCAAACCCGAGTTCTTATCGGGAACGACCGACTCCAGCGAAGCGCCAGACTCAAGCACGCGATCGGTAAAGCCCGCATCGTTCGGCACACCGGTCGTCTTATAGGCGATGTTCTCGTCCTCGCCCTTCTTGGTGTAATAAATCGAGTAATCGTCCGTGTTGTACTCGACCTTGTCGACACTCTTCTTATCGAGGGCTTTGACAAACGTCGAGTAATCGGTCTTCGTAATCTGCTGCGTGTGACCGATGTTGGGGAACAGAACGGTCGAGAGCACGAGGTAGACGACGAAGGCGATGAGCACGTAGAGGATCATATTCCGTCTACGCTTGTTGTCATCCATCTCCATCTGCTTGAACTCCATCTACTGGGGTTGATAATGGTTTCTAGAATACCCAACCCGAGCGGTGATAAACCGACGCCGGGCACGAAAGGACAGAGATGGCATCACTGTAAGTCGGCAAGGTTCAAATCTATACGGGGGACGGCAAGGGCAAGACGAAGGCTGCGCTGGGGCTCGCGCTGCGCGCGACGGGCTATGGACTTAACGTTCTTAGGCTGCAGTCTGCCAAGAAACTTCACTGCGCCGAGCATGATGCGGCGCCCCGTTTGGGTCTGCGCACCGTACAAGCCGACCACGACACGCCCGAGGCCTGCGCGGCACAGATTCTGGAGCTAGCACGCGAGCAGATCTCGCAGGTCGATGCGCTCATCCTGGACGAACTCGGCGAAGCGATGCGCCGCGGCTTTGTAACGCGCAAGGATGTCGAAGCGCTGATCGCGATAAAGCCCGCCACCACGAAACTCGTGCTCCCCGGCCGCGGCTTGCTACCCCTCGCCGACCTTGCCGACCTAGTAACCGAAATGCGCCCCGTCAAACACTACTTCGATGAAGGTCTCCTAGCCCGCCAAGGCATCGAATACTAATTGATTCGTTTTCCGCCAACACCTACAGCTCATAAGGAAGTTGCGGTGGAATAGAACTTGTTTGACGGTCCGCAAGGGCTTTTCAGGAACTATTTCACCGCAACTTATCAGGGGAACCCGACGGATGAGCTAGGCGGTGGCGCGACCTAGCCAGTTGCCGCTGTGGTGGTAGATGGTGAACATGGTTGCGGTGATGAGCCAGGTTACGGGGTAAACCAGCAGTAGATGCTCGAGCGACGGATCGAAGGGCATGATCGCAAACACCCAGATCACCCTCAAGACAACGGTGCCAAAGATGGTGAGCATCATAGGCTGCAAACTCACGCCGGCGCCGCGGATGGAACCCGAGGCGTTCTCGATAATCGAGAAAATCGCATAGAACGGCGCAATGAAATGGAGGATAGTCGTGGTGTACGCCGAAATCGAAGCATCGTCGACAAACAAACGCGACAGCGGGCCCGAGAACACCAGCAGCACGGCAGACAGGCCACCAATGAGCATAAACGACAGCACGAGCGACGTATGGTAGCCCTTGCGCATGCGCTCGTAGTTGCGCGCGCCAAAGTTCTGCGCCGAGAACGTAGTGATCGATACGCCGAGCGCCTCGGTCACCATCCAGATAATGCCATCCAGGCGCCCAGATAGACCCCAAGCAGTCGTGACATCGGCGCCAAACGAATTAACCGACACCTGGATCAGCACGTTCGAGATCGAATAGGCAGCCGATTGAAAACCGAGTGGCAGACCACACGAGATCATACTCTTGCAAATACCGCGATCGATACCGAGCTTAGACAGCGAAAGACGCCATGCACCCGGAGCGCGCATCATGCGCAACACGATCATCGTTGCATTGGAGCAAATGGTCAGCGCCACCGCGATGCCGCAGCCCAGCGCCTCCATATGCAACACAGCGACAAAAATGATATCCAGCACCACGTTAACCAGGCAGCCAGAGGCAATGATCACGGCGGGGCCGCGCGTGTCGCCCACGGCACGCAGCAGTGCGGTTCCCATATTAAGCAGCAGTGCCGCAACCATCGCGGCAAAATAACAGCGAGCATAGGCCACGCCCTCGGCCAATAGTTCATGCGGCGTGTTCATAAGCACCAGCATGGGCTCAACGAACACTATGCCAAGAATCGAGAAAGCGATACCGCCCACCAGCGCGAGCGTCATGGCTGTATGAACCGAACGACTCAGTCGCTCATCATCGTGCTGGCCAAAATACTGACCGGTAATGACCGCGCAGCCGGCGCCGACGCCAACGCAAAAGCCAATGCAGAGCTCGGTGAGCACCATCGTGGCTTGAATGCCACCCAGCGCGAGCTTGCCGCCAAACTGGCCAACGATATACGTACCGATAAGCGTGTAGGCCTGCTGAAAAAACGAACTAAAAAAGATGGGAACGCACAGCGACAGCAGCTGTTGCCAAATGACACCCTGCGTTACATCGATAGCCGTAGATTTCTTAGCCACACGCCCTCCCCGCCAACGTATGTTAAACAACAAAACGGCAATTTAAGACCAAAGCAAATACCAGCTTAGCACCGACCGGCGTCGACCGAAACACCCCGAATCAGAGCCCAGTGCAAAATATCTGCCTAGTGATACAAACCCGGCTGGTAGTGATACTCATTGCTCACGTGCGGGCACAGCTGCCAAAAGGCGACGGCGCTCGCCGCGGCCACGTTGAGCGAATCGACCCCGTGCGCCATCGGAATGCGCACCGCGTGGTCACAGCCGGCAATGGTCTTGGCGCCCAAGCCGGCACCCTCGGTGCCCATAAAAATCGCCAAGCGATCAATCTTCCGCAGTACAGGATCATCAAGCGAAACAGAGTCGTCCGTCAACGCCATAGCGGCACACGAAAAACCGGCATCGTGCAACGCGCTCAGACCATCATGCGGCCACACACGAGCCTCGCTGCCAATGCGCGTCCACGGCACCTGAAACACGGTGCCCATGCTCACGCGGGCCGAGCGACGATACAGTGGATCGCAGCACGTCGGGCTGACCAAAATACCGTCAACGTTCAATGCGGCAGCCGAGCGGAAAATCGCGCCAACATTGGTGTGATCGACAATACCCTCAAGCACGCACACGCGCACCGGACGACCCCCCGCCGCCTCGACAACGCCGCCCAAGAACTCATCAACCGGAATCTGACGCGGGCGACGGAACGCCGCCAGCGCGCCGCGCGTCACGTTAAAGCCCGTCAACTGCTCCATGAGCTCCATGGAGGCCACGAACACGGGAACCGGACCCGCTCCCTCGCGCACGACAAGCTGGTCAAACAGCGGCATCATCTGGTCGAGCCAGCGCTCGCCCAGAAGAAAGCTCACCGGCTCATATCCGGCGCGAACCGCACGCTCGATGACCTTGGCACTCTCAGCGATAAAAATGCCCTTCTGCGGCTCCAGCACGCAGCGAAGCTCACGCTCGGTCAGTCGCACGTAGGCATCGAGCCGCTCGTCCTCGAGCGAATCAATTCGCAGAACCTCAACGGCATCAGTCATAGCAGCCAGCCCGCACCCTTCTTTACAGCACATCTATACCAAACGAGGCGACGCTAAGCGCCGCCCCATGCATTCAATCAACCCGATGATACCGTTCACGCCAGACGATTTACGCCTCGATGCGACGATACGTCACGAACTCATAATCGACGCCCTCGTCACCCTCACCGGCGGCAATCGTCGCGACCCCGCTACGCTGCGCAATCTCCCACGCAGGATCGGCTTCCAAATCGGGAAAGTACGTATCCACGACATGGACGCAGTGGTTATGCGTGACCTCGGCCTCGACGCAATACGGCAAAAAATGCCGATAGACATCGCCGCCACCGATCACCCAGGCAACGGGTTCATCGGCAACCGCGGCGAGCGCCTCGTCGATACTATGCACCACGTCGACGCCCTCGGGGGCAAAGCTCTCGTCGCGGGTGAGCACGATATTGCGGCGGTTCTTGAGCGGACGCCCGCCGGGAAAACTCAGCAGGGTCTTGCGTCCCATGATAACCGGGCAGCCCTTAGTGCAGGCCACAAAATGGCGCATATCGGCGCGATTGGACACCACCATGTCGCCCTCGCACCCAATGCCCCAATCGTCACACACGGCGACGATAGCAGATAGCTTACACGTCATGAGCACCACCTACACCGCAATGGGAATGTTCTTGACCTGCGGGCCGTGCTCATAGCCCTCGACGATCAGGTCATCGGTCGTAAACGCATAGAAGTCATGCACATCGGGGTTGAGCGTTACCTTGGGTGCCGCAAACTGCGGACGCTCGATAAGCTCGCGGACGATATCGACATGACGATCATAGATATGGGCGTCGGCGATCACGTGCAGCAGCTCACCGGGAATCATATCGACCGACTGCGCGACCATCATCAGCAAAATGGCGTACTGGCACACGTTCCAGTTGTTCGCGGCCAAAATGTCCTGGCTGCGCTGGTTGAGAATCATGTTGAGCGTCGGCTTGTCGTCCTGAGGACGCTGCGTCACGTTATAGGTCACGCTATAGGCGCACGGATAAAGGTGCATCTCGGACAGATCGCTAAACACGTACGTATTGGTCATAATGCGGCGACTATACGGCGTGTGCTTAAGGTCGTACAGCACACGGTCCATCTGGTCGAAGTCGCCCTCGGCGTAATGGCTCTTCTGACCAATCTGATAGCCGTAGGCTTTACCGATGGAACCGGTCTCATCGGCCCACTCATCCCAGATATGGCTGTTGAGATCATGCACGTTATTGGACTTCTTTTGATAGATCCACAGAATCTCGTCCATGGCAGACTTAAGCGCCGTACGACGCAGGGTGAGCGCGGGGAACTCCTCGCGCAGATCATAGCGCGCCGTGACACCAAAGTTTTTAATGGTATAGGCAGGGGTGCCGTCCTCCCACACCGGACGGACCTTTTGGCCCTCGGTGGTGGTGCCATGATCCAAGATATCGCGGCACATGGTTACAAACTGCTGATCAGCTTCGCTCATTGACCCTCCTGTCAGTCGCCTATAAGCGAGATTTATTGTAGCCCAGGCGCGCGAGTGTCGAATTGGACACTTAGTCCGGCACACGCAATGCACGGCAGCGCGGCTCCGCAAGCGGCAACGAGGCATCTTAGCCTTTTTCTGACATATGCCAGAAATGCCTTGCGCCCAACGACTAACGCGTTATCATATTGTTGACATATGTCAGATAAGGAGTGTGCATGGCAGGAAGACGCGAAAAACTGCGCCGCGTCGGGATCATCCCCGAATACCGCGGCTTCACCCCCGATGGCCTGGCCAGCGGTGATGCCATCGACATGACCGTCGACGAGCTTGAGGTGCTGCGCCTGTGCGACCTGGAAGGTCTCAACCAAGAGGCGGTCGCCCAGCAGATGGGCATCGCCCGTGCAACGGTGGCGGCCATTTGCAGCCGCGCGCATCGCAAGGTGGCCGATGCGCTGGTCAACGGACGAGCGCTCGTCATCGAGGGCGGCAATATCGCGTACTCCCCCATCGCCTCGACGACGGCCGCATGGCCAGCAAAGGAGGTCGGCACCATGAGGGTGGCAACGACGTACGACAACGGCAACATCTTTATGCACTTTGGCCGCAGCGAGCAGTTCAAGATCTACGACATCCAGGATGGCAAGGTGCTCAACGAGCAGGTCGTAGGCACCGGCGGCACCGGCCACGGCGCCTTGGCGGGCCTGCTTGCCAACGGTGGCGTTGACACGCTCATTTGCGGCGGTATCGGCGGCGGCGCTATCAACGCGCTTGCCCAAGCCAGCATCACGGTCTATGCGGGCGCCCAGGGCAGCTGCGATGCCTGCGTCGAGGCCCTCATTGCCGGCACGCTCGCACAGAACGGCGAGGCCACCTGCGACTGCCATGGACATGATCACGAGCACATCCACGAGCATGGCGAGTCCTGCGGCTGCCACGGTCACCACGACCATGACGGGCACGAAGGCTGCGGCTGCCACTAGCGGCAAGCACCTCGTCGAGAACGCGCTTCCACGCGTGCGACAACCAGCGAACAAACGGCGAAGGCCGCCTGGAATACCATCCAGGCGGCCTTCGCCATACACGACTCAACCAGTCGTTACTTCTTGTTGCGCATCTGCGCTTCCATCTGGCGCAGCAGGTCCATATCGGACTTGGGGCCGCCCGTTCCCAGGCCGCCCATGCCGCCCAGCCCCATGGCATCCAGACCGGGAATATTGGGCATGCGCATCTTTTTGCCCTTCTTACCCTTCTTGCCCTTCTTGCCGCCGGCCTGCGCCTGATTGGCCATCGTGCGCATGCGGCCCATCATCTTGTTCATCTCGCCCCACTGCTTCATAAGGCTATTGACCTCGGTGGGGGTCACGCCGGCGCCCTTGGCAATGCGGGCACGGCGCTGACCGTTGATGATGGAGGGGCGAAGGCGCTCCTCCTTGGTCATCGACATGATGATGGCCTCGTTCTTGTCGAAGATGCCCTCGTCCAGGTTGCCGCCCATCTGGTTGAGCGCACGCTGGCCGCCGGGGAGCATGCCCAGGATGCCCTTCATGCCGCCCATCTTCTTGACGGCCTTCATCTGGTCGAGCATGTCATTCATGGTGAAGCCCTCGCGCAGCATGCGCTCGGCAGCCTCGAGCTGCTCGGCGTCGGCCGCCTCCTGGGCCTTCTCAATAATGCCGACAACGTCGCCCATACCCAGAATGCGCTTGGCCATACGATCGGGATAGAACGGCTCCAGCGAATCGGGCTTCTCGCCCATGCTCACGAACTTGATGGGCTTGCCGGTCACCTGGCGCACGGAAAGCGCGCCGCCGCCACGGGCATCGCCGTCGAGCTTGGAGATGATCACTCCGTCAAAGTCGGTGCGCTCGGCAAAGGTCGAGACGACGTTGACGATATCCTGGCCGGTCATGGCATCGACGACCATCAGCACCTGATCGGGCTTAACGGCCTTCTTGATGTCCACGGCCTCCTGCATCATCTGCTCATCGATCTGAAGACGTCCGGCGGTATCGACGATGACCACGTCGCGCAGGTGGTCGACGGCCTCCTGGATGGCGCCCTTGGCGATATCGACCGGGTGCGCACCGTCGCCGCGGAAGACCGGTACGCCGATCTCGCCACCGAGCGTGGCCAGCTGGTCGGCAGCAGCGGGACGGTAGACGTCGCACGCGGCGAGCAACGGCGAGCGACCCTGCTTCTTGAGCAGGTAGGCCAGCTTTACGGCAGCCGTGGTCTTACCGGAGCCCTGCAGGCCCACGAGCATGATGACATTGGGAATACGGTTGCTAAAGACGAGCTTGCTCTCGGTGGAGCCGAGCATCTCGGTAAGCTCGTCGAGCACGATCTTGACGACGTTTTGCGCCGGAGAGAGCGACTCCATGACCTCTGCGGTCATGCAGCGCTCCTTAGTCTTGGCGACGAACTCCTTGACAACCTTAAAGTTAACGTCGGCCTCGAGCAGCGCCATGCGAATATCGCGCATGGCCGAAGTAATATCGGCCTCGGTCAGCTTGCCCTTGCCGCGCAGGCGGTCAAATGTGTCGTTGAGGCGATCGCTCAGGGAATCAAACACTAGTCACTCCTTAATTGGACTCGCCCACCAGGGCGCGGCAGAAATCTTTGGCATTGAACTCCTGCAGGTCATCGACCTGCTCGCCCACGCCGATGCGCAGGATCGGGAGCTTGAGCTTCTCGGCCACGGCCATGGCGATGCCGCCCTTAGCCGTGCCGTCGAGCTTAGTCATGATAATACCGTCCAGGCCCAGCGCCTCGTTAAACTCGAGCGCCTGGTTCAGACCGTTTTGGCCCGTCGCGGCGTCGATCACAAGCACGACCGAAACCGGCATGGGACCGGCGGCCATATTGGCGGCGCGCTTACGGGTCACATTGACCACCTTGGCAAGCTCGCGCATGAGCTCAGGGCTCGTGTGTAGACGGCCGGCGGTATCGATAAGCACCAGGTCGCTGCCGCGCTTGTCGGCCTCGTCGAGCACGTCGTAGCAAACACTTGCCGGGTCGGAGCCGCGGTCGCGCTTGATGACGGGGACGCCAGCGCGCTGGCCCCACACATCAAGCTGCTCGATGGCGGCGGCGCGGAAGGTGTCGGCCGAACCGATCACCACGTTCTTGCCGCGGGCAGCCATGGCGCTCGCGATCTTACCGACCGTCGTGGTCTTGCCGGCACCGTTAATGCCCACAAACAGCACGCAGCTCGGCGTATCGGAGAACGGATCTCGCTCGATGGGCACAAAGTGCTGCTCAAGCTGCTCGGCCAGGGCGCGGCGAAGCTGCGGAGCGGTCTTGAGGTTCTTCTTGGCCGCGGCATCGCGCAGGTCATCGGAGACCTTGATAGCGACCTCGGCGCCCATGTCACCCATGACGAGGGTGTCCTCCAGGTCCTCCCAAAAATCCTCGTCGACCTCACCGCCAAAGTAGAAGACCTCGTTGAGGGCCTCGCGGCTGCGCTCAAGTCCGCGCGAGAGAGCATCGAAGAATCCCATTATGCATTCACGACCTTTCCGGTTTCGCGATCGAGTTTTTGCGAGACGACGCGACTGACGCCGTCGGCTTGCATCGAGACGCCATAGAGGACGTCAGCGTCCTCCATAGTACGGCGCTGATGCGAGATAACCAAGAGCTGCGTATCGGAACGCAGCACATCGAGGGCTCCGATGAGCTTGGACAGGTTAGCGTCATCAAGCGCCGCCTCGACCTCGTCCAGCACATAGAACGGAACCGTACGTGTGCGGTACACGGCAAAAAGCAGGGCGAGCGCCGTCAGACTCTTCTCGCCGCCCGACATGAGCATCATCTTGGTGATGCGCTTGCCGCGCGGCTGCGCCACGACCTCGATACCCGTCTCGGCAGGATGCTCGGGATCGGTCATCTCCAGATGAGCCTGGCCGCCCGGGAAGAGCATAGCGAAGATCTCGCGGAAGTTCGCGTCGACCTTCTCAAACGTCACCAGGAAGGCCTTCCGCATCTTGCGATCAATGGCCACCGTGATCTTGGCGAGCGCCTTGCGCGCGCTCTCCAGATCGGCCAGCTGCTCCTCGATGTAGTCGGCGCGGCGCTTGAGCTGCTCGTACTCCTCCATGGCAACTTGGTTAACGGGACCAAGGTTGTTGATCTGGCGCACAAGCTGGTTGAGTTCGCGCTCGGCGGCATCGCGGTCCGTGGGCACCGGAAGCATGAGCGCTTCCTCGAGCACCGTCGTGCCATCGGCGGTAATGGCCTTGATGGCAGCCTCGACCTGCACCTCGAGCTTGCCACGCGCGACCTTGAACTCGTTTTGCGCGGCGGAGGCGGTATCGACTCGCTCCTTAGCGCGGGCAACCTCTGCCTTGGCATCCTCGATGGTCTTCTTGAGCGAAGCGGAGTCCGCCTCCTCCAGAGAGGCCTGGTCACGCAGGCGCGCTGCCCAATCCGACGCGCGTTCCAACAGGGCAGAATAGCGTTCGTGCATGGGGTCGACGCGCAGGCGCAGCAGCTCGAGCGAGCGCGAAGCCTGGCGTGTTCCGCGGATACGACGGTCGATGCCCTCAAGACGATGCTCAAGGTCGGGCACGCGGCCCTTCAGCGAACGCAGGCGCTCGCTCGTCTGGGCCAGGCGCACCTTGGCATCGGCGAGCTTACCGGCGGCCTCGGAATCGTCACGGCGAACGCGATCGAGCTCATCGTTGGCCTCGGCAATCTGGAGACCCAGGTCGCTTGCCTGTGCACGCGCCTCGTCACGCGAACGGGTGAGCTCGTCAACGCGCGGGCGCGCGGCACGAACGGCCTCGGCAGCCTGCTCGCGGCGCTTGGAGATGCGCACGCGCTCGACCTCGGCATTGTTGGCGCTTTGCTCCAAGCGGCCGATCTCGGAGAGCAGCGAGCGGCGCTCGCCCTCAAGAAGGGCGATCTCACCGGCGGCATCGCCCTCGGCGGCACGGGCCTCCTCGACGGCAACGTTGGCCTCGACGACTTGGTCCGAAGCATGCTCAAAGATGGCAGCCAGATCGGGTTCCAGGCCCTCGAGCTCACGGATGCGGCGCTTGCGCTCCAAGGCACCCAAAGCCTCGCCGGCATCAAGCCCCACGCGCACCAGGCCGCCGCAGGCGACGCGGGCGCCATCGGGGGTCACGTAAGTCACGCCGTCAACGACCGGCGCCGAAAGCGCGGCAGAAAGATCGTCCACTACGTAATAGCCGCCGAGCAGCGCCTCGACGACGGGTCCGTAGCCTGCGCGCACGGACAGACGATCAACCAGGCGGGTACCGGCAGCGCCCTCAGCGGCGGTAGAGCCGCTCACGCCGCGCGCCACCAGCAATGCCTCGCCCGAGGCCTTCTTTTGGTCCAGAGCCGCACGACCGGCACGCTCAAGCGTGGCGGCGTCATCAAACAGCAGCGCATCGATATCGCCGGCGAGCAATTGCTCAACCAGGCCCTCAAGCTCGCGCGGGGCCTCCAGCACGTCGCCCAGACGACCCAAGACATCGTCGCCCAGCGCACCCACCAGACGGCTCACGAGCGGCGAGCTGTCGGCCATGCGGGCATCGAGTTTCTTTTGGCTGGCAAGCTCCGAGCGCACCTCGGACAGCTTGTTGCGCGCCTCACTCTCACGATTACGCAAGTCCTTCAGGGCTGCACGGGCGACCTCGGTGGCCTCACGCGCATCGGCCTGGGCCTGGCGCGCTTCCTCAAGAGCGCCTTCAAGCTCCTCGGCGCGGTCACGACGGCTCTCGAGCGAGGCCATGACCTCCTCGAGCTGCTCGTCAATCTGCTCCAGGCGCGAGGCATACATGTTGTCCTCGACCTCGGCATTGCTCAGCGAGTCCTTCACCTTGGCGAGCTCGAGCGCGGCGTTATCGGCTACGCGCTGAACATCGCGATGCTCACGCGTAAGCTGCGAAATCTGATTGTCGAGCGCCACGCGCCGCTCGTGGAGCTCAGCGGCGGCAGGACCAGCGGCGTCAACGTCCTCCTGGGCCTGCATATGCGCACCGGTCACTTCCTCAAGCTGCGCACGCGCGTCCTCAAGCTCCTCGACCACGCGACGACGCTGATGCTCGGAGCTCGAAATCTGCCCGCGCATATCAGACAGGCGCGACACCATGTTGTGAGCCTTTTCCTCGAGCAGGCGCATGTCGGAGTTAATGCGGCCGACCACATCTTGCATATGGCGGCGCTGCTCGCCCAGGTCGCCCACAAACAAGCCTTTTTCCTCGAGCATAACCTGGAGCTTCTCGAGCTCGCGCTCCTTTTCGCCCATGCGGTACTGCGCAAGCTCCAGCTCGGCGGCACCTTCCTTGGAGCGGCTCTCCAGATCGTTCCACTGCGACTGCAGCGAACGCAGCTCGTCGACGGCCAGCATCTGCGTAAGCTCGTTCGCGCGAGAGGACAGCTCTTTGTACTTGCGTGCGCGATCGACCTGACGCTCCAGCGGTCGCAGCTGACGGGCGATTTCCTTATTGATGTCGCGGGCACGCGTCAGGTGCTCGTCCATCGACTTAATCTTTTTGAGCGCGCGCTCCTTGCGGCGCTTGTGCTTGGAGATGCCGGCGGCCTCCTCGATGAGGGCGCGACGCTCCTCGGGGCGGCTCTGCAAAATGGCGTCGAGCTTGCCCTGGCTGATGATGGAATGCGTATCCTTGCCCAGGCCCGAATCGTGCAGGATGTCCTGAATGTCCATCAGGCGGCACGGACTCGAGTTGATAAGGTACTCGCTTTCGCCCGAGCGATACATACGACGGGTGATGGCAACCTCGTCAAAGTCGACGGGCAGCATATGGTCCGAGTTATCGAGCACCAGCGTGACCTCGGCGACACCCACCGGCTTGCGAGCCGACGAGCCCGAGAAGATGACATCCTCCATGGCCTGGCCGCGCAGCTGCTTGGCGCTCTGCTCGCCCAGAACCCACAGGATGGAGTCAGAGATGTTCGATTTTCCCGAGCCGTTGGGACCGACGATGACGGTCAGGCCCGGCTCAAACGTCATATGGGCGCGGTCGGCAAACGACTTGAACCCTTTGAGCGTGAGGGACTTGAGATACACGGTTCCTCGCTTACACGTGCTTCTTGTTCAGAATCACGCCGTTGGTGGTGTAACCCATGCGGTCGAGCGCTTCAAGCGCGGCAGCTCCCTCGGCTTCCTTCTTTGAGGAGCCGGAGCCGCGACCCTGACGAATACCATCGATCAACACCACGGCGGTAAAGGTGGGCGCATGCGCCGGGCCCTCGGAGCCAACGAGCTTATACGCTGGGGGCTCGTGACCGTCGGCCTGCACGCACTCCTGCAAAAACGACTTGGGGTTCGCAGGATGCTCGGCACGCTCGGAAGCCAAATGCGGCTTAAGCGTACGGTGAATGAACTCCGCCGCCGCATCCCAGCCGGCATCCAGGTACAGCGCACCCACGAGCGACTCATAGACGTTCTCGAGGGCCGAATGCAGGCCGCGCGCACCAGTACCGGTCTCAGAGGCACCAAAGATGATGATGTCGTCGATGCCCAGCTCGTGAGAAACCTCGGACAGCGTAGCGCCCGAGACAAGCGACACCTTCAGGCGCGTGAGCTTGCCCTCGTCAAACTCGGGATAGGACTCAAACAGGGAGCGTGCGACCACAGCGCCCAAAATGGAATCGCCCAAGAACTCAAGGCGCTCATAGCTGGCAGAAACCGGCTGTCCCTCGACTGCCGAGGGATGCGTAAGGGCCGCGCGCAGCAGCACCTTATTGTTGAACTCGTGGCCCAGGATTTCCTGGGCGCGCGTAAGTCGGTCGGATAAAGCCAAGACTTAGGCCTCCTTGGCAGCTTCGATAGCGTCGACGGCGTCGGCGACAGAGTTGAGCGAGAGCAGGGTCTCGTCATCGATCTCGAGGTTGAACTCGTCCTCGATAGCCGTAACCAGCTGCAGGCGCTCGAGCGAGTTGGCATCGAGGTCGTCAAAGGTGGTCTCCTCGCTAATTTCGGCAACATCGACGCCCAGAACGTCAGCAGCGACCTCGGCGATCTTGTCGAAGATTTCGGAGCGGTCCATAGCGCTTCCTCTCATAGTGCATGAATACCAAAAGAATGGTACCGCCCGGGCGGTACCAAGACACGGTTCTGATTCTACCCCACGGCGTGCACCGCGAAGCACATAACAGCGCTCTAACTCGCTCTTATAAAACGATACCATCCATAGAGTTGGCGACATTCTCGACCAGCCCGGCGCGCACGGCTTCGGCCGCCGCGAGCGTACCGTTTTTGACAGCCTCGACTGAGGTGGCACCATGGCCGATCAGGACCACGCCGCGCAGGCCCAGAAGAATCGCGCCGCCCTTGGCGTCGCCAGAGAGCTTGGCCTTAATCTCGCGCATCTGCTTTTTAATGAGCAGCGCGGCGATCTTGGTGCCGAGCGAGGCCATAAAGGCGCCCTTGAGCTCCTGCAGCAAAAACTTGGCAGCGCCCTCGGTAGCTTTGAGAGCGATATTACCCGACATGCCATCGGCAACGACGACATCGAAGTTACCTGAGGTGAGGTCGGTGCCCTCGCAGTTACCAACAAAGCCGGGAACGGCGGCCTTCATAGCAGGGAAACAGGCCTTGGTGAAGTTGGAGCCCTTCTCGTCCTCGGTGCCGTTGGCAAGCAGGCCCACGCGGGGATGCTCGATGCCCAGGACGACGCGGGCATAGGCGCTACCCATCTGGGCAAAACGTACCATGTCATCGACCTCGACATCGGGGTTGGCGCCCATATCGCACAGCACCGTCAGACCGCCGGCGCGATTGGGCAACGCATTGGTGAGGCACGGACGCACCGGCTGCTTCTTGCCTTCGGCCTGATACCTAAACGGCGTCACGTAGGCGGTGGCAGCGGCGGTCATGGCACCGGTCGAGCCGGCGGAGAAGAACGCATCCGCGTTGCCCTTCTTAATGGCGCGGCAAGAAAGCACGATCGACGACTTACGCTTGGTCATCACGGCGCGAATGGGATCGTCATCCATGGCGATAACGTCGGGTGCCTCCAGGGCCTCGACGCGCGCATGGGAGGCGGCAAAGGGATTGACGATTTCGGCGGGGCCAGCTGCCAAGACCTCGATATCGGGATCGGCGGCAAGCGCAGCCTCGATACCATCGAGAACGACCTGAGGTTTCTCGTCTCCGCCCACAACGTCTACACAAACGCGAACGTTACTCATATACATGCTCCTTATACAAAAATGGCCGACTCATTGAGCCGGCCATTGTGGTTCCATTTGGAACGGCATCGCATCCAGAGTATACCGTTACTCGGTAACGATAACCTCGCGGTCCTTGTAGAAACCGCAGCTGGGGCACACGTGGTGCGGAAGCTTGACAGCGCCGCAACGGGGGCACGTGGACTGAGCCGCAGCCGAGATCTTCATGTTGGCGGAACGACGGGTGTGAGTGCGGATACGACCCTGCTTTTGTTTAGGTACGGGCATAGTGACCTTCCTTATGAACTATCCAGTGTGGCGATTACGCGCAAGTAGCGATACTACCACAGTTTTACTCATCAAGCTTGAGATTCTTCAATGCTGCAAATGGATTTTCCGTGGCAGCGGCCCATTCTGCCTCTGCCTGGGCGGCGCAATCGCATTGCTCGACGTTGAGATTGCAGCCGCAAGTGGGGCACAGACCGCGGCAATCGGGCTTGCAGAGCACCACAAACGGGGTGTCCATAACGACCGCGTCATTGATGGGCTCACCCAGATCGACGATACGGTCCTCACCCAGGAGCTCGTAGCCGTCCTCGTAGGCCTCGGGATCCTCGGGTTCCTCAAAGAGGTAGAACTCCTCGATCTCGCCGGCGATATCAAACGAGGCGGGCTCCAGGCAACGGTCGCACTCGCCGGTGGCGTGCGCGCGGACCATGCCCGTGAGCAAGACACCGGTACCGGCATTGGTAAAGACAACGTCGTAGTCGATGCCGTCCTGAAGCTGGTACTCCTTCTCGCCCACCGTGTAGGTGGAGACATCGACCTTACCGGTCAGCGGATACGAATCTCCGGGAAACTCGAGCTGCTCGGAAAGATCGACGGTAACGCTCGGGAACTCAGCCATTACCACTGACCGTTCTGTTGGGCGGCACCCTCGTTGAGCTGCTGACGGCAACGGGTAACGGTGCCGGTCAGGCTCTTGAGGTTCTCCTCCAGGTGCGTAAAGACCTGCTCTGCGTAGTCCTCGGCAGCATAACGCGTCTCGCGCTCGTACTGCTGGGCACGATCGCGGATGTCGTCGGCCTGCTGCTGCGCAAGGCGGACGATCTCCTGCTCACCGGCAATAGTGAGGGCCTGCTGCTGAGCGTCAGCGATGATGGAATCGGCCTGAGCGGCGGCGGAAGCCATAAGCTCCTCGCGCTCCTTAAGGATACGGCGGGACTTCTGCCACTCCTCGGGATAGCTCATGCGGATCTCGTCGAGGATGTTGAAGAACACGTCGGCGTCGATGACCTTGAACTGAGCGTTCTTGCCGAAAGGCGGCTTGGCTTCCTCGATCAGCCCTTCGAGCTCATCGACCAAGCTGACGATCCTATCGCCAGGAAAATTCTCGCCCGGCATCCGGTCTCCTTTCATAGGTAACATATCATCGTGCTAGTTTACCACATGCCACCAGGCAATAAGAAACGTCACGAAAAGCGATGTTTGAGCGCTTCGACCACGTTGGACGGGACAAACGTCGATACATCGCTGCCGAGCGAGGCGATCTGGCGAACGACCGAGCTCGAGATATAGCCGTACTGCGGCGCACTCATGACAAAGATGGACTCCAGCTCGCTATCCAGGCGATAGTTAAGGTCGGCCTGCTGCAGCTCATACTCAAAGTCGGTCATGGCGCGCAGACCCTTGACCACGGCCCCCGCCCCCTGCTCACGAGCGAAGTCGACCAAGAGGCCGGTAAAGGGCAGAACCTCGACGCCGTCGATATCGCCGAGCGCCTCGCGGGCCAGCGCCACGCGCTCATCGAGCATAAACGTGGTACCTACACCGTTTTTACCTTGCGACTCAGCAACAGCGACGATCACGCTGGGAAAGATGCGGCGGGCACGGCGGATCACATCGATATGGCCAAACGTGATGGGATCGAAGGTGCCCGGGACGATCACGCGATTAATAGTGTCACTCATGGGCGTCCTCCGGGGATACTGCCTCGTCATTTTCGTTAGCATCAGTGCCGCCGTCCTTGCTATCGTCGGCCCAGCGCAGCAGGTCGACCGAAGTGATGCCATAGCGCTTCTCGCGCACGGTCTCAAAGCCGGCCGGATGCGCGCCCGCGTCGGCGGCGGCATGCTCAAAAAGGGCATAGGCACCTGATGTCAGCAGGCCCTGCTGGGCAAGATTCTGCAGCAGCTCCTCGACCGGCTCGGCGCCAAATGCGTAGGGCGGGTCGAGCAGGACCAAGTCGAAGGGACCACCCGGCACGCGGCCGCGCGAGGCGCTCGCCAGCACATCGCCGGTAACGACGCGCCAGCGCGAGCGGTCGCGGCACAGCGACTCGATATTCTTGGTAATGAGCCGCGCGGCGTTGCGATCGATCTCAAACGTCGTGAGCGAGCGGGCCCCACGAGAGAGCATCTCCAACCCTAAGGCACCGGAGCCGCCAAAGGCGTCCAGCACGCGGACCTCGTCCAGATCGAAGTCGAATGCCGACATGACCATAGATGCGCACGACTCGCGCACGCGATCAGTCGTGGGGCGGGTGACATCGCGACCACGGGGCTCCTCGATCTTACGACCGCGCCATTCGCCGCCGATGATTCTCATCCTCCGCTGACCTCCTTAAAAATATGTCGATAACGCATGGCGACCGCGTCGCGCAGGGGGCGCGTCGCCACGGAGTCAAGCGTACAAGCATACCGCAAGAGCTCGACCGCGTCCAAATGGGCCCACTCGATCAGCTCCTCGTCGGCATCCAGGTCGACAAAGCGCAGGGTCACACCGCCGTGCTGGCGGTACCCCAGGATTTCGCCCTCATGGCGTAAACGCAGGTCCATTTGGGCGAGCGTAAAGCCATCCGAAGTGTTTTCGAGCGATTGCAGGCGATCTTGCGCTGCCGAAGCGCCACCGTTGCCCTTGGAGTGCGTCATGACCAGGCACGTGCCCGACACGCTGCCACGGCCCACGCGACCGCGCAGCTGGTGCAGGGCAGCCAACCCAAAGCGCTCGCCGTTCTCGATGACCATGACGGTGGCGTTAGGCACGTCGACGCCCACCTCGACCACCGTAGTCGAGACGAGCACGTCGATCTCGCCACGCTTGAAGGCGTCGATCACACGATCCTTCTCCCCCGCCGGCATGCGGCCGTGAAGGCGCTCGATGACAAGACCCGGCAACGCCAGACGCAGGCGATCGAGCTCGGTTGCCGTATCGTGCAGCGGCACGGGGACCGTCACGCGGCCCTCGTCGTCGCGGGCGATACCAGGTACGTCTTCCAGCTCATCGGCCGAATCACTCGGCTCCACAAGTGGGCAAATCACGTAGGCCTGCTGGCCCTTTGCATGCGCCTCGCGGATGGCGCCATAGGCGAGGTCGCGGCTCGACTCGGTGAGCACGCGTGTCGTCACGCCAGCGCCAGGGACGGGCCGATGGCGGATGATACTCGTGTCCAGATCGCCGTAGACCGAAAGCGCCAGCGTACGCGGGATTGGCGTTGCCGTCATAACGAGCAGATCGGCACCGGGGCCCTTCGCGCGTAGGGCGTTACGTTGGCCGACGCCAAACCGGTGCTGCTCGTCGATGACGACAAGCGACAGATGCTTGAACGCAACGTCATCCGAAAGCACCGCATGGGTGCCAAAGAGCACGTCAAGCTCGCCCGATTCCAGCTGTGCATGGATGCGCTCGCGCTCTGCGGCCGGCGTGGCACCCGTCAGAAGCGCCCAGGACATGCCGGACTGAGAGAGCAGAGGGCCGGTCTTATCGGCATATTGGCGCGCCAGCACGCCCGTGGGCGCCATAACACAGGCCTGCGTGCCGCTATCGGCAGCCACAGCCAGCGCGCAGGCGGCAACGGCGGTCTTACCGGTACCGACATCGCCCAGCAGCAGGCGGTTCATCACACGCCCGCCATCGCACATATCGCGCAGGATATCTTGGAACGCGACCTCCTGCTCGTCGCTCAGCGAAAACGGCAGGGCTTGCTTGAGTGCGGCCAGGTGCTCGCCCGCGGTGTGGGCATAGGGCACCACATCGACTAGGCCGCCATCGTTGCGCAGGCGAAGCGCCAGCTGAAGGTAAAGGCACTCCTCATAAGCAAGGCGACGTCGCGCGATATCCCGCTCAGCCATACTCGATGGAAAGTGGATCGATCGAAGCGCGCGGGCATTGCTCATCAGGCGGCGCTTGACGCGCAAGCGTGCGGGAATCGGATCGAACGGATTGCCGACGACCTCGAGCGCGCCGCTTACGATGCGGCGCATCCACGCCTGGCTCACGCCATCGCTCACGTAATGGACCGGCAGAATGGTGCCTGCGGCGCGCCCGTCCTCGAGCTTTTCAAAGTGGGGCGAGGCCATCTGCTTAAAACCGTAGGCAAACTCGACCTTGCCCATCACGGCCAGGCGGTCGCCCTGCTTAAGCTGCTGGGCAATCCAGGGCTGGCGGAAAAAGGCGACCTGTAGCACGCCCGTCTCGTCAACAAGTGAGACCTCGGTCACCTGCATGCGCGGGCGCGGCTGCTTTTGGACGATACGGTCGACCGTGGCGATGATGGTGCACACGGTACCGATGGGCGCCATCTCGATGGACCACGAACGGGTAAAGTCGAGGTATCGATGAGGGATATGGAGAAGGAGGTCCCCCACCGTCCGAATTCCCAGACGGCGAAGGGCCTCCTCACGTTTACCAGAAACATATTTGAGTCGCGCGATATCCTCGTCGAGCGCATTGCTCTGGGCAAAGCGCTCCGAGACGCGCGGCACGGAGCACAGCTCGGACATGGGCAGTTGCCTACTCGATCGAGAAGATCACGGGATAGAGCGGCTGCTCGCCACGATGGGCGTCAATCTCCAGATCGGGCTGAGCCTCCTCGATAGCGTCGACGATCTCCTGGAAGGCCTCATCGGACAGCTCCTCGCCGGCCAGAATCGTCAGCGCGTCGCCTTCCTCTTCCTCCTGCATGCGGTTGATACAATCGAGCGTGACCTGCTTCACGTCGGAGCCGACCACATCGATGGAGCCGGCAATGATGCCCATGACGTCACCGGAGTGAATCGGAGAACCGTCAGAGGCACTGGAGTCGCGCACGGCGCGGGTGACCTCGCCATCGCGGACCTCGCTGATGGCGTCGACCATGGCGGCGACGGCGTCCTCGAGCTCGGAATCGGGCAGGACCGCGAACAGCGCGGAGAACGCCTGTGGGACGGTCTTGGTGGGAACGACGGCAACTTTCTTGTCCGTGCAGGCAGAAGCGGCAGCCTCGGCAGCCATGCGGATGTTGCCGTTGTTGGGCAGAATGATGACCGAGGTCGCGTTGACCTGGTCCACCGCGCCCAGCAGATCTGCAGTCGAGGGGTTCATGGTCTGGCCACCCGAGACGATCACGTCGACGCCAAGGGACTTGAGGATGTCGGCCTCGCCGGAACCGGCGGCAACGGCGACAAAGCCCAGCGCCTTGGCGGGCTCGTCGGCCTTTTCCTGGTCCTCGTGAATCTTGGCGGTACGGTCGTGGGCCTCCATCTCCATGTTGTGGATAAAGACCTCGTAGATCTGACCGAGCTGCAGCATGTGCTCGAGCACCAGGTTGGGGGTGTTGGAGTGCACATGGATCTTGTAGTCGGGATAGGCGCCCACGAGTAGCTCACAGTCGCCCATGGAACCCAGGAACTTAAGGCACTCGTCCTCGTCAAACGGGGCGTCGGCCTTAAACAGGAACTCGTTGCAGTAGCGGAACTCCGAGCCCTCCCAATCGTCGTTGGCCTCGATCTCAACGCGACCAAGGGCCGCGTCGCGGGCAGAGCCAGCGGAATCAAACGTGGCGGAGAAATCCTCGACAACGGTGCTGCGGCCAAGCGCGGCGGCAACAAAGTTCTCAAGGAAAATAGCAAAGCCGAAGGCGCCGGAGTCAACCACGCCGTTCTCCTTCAGAACGGGCAGCAGGTCGGGCGTGCGAGCGACGGACTGGTAGGCCTCGACGACGATGGCGTCGAGCGCATCCTCGGCCGAGAACTTCTTCTTCTCGCACTCGTCTGCCTTGGTCGAGACATCGCGCAGGACCGTGAGGATCGTGCCCTCGATGGGCTTGCGGACAGCCTGGAAGGCAACCTTGACGGCGCGACGGAAGGCGAAGGCGATGTTGGCAGCCGTAATAGGCTCATCGGCAGAGACGAGGCCCTCGGCCACACCGCGCAGAATCTGCGAGGTGATGACGCCGGAGTTGCCGCGGGCACCCATCAGGGAGCCGTGGGTGATGGCGCCGGCGATGGCTTCCATGTCGGCGTCGGCAGGAAGAGCAGAAAGCTCCTTGGTCACCGAGGCGAGCGTGAGCGACATGTTGGTGCCGGTATCGCCATCGGGTACGGGGAAGACGTTGAGCTTGTTGATCTCCTCGGCCTTGTCGGAAACGGCAGCCGCAGCGATCGGAAAACAGGTGCGAATGGTCTTTGCAATCATGGGTATTTGAATCTCCGTTTTCGGATGCTAGTTCAGACGGCTCTTGAGCGCGTCGATGTGGATGCCGATCTTAAGGCTGGCGGGATCGATCTGGGCGATCTCCTGCAGAGTGAAGGCAACGGAGCTCGAAAGATTGTGGCAGACGGACTTCATGTTGACGCCGTTCTCGAGCACGACGTGAAGATCGACCGTAAGGCCGTTCTCGTCGGCGGAGACAAGCACGCCCTTGCGGAGGCGCTGACCGGCAAGCAGGCGCACGCTCTCGGCGCCCTGGAGCTGCTCAGCCATACCGACGACGCCATAGCACGTCATCGCGGCATAACCGGCAATATCGGCAATAACGTCGTTCGAGACGCTCAGGCTGCCGTTAATGGTCTCAGACACAAGAATCTCCTTATCTGGTGCTCGCGGCACCATCTCGTGGGAGCAATCATTGCAATATTCTACAACGACCGCGCCATGTTGAGGTGGCGGGCCTCGGGATTACATCCTCGACACGAAATGTTGATACGGTAACGTTCGCGAACGGCGATCGCGGCATGAAAAAACCCGCCGCATAAGCGACGGGTTTTACAACCTGGCTCCCCGGGTAGGACTCGAACCTACAACAGCGCGGTTAACAGCCGCGTGCTCTACCATTGAGCTACCGAGGAATAGGTGCGTGCTCTCAAGCAACGTAGATTATTATACGGACGAATCAGCTCAGGGCAAGAACTTTTTTGAGAATTTTTCCGACCTAGTCATTGGGGGCGTCCCCAACGACTACATGAAAGCGCCCTCAAGCGGATGTGCTTGAGGGCGCTTCTTGCTTGACTAGCTTTCGATATAGTCTTTGAGCTTGCTGGAGCGGCTGGGGTGGCGGAGCTTGGCAAGGGTCTTGGACTCGATCTGGCGGATACGCTCGCGCGTGACGCCAAACTCGCGGCCGACTTCCTCGAGCGTGCGGGGATGTCCGTCGACAAGGCCAAAGCGCAGCTCGATAACCTTGCGCTCACGATCGGCAAGCGAGTCGAGCACCTGGGTGAGCTGCTCCTGCAGCATGGAGAAGCTGGCGGCATCGGGCGGAACGATAGCCTGGGAGTCCTCGATGAAGTCTCCCAGCTGGGAATCCTCTTCCTCGCCGATAGGGGTCTCGAGAGACACGGGCTCCTGCGAGATCTTCTGGATTTCGCGGACGCGGTCGGCACTCATGTCCATCTCGGCACCGATCTCCTCGGGGGTCGGGTCGCGACCCAGGTCCTGGAGAAGCTGACGCTGCACGCGGACGAGCTTGTTGATGGTCTCGACCATGTGCACGGGAATACGGATGGTACGGGCCTGGTCGGCGATAGCACGCGTGATGGCCTGACGGATCCACCACGTGGCGTACGTGGAGAACTTAAAGCCCTTCTGGTAGTCGAACTTCTCGACGGCGCGGATCAAACCGAGGTTGCCCTCCTGGATCAGGTCCAGGAACAGCATACCGCGACCGACATAGCGCTTGGCGATGGAGACGACCAGGCGCAGGTTGGCGCTGATGAGCGCCTGCTTGGCCTCGAGACCGACGTTCTCGATACGGGTCAGGCGACGCATCTCGGCGCGGGTGAGCTCGATCTCGCCCGCATCGGCGGCCTCGAGCTTCTCGGTGGCATCGAGACCGGCCTCGATCTTCATAGCCAGATCGACCTCTTCGGAGGCGGTCAGCAGGTCGACTTTACCGATCTCCTTAAGGTACATACGAACCGGGTCGCCGGTCAGCATCACCGTGGAGGCATCGATGCCACGCACGCGCGAACGCGAACGGGACGTGCGCACGGTGCGCTTCTTCTTGCTCTTGGAAGAACCCATCTCAGCGTCGGCCTGACGGGCCATCTTAAGCTCGTGATCGTCGAGCGAGCCGGAATCGTGCTCGTCGTCATCGAAATCGTCGGTATCGCTATCGTTATCGTCATCGTCGACGTCCATGGGGGCGTCGTCGTTACCGCTCGCGGAGATAATCTGGATGCCGCTGTTGCGCAGCGCGGAATACACCGCGGTGAGCTGCTCGTCAGAAACATCAATATCCTTCAGGGCGACCTGAATCTCGTCCTCGGTTACCGAAGTCCTGTTTGAGCCGTTGCCCATGAGCTTTGCAACGTAGGATTCCAGCCCAGTACCCGTGCTCTCAGTCTTTTTTGGCACAGATTCTCCCTTCATAGTCCACAGGACTCAATACTTTAGCACACACATTGACGTCTATACCCAAAAAGAGGACTGGATATAGGCGAGAATACGCTGGTTGACCACAACATCTAGGCCTGTTCGGTGCCCGCGGCCTCCAGGCCGATCAAGCGGAACGGATCCGCCACGCCGCCGATCGACTTTTGCAGTTCGCGCTGACGCTGCGAGTCCTGCGCGGCCTGCACGGTCAGCGCGCGACGGGCCTCATCATCGAGCGAACGGTCCTGGCGCAGCTTGGCCTGTGCGGCACGCATGCGGCGTTTGATGGTGTAGAGCTCGAGCGTATCGAGCATAAACACGATGTTCGTCTCGGTAGGGTGCTTGCTCGTCGCTGAGATGCGCCCGGCACTCACAAGCGTTGCCGCATCGGGACACACTGAGCGCGCCGCATCCATGCAGGCTGCAGGATCGGTTCCCGGCGGCGTCGCCAGAACGGCCCATGCGATGGACTCGTGACGTGGGTCAACCCACTCGATGGAGCAGATGCGGTCGGCATACGTGCGGAACAGGTCGGGGTAGCTCGTGAGCATCGTCAACAGTTCGCGCTCCCCTGCCAAGGACTTGCGTTCAAGATCGGTAAGAACCATCGGCGCCGCCGCAGCCGGTGCACCCGAACCGTCAGCCGCAGGCACAGCGCCCATACCATCAGGCACATCGATCGGCGGAAGATCTTCGACGACCTCCACGGGCGCGGCACCGTAGGCATCGAGCGGGACGTAGTCGTACGGCTCTTCTTCGACCGGCACGGACACCGGCGGCGTCGCGCCCGATGCCCAAGCACCGCGACCGGCATCGCGAGAACCCGAAGCCCGACCGCCCGCGCTACCGGAGCGCTCGGCCTGCGCCCGCTGGCGCTCATAGTTCTGCTCACGGCGGCGTTCCGCATCCTCGCGCTTGGCGACATCGCGAAACACACGGCCCGAGCTCGCGCGCACGGTCTCCAGATCCAAACCCAACAGGTCGGCAATCTGGATAAAGTACGTGTCGATCATATAGCTGTCGCGCAACGGATAGATGAGCGTCAGCGCATCCTCCAACGCCTTGGCACGTCCGCCCGGCGTGGTGATGTCGCTCGACTCCTGCAGCGAACGGTAAACAAAGTCCATAAGCGGCTCGGCAGCGTCAATGCGCGCCTGCAGCTCCTGGCCGCCGTGTGCCGTAATAAACTCCATAGGGTCGTTGCCGTCGGGCAGTACCACGCAGCGCAGGTCCATAGAATCCTGCTCGATAAACTGAATCGCACGGCGAGCGGCCTTTTGACCGGCGGCATCGCCGTCAAACATATACACGATGCGCTTGGCAAAACGAGTGAGCGTCTTGACGTGATGCTCCGTGAGCGCGGTGCCCAGCGTAGCGACAACGTTTTTAATCCCCGCCTCCCAACAGGCGATGCAGTCGGTATAGCCCTCCACCACGATGGCGGTATCCTGCGCGACGATAAACTCCTTGGCCCAATTAAAACCGTAGAGGTTTCGTTTTTTATGAAACACGCTCGTCTCGGCGGTATTGAGGTACTTGGGTTGGCCGTCACCCATGATGCGACCACCAAAGGCAATGTTGTGACCCTGCTCGTCAAAGATGGGAAACATCACGCGGTCGTAAAAGCGGTCGGCTAGTTGCCCGCGCCCGCGGCTCACGGCAACGTTGGCGTCGATCATCTCCTGCGGGGTAAAACCCGCCTGGGACAGGTGCGATACCAGCGCGTTGCGACCCGGCGCAAAGCCCAGGCAGTAGCGGCGGCAGACGTCTCCACCCATGCCGCGGCTGGCAAAGTACTCACGCGGACGGCCGTCCTTACCGCGCATAAGCATGGTGTGGTAGAACTGGGCGGTCTCGGCGCACAAATCGTAGATGCGGGCACGCTTGGTACCGCGCTCACGGCGATCTCCGGTGTCATGCAGCTCAATACCCGCGCGATCGGCCAAATAACGGATTGACTCGGGAAAGCTCAGGTTCTCGCGCTTCATGATATAGGTGAAGACGTCGCCACCCTCGCCGCAGCCAAAGCAGTGCCAGACCTGCGTGGCGGGGATAATGTGGAAGGACGGCGTCTTTTCGCCATGAAAGGGGCAGCAACCCCAAAACTCATGGCCGCGGGGCTTGAGCTCAACCGTTTCTTGCACGATGGCAACCAGATCGGACGCGGCGCGCACTTGGTCTTTCTCCTCATCGCTAATCACGGATGCTCACCCCCTGCTCACCCAAATGATGACGGATATCGTCAATATTACCCTCGACGGTCGCGATAAGCTCGTCCAGCGAATCGAACACGCGCGACGGGCGCAGCCAGCGCGTAAACGCCAGCGACACCGAGGCGCCGTACAGGTCACCCGCATACCCGATCAAGTTGGCCTCGAGATGCGCCGAGGCGGCATCGTCGGCATACGTCGGCGGCAGCCCCACGTTGACGGCAGCAGGCCATACGGTATCGTCGACCAGCACCAGGCCCTCGTAGACGCCATCGGCAGGAACCTGGATGCCCTCGGGCACCTGGATGTTTGCCGTGGGAAAACCCATGTCGGAACCTTGGTGACGACCGCCGGCAACAATACCGCGCAGCATGTACGGGCGGCCGAGCAGCTCGGCGGCAAGCTCAACATGACCCTGGCACAGCTCCTGGCGAATCCGGGTGGCGCAGATTGTCTGTCCATCGACGCACAGTAGCTCGTGGCCATAGACGTCAACACCGTGCTCGGCACCCCACGCCTGCATCTCGGCAACGCCCGAGGCACCGCCGCGGCCCAACCTAAAGTCGCTACCCACGCGAATCGAGCGGATATCGACGACGCGCGAAAGCAACTTAAGAAAGCCTACGTGGTCAAGTGCCGCCACCGCGGGCGTAAAGGGAACGGCCACGACCGCATCGACCCCGGTGAGAGCCAGGGCATGCAGACGGTCAGCCGTCGTCATCAATTTTTGAGCGGGCGAAGGGCTCACCACCACGTCCGGGTCGGGATCGAAGGTGACCACGACCGCCTTGCAGCCGTGGTCACGCGCATCGCGAACGACCGCGTCGATCAGCTCGCGATGCCCCCGATGCACGCCGTCGAACACGCCGATGGCGATCGACGCGGCGCCCAGGCACGCGCAATCATCAAACGCATCGGCGGCAACGATGCAGGCCTCATCCGACTCGCCCGCGAAAAAAATACGCGAGAGCTCGTGGGAGGTCAGCATCAACGAACACCGCCGATCGCCTGCGGAAAGACATGCTCCATAACAAAGCGACCGCCCTCGATACGGGCAAGCGCCTTGAGCCCGCCGTCGAGCACCAGCGCAAACGGCGCCTTCGAGGCATCGAAGCTCGCAAGCGCGCGCTCAATAGGAATACGACGCCCGCACAGCAGATCGTCGGCAAGATCACCCTGCAAGTCGACGCGTGTGGCGCCCAGTGCCGCAATGGGATCCAGGGCAAAGCCGGCAGCGGACTCGGCAGAAAGTTCCTCGACCGCATGGCAGGCACCGATGGAAACAACACCGGAGGCCGTACGGCGCAGCGCGGAAATATGTGCCGCGTTGTCACAGGCACGACCCAGGTCGCGAGCGAGCGCACGGATATAGGTGCCCTTGCTCACCGAAAACGCCACGGTCCAAACGCAAACGTCGCCCTCGCCGCTCACGGCAATCAGGTCGGCGGAGTACACTTCGACCGGACGCGGGGGCAGTGACACGGCGTTACCTTCGCGCGCAGCCTTATAGGCGCGCACGCCGTTGACCGAAATGGCCGAAAACGCCGGCGGTACCTGCATCTGCGGGCCCAACATGGCGCACAGGCGCTCGCGGGCATAGGCCGGATCGCGCAGGTCGGCAGTAATGGGCACCGTGCGAACCGCCTCGCCCTCCGCATCATCGGTATTGGTCTCGGCGCCAAACGAGATGTCGGCGACATAGCTTTTGGTATCAAGGGTTAGCATGCCCAGCAGACGGGTGGCCTGGCCAACACCCACCACCATGACACCCGATGCCATGGGGTCGAGCGTGCCGGCATGGCCGACGCGCCGCTCATGGAGGGAGCGTCGGCATTGCGAAACCACGTCGTGGGACGTGCAGCCCACCGGCTTATCGACGGCGAGCAGCATATTCAGTTGAGAAGGCGTACGACGAGCCATGTACCATCCAAAAAGTTAAAGCTCGACGGTCACCGAAGCGGGATCCTCCCCTACCAGTTCGGCCAGCATGGGAAGTGCCACGGTGAGCGTCTCGAGAATTGTTCCGTTGTTGGAAAAGCCGGCGGCGGCATGATGCCCGCCACCGCCAAAGTTGGCAGCAATCTCGGACACATCGAGGTCGCCCTTGGAGCGCAGGTTGCCACGCACCTTGGTATCGCCCTCAATGCCCTTTAAGAACATGCAAACCTCGACGCCCATCACCGAACGCACCACATCGACCAGGCCGTCGCACTCGTCCGAGGTGACACCGCAGGCCTCAAGGTCGCTCTGGTAGGCATAGCTATACGCCACGCGCCCATGCGCGACCGTCTTAATGCGACCCATGACAATGGACTTGAGGTGTAAAAACTCAACGCGCATGCTCTGGTAGACCTCGAGCGCAACGCGCGCCGGATCGGCACCGTGCGCCACCAGGCGCGAGGCCGCATGGAACGCGGCGGCATCGGCGTTTTGGTACTGAAAACGGCCGGTATCGGTAACCAAGCCACACAGCAGGCAGGTCGCAACGCCATCACGTGCGACAATGCCGCAATTGTCCAAGAAACGGTCGATGATCATGGCGCAGGCCGCGGCATCGACGCGCCTCAGGCTCAGCTCGGCAAACTCCTCGCGCGCCGGATGATGATCGAAGCACACCACATGCTTGGAGCGACGAAGCACCTCGGCGGAATTGTTGAGGCGCTCGACGACCGGCACGTCCACCGAGATGAACAGGTCAGGATTGCCGGTGTACGCAGATGCCGGCACCAGGCGATCGGAGCCTTCCATAAAGCGGTAGATGCGAGGAACCGGGTCATCGTCTGCCAGCAGCAGCGCAATGTCCTTGTTGGGGAAAAACTTCATGAGCGAAAGGCCCAGACCCAGCACGGAGCCCAGGGCATCGCCATCGGGAGAAGTATGTCCCGAAATCGCAATGGAGGACGCACCCTCGATGAGCTCGAGGATGCGTCGCTGAATATCTGCAGACTCGCACGAGGCGAGATCGGCGGAATTAGTCATCTAAAGCTGCCTCCTGGGCGGCATCCGCTATCGGATAGCCGTCCTCGTCCTTTTCGATCGCAAGCGTGGCGGGAACGTTTTCCAGCGCACGCGTGATGCGCTCGGCCTCATCGGTCGAGCGATCGATGCGAAAATCCAGCTCGGGCGTAACACGCCAATCGAGCGAGCGAGCCAACAGGCTGCGAATACGGCCCTTGGCGCTTGCGAGCGCCTCCATGACCTCGTCGTAGCGGCTCGCATCGCACGACACGTACACACGCGCGAACGAACGGTCCACCGCGACCTCGACCGCGGTCAAAGTAACCAGGTCGAGACGCGGATCGGAAACCTCAAAGAGCAGGATATAACCAAGCTTCTCGCGAAGCTGCTCGCCCAGACGGCGGGTTGCCTGCGTTTGCTTCATAGCGCTACCCCCTACTCGGTACGGGCAACCTGGTCGATGCGGTAACCCTCGATCTGGTCGCCGGGCTTGATGTCCTGGAAGTTCTCCAGGCCAATGCCGCCCTCGGAACCGCTCTTGAGGCTCTTGGCCTCGTCCTTGTAGTGGCGCATCGAGGCGATCTTGCCGTTGAAGACCACGATGCCGTCGCGCACCAGGCGCACGGA
Source organism: uncultured Collinsella sp. (assembly GCA_900542305.1). Classification (GTDB taxonomy): domain Bacteria; phylum Actinomycetota; class Coriobacteriia; order Coriobacteriales; family Coriobacteriaceae; genus Collinsella. Next base: position 2,197 of record UQMU01000006.1, on the reverse strand, counting down.
ATCGGTCGCGGCGATCTCGCCCTCTTCGACGCGGACACCGGCGGCGATACCGACTTTGGGCACCTTGAAGGTGTCCAGGACGGTCGCGGTACCCGTGGCGACCTCGACCTCGGTGGGCTTGAGCATGCCGATACGGGCCGCGTCGAGTTCCTCGAGGCACTTGTAGATGACGTCGTAGCAACGGATCTCGACACCCTCGCGCTCGGCGGCGGAGCGGGCCTTACCGTCGGGACGGACGCCAAAGCCGATGATGATGGCGTTGGAGGCGTCGGCCAGGACGACGTCGGTCTCGTTGATGGCGCCGACCGCGGAGTGGATCGTGTTGATGCGCACCTCGGACTGGTCCATCTTGTCGAGCGAGTCCTGAAGGGCCTCGATGGAACCCTGGACGTCGGCCTTGATGATCAGGTTGAGCTCCTTGACCTCGGCGTCGGCGATGGTCTCGAAGAGGTTCTCGAGCGTCACGTGCTTCACGCGGCTCTGCTCCTCGATACGGGCCTTGAGCGAACGCTCGTCGGCAAGGGCGCGAGCCTCGCGCTCGTCCTCGAACACGCGGAACTCATCGCCGGCGTTGGGGACGGACTGCAGGCCCAGGATCTCGACAGCATCGGAGGGACCGGCCTCGGTGACGGCGTTGCCCTTGGGGTCGAGCATGGCGCGGACGCGGCCATAGGTAAGGCCGGCGACCAGCGTGTCGCCCACATGCAGGGTACCGCGGGTCACGAGCACGGTGGCAACCGAGCCGCGGCCCTTGTCGAGCTTAGCCTCGAGGACGTTGCCCGAAGCGAAGGTATCGGGGTTGGCCTTGAGCTCGAGCACGTCGGCCTGGAGCAGCACGGTCTCCAGAAGGTCGTCGATACCGATCTTCTGCTTGGCCGAGATGTTGACGAACATGTTCTGTCCGCCCCACTCCTCGGGGATGACGCCGTACTCGGTGAGCTCCTGACGCACACGGTCGGGGTTGGCGCCGGGCTTATCGATCTTGTTGACGGCGACGACGATGGGTACGCCGGCGGCCTTGGCGTGGTTGATAGACTCGATGGTCTGGGGCATGACGCCGTCGTCGGCAGCCACGATCAGAATGACGATGTCGGTCACCTTGGCGCCACGGGCACGCATGGCTGTGAAGGTGGCGTGGCCCGGGGTGTCGATGAAGGTGATCTTGCGGTCGTTGATCGTGACCTGCGAAGCGCCGATGGCCTGCGTAATGCCGCCCGCCTCGCCGGCAGCGACGCCAGTGTGACGGATAGCGTCGAGCAGACTCGTCTTGCCGTGGTCGACGTGACCCATGACGGTGACGACCGGGGCGCGGGGCTTAAGGTCGGCGGGATCGTCATAGAACGAGAAGGTGTTCTCCTCCTCGGGGGTGATGATCTTGATCTGACGGCCCAGGTCGTCGGCGACGAGCTCGACGAGGTCATCGGACATGGACTGCGTCATGGTAAGCGGCGTACCCAGCAGGAACAGGCGCTTGATAATGTCGTTGGCCGGAACGTCGAGCGCCTCGGCAAGCTCCTGGACGGTAACGCCCTGGGAGACCTTGATGGCGTCGAGGTCCTCGGGGTTCACGCCCTGGGCCAGCGCCTCCTCTATCTTGCGCTCCTCCTGAGCCTTGGCAGCCTCGCGCTCGCGCTTCTCCTTGCGCTTCTTGCGGCGACCGGTGGACTCGCGAGAGGCCTCCTCGACGGCAGCACGAGCCTCCTCGAGCACCTTCTCGCGGCTGTACTCCTCGGCCTCGCGAGCCATGCGGCTGTAGTGGTCCTCTTCGTTGTTGTGACCGCCCTTGCGCTTCTTGCCCTTGCCCTGCTTGTCGGGGTTGGGGAAGTCCATGCCGGCAGCGACGTTGTTGTTGGCGTTGGTGCGATGGCTGTGCGGACGGCTCTCGGAGGCGTTGCGCTCGGAGTTGTTGTCGGAGGCGTTGCGATCGTTACGACGGCCACCGCGGCGGTCGTTGTTGCCGCCACGACGGTTACCGCGCTCGGCGGCGCGCTCGGCCTTGGCCTTGTCCTCGGCGTCTTTCTTCTCCTTGAGCACGGTCTCCTGTGCGGCGATCTGGTCGAGCAGCGAACGGAAGCGCGAACCGGAGTCGGAAGCGGGAACGGCGCGGCGCTGGGCCTCGCGGGCAGCCTCCTCCTTCTCGCGGGCAAGGCGCTCCTGCTCGGCCTTCTTCAGATCGGAAGAGCACACGTCTGAACTC